>CALJNV010000065.1 GCA_937981455.1 uncultured Bacteroidales bacterium | reverse complement strand
GTTGCACCAATACCGCCACCCAATATACTTCAGTGTATGATCTCCCTGAGGTAAATTTTTCAGGTCTCTTAGGAAGTTATTGCACCAATAGTGGTTTTTCTATACTTATAGGTAACTGGGCTCCTGCGGGTACTTTCAGCGGGCCGGGTATCACGGATAATGGAAACGGCACAGCAATTTTTGACCCCTCAATGGCTGGTGCAGGAACTCATACCCTTACATATACTTACACCGATCCTTCAGGGTGTCAAAATTCTTACATGCAAACTACTACCGTTCATCAGGCACCCAATGTGGATTTCTATGGTCTCGAATTAAACTATTGCCCTAATATGCCACCCGTTATCCTCACCGGTAATTTTGCTCCTATGGGTTCATTTCAGGGGCCTGGTATTACTAATTTCAATAATGGTACTGCTTCGTTCGATCCTTACGCAGCCGGTGTAGGGGGGCCATACAATATTTCCTATACTTACCAAGCCTTGAATGGTTGTGTGAGCACCATGACCAAAACCACCACGGTAAATCCATTACCTTATGTAAACTTCATAGGGCTTCAATCCAATTATTGTCTCAACAGTGCTCCGGCAGTTCTAACTGGCAATTATGCCCCTGCCGGGCATTTTGGTGGACCTGGAGTTACTGACAACAACAATGGCACGGCTACCTTTAGCCCAGCGCAGGCAGGCCTGGGCACTCACAGAATATATTATTTTTATTTCGATGCCAATGCATGCGCTGACACAGCCTTCCTTGAGGTGACTATATTCCCCTTACCTGTTCCAGTAATTACTGATATACAGGTCAATTATTGCATAAACGGCACTCCGGATACCATTACCGGTAATTACGCTCCATTAGGAGAATTCAATGGTCCTGGCATAACCGACTTACTGACAGGGCAAGCCGTTTTTAACCCTGCCTCTGCCGGGGTGGGCGGTCCATTCAACATTACCTACACTGTTGTTGATTTTAATGGATGTATCAATGATACAACCTATCAAATCAATGTACTGCCCAAGCCCACTGTAGATTTTTCTCCATTCGATATCACTTATTGTGTTGACGCCACACCCGTATTGCTTACCGGCAACCATGCCCCTTCAGGCGCTTTTTTCGGACCCGGCATTGCCGACCAGGGAAATGGTACAGCTCTTTTCAATCCCTCAGCTGCAGGGCCGGGGCTTAAGTCAGTAACATATCATTATGCGGACCCTAACGGCTGCCAGAATGACACGACCAAGACCACCCGCATCATTCCTTTGCCTCTAAAGCCTGTGAGCGTCTTCTCTAATACGAATAATTATTGTTCAGGAACTATTACAAATCTTTTTATAGGAGTGAACGGAGGTGCTGGAGATACAGTGGAGGTATTTACAGGCAATTGTGGAGGTACCCTTGTTGGCAAATTCGAGCCTCCCTTGATGCTAGAAATTACTGCTCCATCAGATACCACCGTTTATTATGCTCGTTGGGTAAATAGTTGTGGCGAATCAGCATGCGATTCCATTACCATCAACGTAATACCTATTCCACAACCCCCAAGCACTTTAAACGTGGATACAAACAATTACTGCGAGGGAACGGTTAACATCATTACGCTAACGGCAGAGGGTGGCGTGGGCAGCACACTCAAATGGTGGAAGAATTACTGTCAGGGAGTACTTGTAGGACAAGGTCAGCCGCTCATTATAACCGCTCCACAGGATACCACCTGGTACTGGGCTACCTGGCAGAATATATGTGGAATCAGCTCTTGTGATAGCATCAGAGTAAATGTAACCCCCCAACCCTTGCCCCCATTAGCCCTAAGCGTGGATACTAACGGTTTTTGTCGAGAGGCAGTGAGTCAGATAACATTGAGCGGAATTGGAGGATTAGGGGATACCCTCACGTGGTTTAAAGATGCATGTGGAACTACTCCTATAGGAACAGGAACATCGCTTACCTTAGCAGCCCCTGACTCAACAACGACCTATTTTGCAAACTGGAAAAATAAATGCGGAACTACCCTATGCGTTAGTCTGACAGTGGATGTTATTCAATTACCAGAACCTCCACAAAGCCTTTATAGTTCAGAAAATGACTATTGTGAGGGCTCTGTTAACATTTTGTATCTATACGCCAACGGTGGATCAGGCAATGCAATCGAATGGTTCGAAGGGGCTTGCAATGGCAACTATTTGGGCTCGGGAAATCCACTCATGATTACAGCCCCTCAGGATTCTACCCTGTATTATGCACGCTGGACCAATTCGTGTGGAGCTTCAGCATGTGATTCCTTGCAAATTAATGTTTATCCCAAGCCCCGCGAACTCGATTCTATTGCAGTAAGCCAAAATAATATTTGCGCTTCTTTCAACGGGAATCTCATTTTTACAGCTTACGGAATCCTCGGGCCTTTCGATCAGGTACTTTGGTATGCGGGTTCATGTGGCGGAACCCCTATTGCCACAGGCACCACCGTTTCCCTTCCGGCCCCAGATAGCACTACTATCTACTATGCCAGCAATGCCAATGCATGTGATACAACACCATGTAAGTGGATTGAAGTGTTTGTCAATGAGCCCTTACCCCCATCGGTTGCCCTGGTGCAACCTCAATTTGTTTGCTACAACGACCCCGATAGCATTACTTTGACCGCCTCTGGTGGATACGGAGATCTATTGGTATGGTATGCCAAGGGATGCGGTACATTTCCCTTAATGACGGGAACTACAATAAAAATCCCCTCGCCTGATACCACCACCACCTATTATGCACGTTGGGAAAATGTCTGCGGGCAATCCGCATGTGCAGAGGTCAGTGCACAGGTCGTACAGCTACCTGTGAAACCTGCTGCCCTGTTCGTGGATACTTCGTTTTATTGTATAGGATCAGTGGATTACATCAATCTTACTGCCGTAGGTGGTTATGGCGACACAGTTTCTCCCTGGGGGCAAACGGTTAGGTGGTTTGTCAATTCATGTGGTGGTCCTTCCATAGGAGTGGGGACAACCCTAAGCATTCCAGCACCCATCGTCAGCAAATGGTATTATGCCCGTTGGGAGAATGCCTGTGGGGTATCGGAATGCGACTCGGTACAGGTCGTGGTCCATACAGCTCGAAAACCCGACAGTATTACGGCAGACACTAATAATTATTGTATGGGGGCTGTTAAGCAATTAACACTGGTTGCACGCGGAGGTTATGGTGATCGCATTGTGTGGCGCAGAATAGATACACCCGACACCGTGCCTGTGGGAACCGGGGATACATTAAAAATTGCTGCACCCCAAATTACCACAAAGTTTTTAGCCCGTTGGGAAACCTACTGCGGTCCATCGAAATGGGAATCTATTATCATCAAAGTAAACACTCCAGCTCCCCCTGATGCCCTATTACCCAATAATTACTCCTTCTGTTCCGATGATCCTGGTGATCTGGTGATTGAGGCCCTAGGAGGTAATGGAGACTCTCTGCGTTGGTTCTCCATGGCATGTGGAGCCGGTCCACTCGGTGTAGCTGATCCTTTGATTATTCCTTCCCCTGAATTAACAACCACATATTATGCACGTTACGAAAATATCTGCGGAGTCAGCGAATGTGTTAATGTAACCATTGATGTAGTTCCGGCACCGATTTATACGTTGAATAAAAGGATAGATTCTGTGTGCGAGGGACTTACTTACCGCGTTTCAGGTGTTACTGCCGCGCACTACGACTCCTTTTATTGGAGACTCAAAGGTCCGGGACAGCTTTCAGCCTACAATATCATCGATCCGATCTATATCCCTGAGGTAGACATCCATCAAAGTCAGGCAGCCTGGCTGATTCTGAATGTTGTAGGCAATTCACCCTGCGGTGTTTACTCTGATAGTATACAGTTGATAATTAATCCCAAACCAGAACTTTCCATTTCACCTGAAGCCCCTGCTATTTGTCGTGACTCATCATTGGTTGTAACTCCAGGCGGTGCTAATACTTATCAGTGGATACCTCGAGACTATATGAAGCCATACGCTGGAAATTCAATAATAATTAGCCCACCCCATTCTATGGATTATCAACTTGTAGGAACCTCCCGTTCAGGGTGTAAGGATACCCTCGATTTTCAACTTTTGGTGCGTAGTACTCCTTACCTGAATCTTGGCCCAGATCTTAATCTTTTTGGCTGCGATCCTGTGATTTTGGATGCTGGTGGAGGTGATGGAAGTACGTGGTACGAATGGCAGGATGGTAGCCAGCGCCGTACCTTTACTGTCATCCAAAGCGGCACTTACTGGGTGAAAGTCTACAATGAAGGATGCCAGGTGCGCGATACTATAAAAATTGAGCTTTGTAGTGGGATTATCAATGCACCTAATGCATTTTCACCCAATGGTGATGGCATTAACGATGTATTCTACGTGTTGGTTTCTGATGCTACCCTCGATTATCGTCTTTATATTTACGACCGGCATGGCCAGTTGGTTTACCAGACCGACGACATAATGCAAGGATGGGATGGAAAAATAAAAGGAAATCCTGCGCCTCCCGATGTTTATGTTTACTTCGTTGAATATCGAGGCAAGGGCGAAACTGCTCCGGGCAATAAACGTATTTTTAAAGGACAAATAACACTTATTAGATAAATTTTATGTGAACATTATAGGCAGAGGGAGGGTTTTCCTTGGGTAAATCCCCGTTTGTATGATAGCTATTCAGGATTATTACCCCGATCATTTTGCACAGTGTTATGGCTGTGGAAGGCTCAATGCTCACGGATACCAGTTGAAGACACACTGGGAAGGTGACCATACCCTTACTACATTTGTTCCATCGCAATTTCACACCGCCATACCTGGCTATGTTTATGGTGGCTTGCTTGCCTCTCTTATTGATTGTCACGGTACAGGTAGCGCTGCACTGGCTTTAGCTCGTGAGCGCGGCATTGAAATTAAACCTTACAATGCCCCTCGATGTGTTACCGCTTCATTACAGGTTAACTATTTGGCTCCAACTCCCTTAGGACCAGAACTCCGAATCATCGGTCATATTGCCGAGGTTAAAGGCAGAAAAGTGATTGTAGAAGCAAAACTCTATGCAGGGGATACTCTCTGTGTATCGGGAAAAATTATTGCTATAGAAGTTCCTGAGAATTTCGGCTCAAAGGCTTAGGGTTTAGCATATTCACCAATCGTTTGCGCAAGTCTCTCAATGCCTAAACGAATTTGTTGAATTGTAGGGAAGGAATAATTCAGGCGCAAGGTGTTGGCTCCTTGTTCATTGCAGTGGAAGGGGCGGCCCGTAACAAATACCACACCCTTTTCTGCAGCTGTTTTAATCATGTCTGCTGCGTTCCAGCCCTCGGGTAGGGTAACCCACAAAAACATACCCCCATCGGGTTCGGTCCAATGTACATAACCTGGCATGAACTCGCGAAGTGCAGTGATCATTACAGCATTTTTTTGACGGTAAAGCTCAACCGCCCGACCAATAGTTTCTCTCATTCGATTTTCCATGATATATCGGGCGATAATAAGCTGGTTGAATGTGGGCGTACAAAGATCGACCGATTGTTTCATAAGGGCTAATTTTGAAATGACATCGGGCTCAGCAGTAATCCAACCCAATCGCATACCTGGAAATAACATCTTTGAGAAGGTTTTAAGCTGAATGACACCCTCCCCCCCTGAAAGAGTCCAAAGACTGGGAAGAACCTCTCCGCAAAAGCATATCTCTCGGTAGGGAGAATCTTCTATGATAGGAATTTGATACCGTTTCGAAATTTCTATCAAACGTTCGCGCTTCGACAATGACATTACCACTCCAGCAGGGTTTTGATAATCGGGGATTACATAAATAAAGCGCAACTTAATTTTTTCCTTTTCCTTGCGCTTCACAAGCTCTTCGAGTATGTCCATGTTCATGCCATCAGCTTCGAGGGGTACCCCATGCATGATCGCACCACTCCTCTCGAAAGCTTGTATCGCTCCTAAATATGAAGGTAACTCCATGACCATTTCATCATTTGGATCAAGATGCGTTAAGGCAACCAGGTCCAAGCCTTGTTGGGAAGAGGATGTTACACAGATATTTTCTCGCGAAGCATTTTCACCAAACATTTTCATGTGATAAATCAACGCATCTATCATTTCGCTTTCTCCTTGCGTGGGTCCATATTGCAGTGCAAGAAATCCTTTGTCGCGCAAAACTTCTGAAGAAATTCTTGCGATATCATCTAACGGAAACAAAGATGGATCTGGCAACCCCCCAGCAAATGATATGATACCCGGCAAACGCGTATACTTAAGTACTTCGCGTATCTCCGAACCCTTGGTGCGTTTGCTGCATAAAGAATAATGAAGTTCCATGGCAATAATATTTTTATTGCCTAAATATAAAAGATTTTTTTATATGGATTTTAACTGCTGGCCCTTTTTCAGTAGGTTGAAGGGATAAAAAAAGCACTCCACCCTAAATATTGGGTTTACACGGTATGCTGTAAAAGTACTTTCAATCCAATAAGAAAAAGCACGATTCCACCAAACAATTCGGCTTTTTTACCAATGTGCGTGCCGGTTTTTTTCCCGATGAATATTCCCATCATTGCTGCCCACAAGGTGATTCCACCAATAATGATTACACTGGTGTAAATAGCCATATCGGCCATGGCAATACTTAAACCCGCAATTAAGGCATCGACACTGGTAGCTAACGATAATGCCAGTAAGGTTATGGGATCCAAAGGATTGAATATTTTTTCGGTGTTTGTTGAGAAACTTTCGATACTCATTTTTAACCCAAGCAAGGTAAGAAGCCCAAAGGCTACCCAGTGGTCAAATTCTTGTATCATGGGCTTGAAAGATTCGCCCAGCGACCAACCTAGCAGGGGCATGAGTGCTTGGAAAGTGGCCAACGAAAATGCTATGCGTAAGGCCTTAAAAAACGTGATGGATGGCATATAAAACCCACACGAAATGGAAACTGCAAACGAATCGAACGACAGAGCTACTGCCAAAAGCACAATAAAGATTGAATCCATGGGTTTAAAAAACAAAGGCGCAAAATTATGGCCTTACTTTTGACCTCCCAAATGATGCGACGAGGTAGTTTGAGACAAATGATCCGATGTTTGGTTGTTCATCCCCTTCCCTGACCTGCAAATTTTTCTTCCCAAACCACCCAAAGGGTAAAAATTACAACATAAAACAAAGGTCTGAAAACATTATCGTGGCTAAATTTCCATATGTCAGGGTAATGATGTAAAACCACTGATAAGCCAATGATTCGGAAGAGATTTGTAAGGTGCATTAATAATATGCCCAAAGATATAAACCAAAGCTTGTGCCTCCAGGGACCTGGATAGATTAGAAAAAGTAAACCTACCTGCAAAAATTGCTTCAGCCCAGAACAACCCTCGTTGATGGCTATATATCCGTTTTCAGCAAAATACATCGTGTAATGTATGGGTGTGGCCTCATAGCCAATCATATGCTGAATGACCCACCGCGATTGAGCAAATACTATCTCAACCATCAAAGCATAAGCCCTATGAATGAGTTTTCCTATTGGAAAATAATCTATTGATACCCATGCTCTGAAACTCAAATGGACAACAAGGGTTATAGCAATAAATAAGAATACACCTTTGAGAGGACGCAACCGGTGTTTTTGTTTAGTATTTAAAAGGTTGCAGGTTAATTGAGTGATATATTTCAACATGTTATTGATTTAAAAGAAACAGGACCCCTCCCTCATTTTTGTCATTTTTTATCTCACCGAAAAAATTTTCATCCATCAAAGTATCGAAGGTTTTAGGGTCAATATAACGGGCGGTAATTTTTACTTTGTTGTCTTCTGCTACCTTCACCTTTACGTAATTAAATACATATCCATCGCCTTTGGGATATTGTATGAGATGCGAAGCAGAAAATGCAACAAATGCTTTTTCATTTCTGATACTTCCCTTAGCAAAATATTCCCAGGTATCAATAGACATACCACCGATAGCATCTGGGATTTTTTCTGCGATTTCATTATCTGATATCATTTGACATTTTTTGTACTCAACCACCATTTTTACGTGTTTCCCTGATCGGAGAGCTTCCATCAGTTCATAGAAACCCTTAAGTGAGTTCTGGGCAGATACGGAAAATGCAAAAAGAAACCCCAAAGGGAATAATATGAGGCGCATGATAAATTTTTGCCACAAATATAAAGCTTAGTAAGAAGATAAAAAAGATGGAGGATTTGAAGTGCTTGCGCTCTATGGGGCTTTTATTACTTTTGCCATAAACCCAAAATCCCCATTCTATGCGAATAGGAATCTTAAAAGAAAAACAACCCGAAAACCGGGTGGCCATTTTACCCGAAGGGGCGGCCGCACTGGTAAAGCTCAACACCGAGGTGCTTGTGGAAGTAGGGGCTGGCCTAACAGCCTATGCTTCTGACGCTGATTATGAAGCAGTAGGAGCAAAAATGGTTACAAGAGACGAGGTTTTTGAGCAATCCGATCTTTTATTATTTATCAATCCACTAACTTCTGATGATCTGGGCAAGGTTCGCAAAGGGCAAGCCTTGTTGGCCGCATTGAATCCCTACTTCGAGAAGGAACAAATAAAAACATTGGCTCAAGTGGGCGCTACAGCTTTCAGTCTCGACATCATTCCGCGAACCACAAGGGCCCAGAGTATGGACATTCTCTCGTCGATGGCTACCGTGGCGGGGTATAAAGCTGTATTAAAAGCAGCTAGCGAGTTACCTAAATTTTTCCCAATGTTTATGACTGCAGCCGGTACCATCACCCCTGCCAAGGTGCTGATTTTGGGCGCTGGTGTGGCCGGATTGCAAGCTATTGCTACTTCTCGGAAACTGGGTGCTGTGGTTGAAGCCTTCGATGTGCGTTCAGCTGTGAAGGAAGAAGTGCAGGGGCTTGGCGCAAAATTCGTAGAGGTGGAGGGCGCCATCGAAGACAAAGCCGCTGGAGGCTATGCGGTAGAGCAGACCGAAGAATTTAAACAACGCCAAGCACAAGCTATTCACGACCATGCAGTGAAATCCGATGTGGTCATCTGTACCGCACAAATTCCCGGTAAACGTGCCCCCTTGCTACTAAGAACAGCTACAGTAGAAGCTATGAAGCCGGGTAGTGTTATCATCGATCTTGCTGCTTCTACAGGAGGCAACTGCGAATTAACCCAAAACAACCAAACCATTGTGCACAAGGGAATCAAAATAATAGGTAATTCTTTCTTTCCCAGCGAAATGCCTACAGATGCCAGTCGTATGCTGGGTAAAAATTATCTCAATTTCTTAAAACTTATTATTGCCAAAGACGGAAGCCTCAACCTCAACTGGAACGATGACTTGGTAAAAGGTACCGCTGTTACTTTTAATGGGGAGATTGTGCATGAAAGAATTAAATCTGCCATCGAATCCTGAAGATATCACTTATTAAATGGTTCAAAATACTAAAAATTATGGATGAAGTTTTGAAATTTATTTACGAATATAAGGATGCCATTTTTATTATCATCCTTTCTGTATTCCTGGGCGTAGAGGTGATTTCGCACGTTCCAGCTGTTTTGCATACCCCTTTAATGTCGGGTGCTAATGCCATACATGGCGTAGTTATTATAGGATCCATTATAGTGATGGGCCACGCGCAGGAACTCCTCCCTAAAATCCTCGGATTTATTGCTGTTATTCTGGGTACACTCAATGTAGTTGGTGGTTTTGTAGTTACCGACCGCATGCTCGAGATGTTTAAGAAAAAGAAAACCAAAAAGTAAGGAGGAAGCCCTATGGAAACCCTTCAGAAGTTTGTAGAATATTCACAAGAATTTTCCATACTTGAAATATCATATTTTGTGGCCTCGGTGCTTTTTATTGTTGGGCTCAAAAAACTCAGCCATCCCGATACAGCCCGTTCAGGCAATCTCTGGGCTGCCTTTGGTATGGGTATGGCCATACTATTTACTATTCTTTTCCATAAGGTCAAACAAAACGATGGGCACTACGAGGGTATCGGAAACCTTGGTTGGATTTTCGGGGGATTAATTATTGGCTCAGTAGTGGGTTGGGTGGCTGCTAAAAAAGTTAAAATGACAGCCATGCCCCAGATGGTGTCGCTTTTCAATGGCATGGGGGGAGCTTGCGCAGCCCTCATTTCGCTGATGGAGTTTCCCCATGTACCCCAAGACCTGGTTGCCCGATATGGCATGACCAATGGATACACCCTCGCCGTAATGCTCGGATTGCTTATAGGTTCGGTATCTTTTGCCGGTAGTATGATCGCTTTTGGAAAGCTTAATGGCAATATTGGCGACATCAAGGCCAAATGGCTGCGTTATGTGAACATGGCCTTGTTGGCCCTGCTACTCTTCCTGGTAGTATTTGTATTGTTGCAGCCCGAAAAGCCCGAGATGATTGCTATTTATGCATTTGCCATTTTGGCTCTGGTTTACGGTGTTAGCTTTGTAATGCCCATTGGCGGGGCCGACATGCCGGTTGTAATTTCTTTACTTAATTCATTTACCGGTGTAGCCGCGGCCATGGGTGGGTTTCTGTACGATAACCGGGCTATGCTTACAGGAGGTATTTTGGTAGGCTCGGCGGGTACCATTCTTACCATCCTCATGTGCAATGCCATGAACCGCTCATTGCTCAATGTTATTATTGGTGCTTTTGGTGGAAGCTCAGCGGCCGGTGCCCAAGATGTTGACAAAACTGTTAAAGAAATCACTTTAAGCGATGCAGCCATTTTGCTGAGCTATTCTCAAAAGGTTTATATCGTACCCGGTTACGGGTTGGCCGTAGCCCAAGCCCAGCACCTATGTCATGAACTTGATAAGTTACTTGCCGATAAGGGGGTAGAAGTAAAATACGGCATACATCCCGTAGCCGGCCGTATGCCAGGACATATGAATGTTTTGCTAGCTGAAGCCGATGTGCCTTATGAAAAATTAGTAGAAGCCGAAGATGCCAATCAGGAAATGCCTAATACCGATGTGGTGATCGTCATCGGCGCAAACGATGTGGTAAACCCTGCCGCTGAAGAAGATCCTTCGAGCCCCATTTACGGAATGCCTGTTATTCGTGTTTGGGAAGCCAAAAATGTTATTGTAATGAAACGCTCCATGGCCAAAGGCTATGCAGCTATTGAAAACAATCTGTTCTATCACCCCAAAAACCGTATGCTCTTTGGGGATGCCAAAGCTACTCTTCAGCAACTAATTGCAGAAATTAAAAGCTTATAAAACAATCTGCTTCCGTTTTTGAAAAGCCGGCTTTGAGGGCCGGCTTTTTGTATTTTTGTCTATTCAATTCGATTTTTTATGAATTTTGATTTTAATTTTCTTATTTACAAATTCTTACATTATTTTGATTTACGTTCCGATTTGGAGGATTTTGACAAGATTAAAGAAGAAATAGAAAAAGGGCTAGTATTTAAGGGTACCAATTTGTGGATTCTTGCTTTTGCTATTATTGTGGCTTCTGTGGGATTGAATATGAACTCGACCGCTGTTATCATTGGTGCCATGCTTATTTCGCCCCTTATGGGACCTATCAATGCTATAGGATTTAGCATTGCTACGTTTAATTTGCCCATGTTGCGTCGGGCTCTTAAAAATCTCACTTTTGCAATAATTGCAGGATTAGCATCTTCCACTATATATTTTTTAATGAGTCCAATATCCTCTGCACACTCAGAATTATTGGCTCGCACCAGCCCTACCCTTTATGATGTCGTCATTGCCCTTTTCGGCGGTTTGGCAGGAATCGTTGCCATAAGTACACGTCTCAAGGGTAATGTTATTCCCGGTGTGGCCATCGCCACTGCCCTTATGCCACCTTTGTGCACTGCAGGATATGGCCTGGCAACTTTGCAGCCTTCTTTCTTTTTGGGCGCCTTTTATTTGTTTACTATAAATACTGTGTTTATAGCCCTTGCTGCGCTTGTGGTTTCTAAAATTCTTAGGTTTCCCTTGGCTCATATTGCCCATCCCGTGAAAATTCAAAAAATCAATCGGATCCTATATGCCGTCATTATTATTACGCTCATACCAAGTATATACTTTGCTTATAAGCTCATAGCCAGGGAAAAATTTATCCAAAAAACAAATCTATACATCGAAAATGTGACGTACCTTAAGGGAGCCTACCTGCTAAAACATCATGTGGATGTAGATCAAAAACATATAAAACTTGTTTATGGAGGTAGAAGCTTGAGCGAAGATGAAAAGAATGAACTCAAAGCCAAAACCCACCTCTTTAAGCTGAAAGCCAATGTAGAAATTTTGCAAGGTTTCAGTATCGATGATTCGGGATTGAAGGATCTCTCCCAAATGGCCATCAAACTTGAAAATATTAGGATTCAATTAAATGCTAAAAATAAGACTATCGATAGCTTGATCCAAGCTCAAATGAAAGGCCGAGAGCTTATCGATGAACTCAAAGTGATTTTTCCTTCCATTAAAAGTATAGCAATTTCAAATACTTATCTTTTTTCTGATAAAAATAAAATGATCCCCCTGCAGCTGGTTATAATCCATACAGACAAGCAAAAATTTCTTCCTTCTGAGGAAATCGTTTTACGTAACTACTTGAAGAAACGTCTTAATCATGAAAATCTCAAAATTTTTTATCTATAGGATTTAAAATTGTTCATCATTCATCAAAAAACATTTCGTAAATTTGCGAAATAAAGAAATGCTAACCTTTAAAATTATAAACACATGAGTATGAATATTAAAGTTCTTGGCCCTGGTTGTCCCAAATGCAAAACGCTTGAGAGAGCTATTCGCGAAGTTGTCGAAGAAAACGGTTTCGATGCTCAAATTGAGAAAATAGAGGACATTGTTAAAATAATGAATTATGGTATCTTAGCCACACCCGCAATGGCAATCAACGAAAAAGTAGTAGCTAGCGGAAGAGTATTGTCTAAAGAAGAAATCAAGAATTTTATTTTAAAGCATCTCAATGGATAAAAAGACCGAACTCATCTCGCCAGATTTAAAAGAAATGGCTCAGCTTGCCAAAGCTCTAAGTCATCCTGTACGCCTTTATATTGTTATGAGTCTGGCTCATATGAATTCTTGTTGCTACAGTGGGGATTTAGCGGAAGAGATCGGGGTAGGTCGTAGTACTCTTTCTCAACATCTTAAAGAGCTTAAATTTGCTGGCCTAATCCAGGGTGAAATAGAGGCTCCTTATATTAGATATTGCTTGAACCGCGACAATTGGCAAAAGGCCCGCCAACTTTTTAATAACCTCTTTGCGGAGAAGAACAACTTATAACAACATGGAAACTTTGCAAAATTTTGTTGATAATTCACAATTTCAGTTTCTTACTGCTTTTTTACTGGGCTTAATGACATCCATTAGCCCTTGCCCTTTGGCCACCAACATCACTGCTGTGGCCTATATTGGCCAAAATATTGAAAATCGTCGTAAAGTTTTTATCAATGGACTGGTATATACGCTGGGTAGAGCTATTACCTATTTTGGTTTGGCCTTGATTTTATACCTCGGTGCGAGCAAAGTTCATCTAGCGCGGTTTTTTCAGATGTATGGCGAAAAAATTGTAGGTCCTCTTTTTCTTGTTGTGGGTTTCTTAATGCTCGATTTTATCAAAATCAGTATACCAGGTTTGGGTGGACTGAGCGAAAAATTTAAAATTGCAGCATCAAGAGGCTCATCTACCATGGCTCTGATAATGGGAATTGTATTTGCTCTGGCGTTTTGCCCCTACAGCGGAGTTATCTATTTTGGCATGCTCATTCCTATGACTATAACATCGGCCTCAGGCCTTTACCTACCACTCATTTTTGCATTAGCCACTGGCCTCCCGGTCATCATCTTTGCCTACTTCATTGCATTTACCCTATCAGAAGTGGGATCTCTTTACAACAAAATCAAGGTATTCGAACTTTGGTTTCGAAAAGGGGTTGCTATATTATTTATTATCGTCGGGTTGTATTACCTGTGGATGTTGTATGTCAGCCCTATGTTTAGGTAATACATTAAATATTAATCTTTTATCTCAATAACCTATGGAAAAAAACAAGGAATTGCGTACCCTTGGATGGATAGCACTTATATTTGGAGTAGCATTTTTTCTTCCTATTGAAAGTCTCAGGTTTCAGAATGCTATTCGCGCCACTTTTGACCTTGTAAAATGGTATGCTCGCGAGCATGTAATCCTTTGCTTACTGCCAGCGTTTTTCATTGCAGGAGTTATTTCGGTATTTGTCAGCCAGGGCTCTGTGCTAAAGTATTTTGGAGCCAATGCAAAAAAATGGTTGGCTTATTCTGTGGCTTCAGTTTCTGGAACCATTTTGGCGGTATGCTCTTGTACCATACTCCCTTTATTCACAAGCATTTATAAGAGAGGCGCAGGGCTGGGGCCTGCTATTGCTTTTCTCTATTCTGGCCCTGCTATCAATATTTTAGCTATCATTCTTACGGCTCGTATCCTGGGATTTGAAATGGGGGTAGCAAGAACCATTGGCGCCGTTGTTTTTAGTGTGGTTATTGGTAGTATTATGTCCCTTATATATCGCAAAGAGGAAAAAGCCAAAAAGGAGGAGCAAATGAGTATAGTACCTCCCCCAGAAAAACGGCCCATGTGGCAAACCTCACTTCATTTCTTTGTGCTGGTGCTCATTCTGGTATTTGCTAACTGGGGCAAACCTGCGAGCGATGCCTCTGGTGCCTGGTATTGGATTTGGAGCCATAAATGGCAAATTACTGCCTTCTGGGGTTTGTTTCTGATTTATTCTCTCATCTATATTCTAAAACTCAATCGATGGCATGTATGGATGGGCGTGGCTGTTACGGTACTTAGCATTTTTCTATCACTCAATTGGATCAGTGACCCAAAAATTCAACCGCTTGTTCCCATGATGGTTGGTGTAGCAGCTCTCAGTTTTATCACCTTGCTCGATGATCGCGATCCTGACAACAAAGAATGGACACTCTCTACCTGGGACTTTGCCAAACAAATCATGCCTTTGCTGGGACTGGGAGTAGTTATTGCCGGATTTTTACTGGGCAGTACTCACGACCAAACCAGTATTGAGGGCATCATTCCCCCTTCGTGGATATCCACCCTTGTGGGGGGTAATTCTCTGTTTGCTAACTTTTTCTCCTCTATTGTAGGGGCCTTTATGTATTTTGCTACTTTAACTGAAGTTCCTATTTTGCAAGGCTTGATAGCTTCGGGAATGGGAAAGGGGCCTGCGCTTGCTCTGCTCCTGGCCGGCCCTTCCCTCTCTTTACCCAATATGTTGGTGATTCGTGGCGTATTGGGGACCCAAAAAACCATCGTTTATGTCTCTTTGGTTGTAGTAATGGCTACCCTCACAGGATTAATTTATGGGAGCCTTTAAAGAATTAAGTTTTTTATGCAAAGGCAGGAAAGGTACGCTTTTCCTGCCTTATTTTATGATTTTATTTTGACATTCGTAAATGGTTTTTCTATTTGGTTTTTATTTACCTTTTGAAATCAATAGGTGGAATCGCCTTGGGGTTATTATGTCGAAAGACTTAATAAATGCTAAAAAATCGTTTTTCCCATAGATTATGTGCTATACATTTGATCAGAAATACCCTCGAAAGACCCTCAATATATCGGCGAAAATGAGTCTTTATGCAACGCCAGGGGATTGGCATTATTAACGGATGAAAGGTTTCAGGTGCTTTCAAAATTTTATAGTAAAAATCTGTTTTAGCAGGTTGAACCTGTAATTACAAATCGTATTCGATCGACTTTCAGTCCATGCGAGCAACAGCGCTCTATGTTTAGTCAATTGTTCGATAAAATATTTAAGACCAAACATAGAGCGCTAAAAATAAAATAAAACTCTAATTATTTTTCGATTTTATTATTAAATATTTTATAATCAGTTCTTTTTGGTAATTGTTAATTTTTGCAGGTTTTTGCATTTCATTCATTATTTTCTGCCATTCATGTTTTGTATATTGCGAGGGCAGATATAATGAATGACAACCACCACATTTCTTTAAATACAGTTCTCTCCCCATTTTGAGCTTTTCTACTGATGTGTTGCAATTTTTAGCATCGATCTCTGTGGGTAGGTATAGGGGAGTAGCACACTCAATCAATATTGTTGTAATAATTAGTATGATTACAAGTTTTTTAAAATACATGAGAAAATAATATTCTAAATTGTACTTTTTCATATGCGTTTAAATTGATTCTATCTCCTGATTTTTGTCCTTTAAACGATTTAATTTGAGGCAATGCAGTGAAGTTTACAAAAAAATTTTCTTGAACATACGAAAATCCAGGTCCGGCATATAAAGAGCTATGAACAATTTTCCCATCTTCTAAAATATTTCTAAATGCATTTTCCATAGTTAATGAAAACCTAGGCGACAGCAAATATGCAAGTGCAATATGAAAATCTGTTTTTTGTTTTTTCTCCCATTTTATTTCAAGTTTTTCTTGTTCAGCCTCAATTTCTAACTCATAAATAAAATTGGTTGCTATTATTAGATTATGAATTTTTTTATCGATAATTAATTTGCTCTCCAGTTCGTACTCCTTTCCTCCAACCCCTAATTCACCATATAAAGCTATACCGACCGGATCTGCCACTGGATCGAGTAATTTCCATTTCCACTCATTCGAAAAACTTATTTTATTTTCAGATTTCAATGACTTAGTATTCTCTACCTCAATACTTCGAGTGACCATCGATTGATTTAGATAAAAAGCCGTTTGAATATTATTTCCCAATCCTATTTCATATTCTAAACGGTTGTCTAGTCGAGAATAAAAGTTCGTTTTTCCGGTTTTTAGTGTACTCCAGAATTCGATTTCTTTTTGATTTTTGTTTATTACAGTGCTCTGGTATGTATAAGTAAACAATCGGTCTTGCGCCTGCATTGTTAAAGCACATGTGATAAATGCGAGTAATAGTTTTGTTTTCATCATTGTTAATCCTGTTTTTAATTCGCTGCAAAAGTAGAGGGATACATAGGGGCGCACAATCCTGAAAAATGATGAATTTTATGCAGTTGACTCACCAAAAATTGGGATTCATGAGCCTCTCCTTTACTTTATTCACTAAAGGTTTTCTATAAATTATGTTTAAATATGCTTGATATTATAATTTGTTTAACATTTTTGCAGAATATATTTAATTTGTTGACAATAAGTGTTTTGTGTTTATATTTATTGATTAATGTATGAATTAATGGTTTGTTTTAATTGTTAAGATGCCTTATAATTAATTTTTATGGGATGATTGATAAGGCTGAACAAGAATTGATCAACCTCTTCATTTGGCATAATTTATTAAATGTGTCAGGCAAATATTAAAATTAAGATTCAATTACTAAATATGAAATTCAATTCCTTGTTTCTACACGGCTAGCGAAAGATTTTGGCCCATGGAGAAAATGCCCATGTAATATGAGGTTCAATTCAAAGTTGTTCGCTTGGACTAACAAGTTTAGTTTTCATTGGCTGTTAAACGATTGTGTTTGTAGTGGAATGTGATAGAAGGGAGTTAAGGGGGAAAGATTAGTTAATGTAGTATACCTCCACTCTACAATGTTTTCGACTTAAAAGATTCATCTGTATTCAGGTTGGTAGGTTTGACTTTTTATGCTGAATATTGTGATATCATTAAAGAATAATTAATGGGCCAGCCAAATCTAAATTATGCTTTATATCTAGGAAGGTATACGAGTATGAATTTTTACTATTCTTCAGTGCTATGGGGTTTTATATTTTCCTTTTCACAGATTCCAATTTTGTTGTGCTTATGAAATATTTATGGGTTTTATTGACTCGATATTGTCATTTTGTCAGCCGGTTGCTATATATCTAAGTAATTAAAAACGACTAAGAATCAATAATTTATAATCAAAAACAAAGGGCGTTGGCTGTGTAATAGGTCTTTGGCATAATGCTTGAACCGGCAAGGCAGTCAAAATGAATTCATAATTAAACAACAAAATCAGATAACAATGACAAAAATAATAGGAATTGACCTCGGGACGACGAATAGCTGCGTTGCCGTGATGGAAGGCAATGAGCCTGTGGTTATACCAAACAGCGAAGGCCGACGTACGACGCCCTCTGTTGTGGCTTTTACAGATAGTGGTGAACGTAAGGTAGGCGACCCTGCCAAACGTCAGGCTATCACCAATCCCAAGCGTACCGTATTTTCCATCAAACGTTTCATGGGTGAGACCTACGAGCGTGTTACCAAAGAGATCGAGAGGGTTCCCTATAAAGTGGTAAGAGGCGACAATAATACGCCTCGCGTGGAGATTGATGGTCGAAATTACACGCCCCAAGAAATTTCGGCTATGATTCTTCAGAAGATGAAGAAGACGGCCGAGGACTATTTGGGGCATGAAGTTACCGAAGCCGTTATCACTGTGCCTGCATACTTCAGCGATTCACAGCGTCAGGCCACCAAGGAAGCTGGTGAAATTGCCGGTCTCAAGGTGCGTCGTATAATCAACGAACCTACGGCTGCGGCATTGGCTTATGGTCTTGATAAAAAACATAAGGACCTGAAGGTAGCCGTGTATGACCTTGGGGGCGGAACCTTTGATATATCTATTCTTGAACTTGGAGATGGGGTATTTGAGGTAAAATCTACCAATGGAGATACTCATCTGGGGGGCGACGATTTCGACCAGGAAATTATCAATTGGTTGGCCGATGAGTTTCAGCGCGAGGAAGGTGTTGATCTGCGCAAAGATCCCATGGCACTTCAGCGCTTGAAAGAAGCTGCAGAAAAGGCTAAGATCGAGCTCTCCAGCTCCAGCGAAACAGAGATTAATTTACCTTATATCATGCCCGTAGATGGGGTTCCCAAACACCTGGTAAAAAAGCTTACCCGAGCCAAGTTCGAGCAATTGATCGACCATCTGGTTCAGCGTACGGTGGAACCCTGTCGTAAAGCTTTGCAAGACGCAGGTCTCAAACCCTCTGATATTGATGAAGTAATTCTGGTGGGGGGATCTACTCGAATCCCTATGGTGCAAAAACTGGTGGAAAACTTTTTTGGAAAGTCTCCATCTAAAGGTGTAAACCCTGATGAAGTAGTGGCCATTGGAGCAGCCATTCAAGGGGGGGTACTTACCGGTGAAGTGAAAGATGTTCTTTTGCTCGATGTAACTCCTCTTTCACTGGGTATCGAAACCCTGGGCGGGGTATTCACCAAGCTCATCGAAGCCAATACCACCATCCCCACCCGAAAGTCTGAAGTGTTCTCCACAGCCTCTGACAATCAGACCAGTGTAGAAATTCATGTATTGCAGGGTGAGCGTCCCATGGCTCGGGACAACAAAACCATCGGCCGGTTTTTCCTCGATGGAATACCTCCTGCCCCGCGTGGCGTGCCCCAGATAGAAGTAACCTTTGATATTGATGCAAACGGTATATTGCATGTATCAGCCAAAGACAAGGCAACAGGTAAATCTCAAAGTATTCGTATAGAGGCTTCTACCGGATTGACCGAAGAAGAAATCAAGCGGATGAAGGCTGAAGCCGAAGCCAATGCTGAAGCCGACCGTAAGGCCCGTGAGGAAGCCGAAAAACTGAATCAGGCCGACAGCTTGATTTTCCAAACTGAAAAGCAGCTTAAAGAGTACGGAGATAAAATTCCGGCGGATAAAAAAGCTCACATTGAAAGTGCATTGAATGAACTCAAAGATGCCTATAAATCACGCAACATCTCTCAGGTAGATTCTGCCATTCAGCGGATGAATCAAGCCTGGCAGGCCGCCAGTGAAGAAATGTACAGGGCTACACAAGGCGGTGCCCAGCAGGGCCCCAATCCTGCCAATGATGGCCCCCGAAAAGGTGATGGCCCTGTAGAAGACGCTGATTTCGAAGAAGTTAAGTGATTGGTAAGCTCCCAAACAATACAAGCACCGTTACACACCTATGTAACGGTGCTTTTTATTTTATCAACTTTTAATCATCAGAACTTGTTATCCTAAGTGAAAATTATAAAAGGTATGCACATCAACTATGAATCTACGTTAATCTGCCCAATTTGTAAAAATGCTGAAAAATTGCATATGCCCGAAAACGCTTGCCTATTTTTTTATACCTGCTCCCAGTGTAAAACTTTACTCAGACCCAAAAAAGGTGATTGTTGTGTTTTCTGTTCATATGGTGATGTGCCCTGTCCTCCTGTTCAACTTCATTCTTGTTGTGGAAATTACCTAAAAACGCACAACAGGGAATAGTTATTCAGAAAATGTCAAAATTTTTTTCTTCCAAGTGATTTAATAAAATATTAACAAAGTCTTCGGAGTTTTATGTTTAATTTTGTTAAAAGATAAACTGATAAGTATTTAGATATTATGAAAACAAGATTTTTATTTTTCGGAGGTGCAATAGTGATGCTGATTTTACTGTTGAATTTTTCGGGTGAAGGCGGCTTAAAATATCCTACAGGTGCGCCTGCGGGTTATACGGGTTCTCCTGGCGATGGAGCAAATTGCACAGCATGTCACGGGGGAACCCCCACCAACACTTCTGGGATAATCAGCACGGATATTCCTTCAACGGGCTATGTTGCAGGATTAACATACAACATCACTGTTGCTTTTTCAGGAACGGGAAAAAAAGGATTTGAACTCTCACCCCAGAAGCCTTCAGGAGAACAGGTAGGAACATTGATTGCGGGTGCGGGTTCTCAGGTACTTTCAGGGGGAAAATATATCACCCATACGCAAGCTTCAAGCTCTACAAATGCTACATGGACTTTTCAATGGCAGGCACCTTCCCAACCGGGTTCAGGTCCCGTTACTTTTTACCTGGCTCATGTAATTAAGAAACCCAATGTGTTTTTGAGTCATCTTACGGTGGATGAAAATTATCATGTAGGGATGGACGAAAACGAACCCGCTTACGGTGTAATTGTATCACCCAATCCTGCCTCTGAGAAACTTAACATGCATGTTTATCTTCCTTCCGATGAAATAAGTACTATTGCCCTTGTCTCTCTCGATGGAAAGGAACAAGTAATCTTGTTTGAGGGGCGTTTGAAGCATGGGGCTAACGAGCTTACTTTTAATCTTCCTACCCCCCTCAAGGCTGGTTTGTACATACTAAAATTACATGCAGGGGGTTATCATCATGTATCAAAAATTATTATAAAATAATGATAAAAAAAATTTTGAAAATTATTGGTATACCCTTGCTAATGCTATTTATAGCATATGGTTGCAAGCATTCTCCAACTGAAACACCAGGGCCGGGTCCGGATACAAATAATATCGGTGGGGGGTGTAATGCCGATACCGTATATTTTGTGAATACGATCTTGCCTTTGTTGCAATCGAATTGCGCCATGTCGGGCTGTCATGATGTTGCATCGTACAAAGAAGGAGTAATTATGACGGATTATGCAAATATTATTAACACCGGTAAGGTTAAGCCGGGAAATCCTGCAGATAGCAAGTTGTATAAGGTATTGATAAAAACAGATAACGAACGGATGCCCCCTCCACCGATGGCCGCTTTTAGCAGCGAGCAAATAGCTAAAGTAAGAAAATGGATAGAGCAGGGTGCTAAAAACAATCATTGTAAAGAGATCCAGTGCGACTCTGTGAATGTCTCTTTTGCCTCCCATGTGTTTCCAATTATTCAGAATTACTGCATGGGATGTCATGGAACCCTTAATCTTTCAGGTGGTGTATCACTTACGAATTATCAACAAATTGTTGCTGCGGCAACAAACAATAACAAATTGTTAGGATCTATCAAGCATCTTCCGGGTTACGTTGCCATGCCTCCCAGTGGAAAACTGGATGCTTGCAGTATTGCTAAAATCTCAAAATGGATTGCCGATGGTACACCTCAAAATTAGCCATGGACGCAAGTATCAGATTGCGACTGTTATCCTTCTTGCTTTTTTAATAGTCGGTGGGTCTTCCTGCTATTACGATAACGAAGAAGAACTTTATCCTAATGTAACCCAGTGCGATACTACAAATATTAGTTATCAGACTACTCTCGTCCCTTTGATGAAAACATACTGCAATGCCTGTCACAATGCTTCAGCACCATCTGCAGCTATTGCTACCGACAATTATCAAGGGTTAAGAACTATTGCTCTGAATGGAAAACTATACGGTAGTATTGCTCACCTGAGTGGTTACAGCCCTATGCCTAAAGGGGGTAACAAACTCAGCACATGTGATATTCAAAAAGTGAAGATTTGGATAAATGCCGGTGCTCCAGAAAATTAGTCAATCGCTTCACAAACAAAAAACCAATCAGTATGAAAAAATGGGGAAAAGTTATTGTAGGACTTTTTATTATTGGTCTTGTTGCGGCTTTGTTAGTTTTTAAGTTTATTTACAACAAACCTCACAGGAATTATGCCCAAGCCAAACCTGAGATTATTACTGAAGCGAGGATTTGTTTCGACGAGTTTGTAAAGAATCGGTTTGAAGCTGAACAAAAATATAATGGTAAAATTGTCCAACTTACAGGGCCTTTCATGCGATGGGAGCAAAACGATACGCTTCTTGTTCTTGTTTTCGTTTTTAATCAAGGTGATTTTGGCGATGAAGGGATTCGATGTACTTTGCTACCGGGCATCGATACATCCAGCTTAAATGTCAAACCCGGCATGCAATTGGCTGTTAAAGGGTTGCTAACGGGTTATAATGAGACAGATGTTATCATGGAAAATTGTACAATTGTTAAACCTTAATCATTGCATTATGAATATTAAAAAAGTTCTTTTTTTATTAATAATTACTTCTCTGGCTGCTAGCGATGTTTGGGCTCAAAAATATGTAACTAAAACAGGAAAGATTCGATTCTTTAGTGATGCACCCATGGAGAAAATTGAAGCAGTGAACAACCAGGTGAATGCTGCTCTGGATGTTACTACGGGAGACATGGTATTTAAAGTACTTATAAAGTCTTTTGCCTTTGAAAAGGCATTGATGCAAGAACATTTAATGAAAATTATATGGAGTCTGATAAATTTCCCAATGCAACATTCATAGGGAAAGTAACCAACATAGCCGATATGGACTTCACTAAAGATGGGAAATTCAACGCTCAGGTTGAGGGTACCCTCACCATGCATGGGGTAAGTCAGCCAATTGAAACATCAGGTGTACTTGAGTCCAAGAATGGCAAAATTCATGGAAATGCCGTTTTTACAGTTAAACTAAAAGATTTCGATATTAAAATTCCTTCCGCTGTTGTTAAGAACATAGCTGAAATTATCGAAATAAACGTGGATGTAATATTCGAAAAACTTAACAAATGAATAAGTTTTTAACGTTTTTTTGGGTTATCCTGGCTTTATCTTTCACAAAAGGTCTTAAGGCACAAGAAGACCTGCTCAGCATGCTTGATGATGGCCCTCAAACAGATTACGCGTATGGTACGTTTAAGACCACAAGGGTGGTGCTAAACCATAGTGTTCAGGCTCCAGCCCCTGGTGAAATGGTTTTTATCATCTCGCATCACTTTGGTAGAATCAATGAAGGAGCTTACAATTTTTGGGGACTCGATGCAGCAACCATCCGGCTGGGCCTTGAATACGGGCTCAACGACCATATCAGTTTTGGGGTAGGCCGGGGCACCTGGAAAAAGATATTCGACGGACATCTAAAAATCAAACTCCTGCGCCAAAGCGAGGGACAGCGCTGGATGCCGGTTACGCTATCTTATTTTGCTTCCATGGGCATCAATACCCTGCACTGGCCAAATCCCGATCGCGACAATTATTTCTCGTCAAGGCTTTCCTATGTGCATCAGTTGCTTATCGCCCGCAAATTTAATGAGACCCTCTCGTTGCAGCTCACCCCTACCGTGGTTCATCGCAACATGGTGGCTGCCGCCGACGACCAGAACGATGTGTTTGCCCTGGGAGCCGGGGGAAGGGTTAAACTCACCCGAAGAACCAGCCTGAATGTAGAATATTTCTATCTGTTGCCGGGTAAAACGGCCGATAATTTCAACAACTCCCTGAGTGTGGGCTTTGACATAGAGACGGGGGGACACGTCTTCCAATTGTTCTTCACCAATTCCAATCCCATCACCGAACATGGCTTTATAACAGAAACGGTGGGAAGATGGGATAAAGGCGATATCTTTTTTGGATTTAATATTACCCGGACATTTACAGTGGTTAAACCGAAGCTCTAAACTAAGGTGCGAGACGATATATGTGCCAGGTTTCGTTGATCAAAGTGTAAACTAGACGATCGTGTAATCGATTCGGACGGCCCTGCCAAAATTCTATCTGGTGGGGCTTGATTTCATAACCACCCCAATGTTTTGGGCGTTTAATTGTTTTGTTTGTTTCCTTTGCATTTTCGAAAGCCTCCTCGAGCCAACGTCGCGAAGGGACTATTTTACTTTGGGGAGAAATTATAGCAGCAATTCGACTTTCTAATGGGCGCTGGTTAAAATACTGGTCGGAAAGCGCTTCGGACGTCTTTTCTGCCTTTCCTTCAATTCTTATCTGACGTTGGAGTAAGGGCCAGAAAAAATGTGCAGCCACGAACGGATTTTTAGCAATTTCCTCGCCTTTGCGACTGAGATAATTGGTGAAAAATACGAGTCCGCCATCTGTAATTTCTTTTAACAAAACTATCCTTGAGGAGGGCTGTCCTGCAGGGGATGTTGTGGAAAGTGCAAAAGCCAGGGGTTCTGGATGATTCATTTCAACGGCGTCGTTACTCCATTGCTCCAACAACCTCATAGGATGTTCCGGAAGATGGTCTTCCCTCAGCTCTGAAAGTGAATAATCTTGACGATGGTCGAAAAATTGGCGGCCCATAAAGTTTTTTTAAAACAAACCCTTGATAAAAGAAAAAGTTCAGCTAAAGTTCCATTTCGACTACAGCCGGGCAATGATCGCTGTGTGTTACATGAGGTAAAATAGATGCCCCTCGCAATGCGTCTTGCAAGTTTTCGGTCACCATATGATAATCAATTCGCCATCCTAGATTTCTACTTCGGGCGCCAGCCCTAAAACTCCACCACGTGTATTGATGGGGTTGCTGGTTAAATACTCTAAATGAGTCGATAAAACCCGAGGCTATGAAACGGTCCATCCATTCTCTTTCTTCGGGCAAAAATCCGCTGCTTTTTGCATTGCCTACGGGGTCGTGAATATCGATGGGTTTATGACATATATTGAAATCGCCTGAGATGATGAGTTTGGGTCGCTCAAGTCGAAGTTGGGTTATATATTTCAGGAAATCTTCCAACCATTTCATTTTAAACTCTTGCCTTACATCACCGGTAGTACCCGAAGGATGGTAAACGCTGATAATAGAAATATCGCCATAATCGGCACGAATCAATCGCCCTTCGCGATCGTAGGGTTCAATGTCCATGCCTTCTATCACACGGTCGGGTTGATGCAACGATAAAAGACCTACACCGCTATACCCTTTTTTTTCAGCTGAATACCAAAAACATTGATAGCCAAGTCTTTCAAACTCTATTGTAGGAATTTGATCTGGTTGGGCTTTGGTTTCTTGGATACAAAGAATATCAGGCCTTTCTTTGGCTAACCAATCAATAAGTCCTTTCCCAAGCGCTGATCGAATGCCGTTTACATTATAAGTAATAATTTTCATGACTTTAGGTGTTACGATTTTTTTGGGCTGTAAGCCTTACAACAGTTGCAGGTCCAAAATGTCCTTTGCCTTCGGTAAGTACTAGCTGAGCAGTATATAGCTCGATAATTTCAAGGTCACGGAAATCCTCCTTTAGTAGATTTTCATCGTAAAGCAGGGAAATATCTCTGGGCCCCCATGAATAGCCGAGGTGTTTTTTGTGGAAAGCTTCAAGCACGAGATATCCTTCGGGCTCAAGAAAATTTAATAAACGTCGGTGTGCTACTTTGCGAATCTGGGGTGGCATATGAAGGTAGAAAAGGCCAATCATTTGGAAATAATGAGAAGGGTACGTGGCATCTACCACATCATTTATCTTGTAATCCAGGCGAAGATTTTGGTTGGCCGCCAATCGGAGGGCCTTTTCGCGTGCTATTTGACTTTGGTCGAAAGCATAAACATCGCAACCCATTGATGCTGCAAAAACTGCATTATGTCCTTCGCCTTCCCCCGGGAGTAATAGGAGTCCGGGATGGTATTTTATGAGCTTTTCTTTCAGATATATATTAGGTTCTGTGCCATAATAGTATTCATCGTTTGCGTATTTTTCATCCCAAGTTTGAGCAGC
>CALJNV010000064.1 GCA_937981455.1 uncultured Bacteroidales bacterium | reverse complement strand
ACCGAAAGCCCATTGCTTACTTCATCATTGGCCAGCACAGTTCCCAACTCAGGGCACCAATTGACAATTGTATCAGAAAGGTAAGCAAGCCTATATTTCATCAGTACGTCGGCCTGCTCTTTTTCATTCATTGCCTTCCATTGGGCAGCTGTAAACTTGTTTACCTCTCCACAGGCAGCGTCTATATTTAGATTACCAAATTTATCAAATTCTTTAATCAGAACAGCAATAGGGCGTGCCCTATTTTGTGTGCGATCGTACCAATGATGAAATAATTGGATAAAAGTCCATTGCGTCCATTTATAATAATCCGGATCACAGGTGATTACTTCCCTATCCCAATCATAAGCAAAACCCAACTTGTCAAGTTGCCGACGATAGCGCTCAATATTTTTCCGAGTAGTTATTTCAGGGTGTGTACCCGTTTGAATGGCGTATTGCTCTGCCGGTAAACCAAAGGCATCGTAGCCCATGGGATGCAATACATTGTAACCTTTAAGCCACATATAGCGAGCAAAAATATCAGAAGCTATATACCCTAAAGGATGCCCTACATGTAAGCCTGCACCCGACGGATAAGGAAACATATCCAAAACATAAAACTTTGGCTTGCTACTGGTATTTTCTGCCTTAAATGTTTTATGCTTATTCCAATAGTTCTGCCATTTTGGCTCGATTTCCCTAAAATTATAATCCATAACCTCCTCTGAATGATTTTTGAAGGTGCAAAAGTAGAGAATTCAAGCTTGCTTCTAAAATTAAAATTTAAGGACTCCTAATAAACCCCTGATAATCAAGTAGGTTCCTAAAGAAACCATTGAAAAAGACACTATAATCTTTAACCATTTAACTTTTGCTACCAATATAACCCTGCCCCACCGAGCAATTGCGTATACTTTCATCACATTAAGTGCAAATTCTAAGAAAAAAGCAGGAACCAATACCCACCACCACAAATCGCCGCCTCCTCTAATTTGAATCCACCCACACACAGCCATCCAAAATAACCAGTTCAGAGGATTAATAACGTTAACGACAAAAGTATATGCATAAAGCCTCAAATTTGACCTTATCTTATCTCCCTCCCATCGGTTGAATCTAGATTTAAAAAAAAATGGGGCTATACCCGCTGCAATCATTATACATCCTCCCACCCATGCAAACCAGGACTGATATTTTTGAAGTGAATTGAGAAACCCTACTCCGATAAGGCTTAAAAGAGCCATTATCAGGTCAGAATCTACAATACCGGCAGCGGCAAATAATCCACTGCCCTTACCACCTTTTACCGTAGATGATAACAAAACAAAAAATGTGGGCCCCGTTGCTAGGCCAATTGAAAATCCTATCATTAGTCCTAACAAAAGCCCTTCCATCACCCTTCAAATTTACGATGAAATAACTTATAATTAAATTTCCGAATGCTATGGATTTTACTTCATTTGATAATTTTGTGCCTATCCAAAGAAAAAAGCACTTATGCTTCACAAAATTACATTAAAAGCCTCAGGGTTATTAGTATTTTTTTTAATTTCTTGCTGGGTTCAAGCGCAGGTGAATCCAACCCATAAGCAAGACTTACGATTTGTCTTTATGACAGACATTCATATTCAACCAGGGGTTGAAGAACAATTTAAAAAAGCCCTTGAAAAAGCCTTATCCCTGAATCCTGACTTTATCATAACAGGCGGGGATTTAATAATGGATGCTCTTGGTGTAAGAAAACCGAAAGCCGACTCCCTTTATCTCCTTTATTCAAAAATTATAGAGCCCATCCCAGTGCCAATTTATAATACTCTTGGAAACCACGATATTTGGGGATGGGGGTATAATCAAGCAGATACCCTTGACTCGGACTATGGTTATGGAATGTATAGAAAATACCTTGGTGATCCCTTCCAATTTTTTAGTTTTAAAGGCATTTATTTCTTAATTGTTCCCTCAGTTATTTACAAAAAAGAATCCGTATACATAGGTGGTATCACAGAAGAAACCCTTAACAAACTAAAATCTAATCTTCTGTCTATACCACAGGACGCTCCCTTGGTATTGATTTCTCATATACCTCTTGTTACAGCTGAAACGCAATGGGAAGAGGGCGCTCTTGTTCCCAACCATCCCATGAACGTGATGGGAAATTCTGAAGATTTAATAAAAATTTTAAGTAAATACAATTTGAAACTCATTTTGCAAGGGCACCTGCATATTTTCGAGAAAATAGAAATTGCAGGGGTGAAAATTGCAACTGGAGGAGCAGTCTCTGGAAAATGGTGGGAAGGCACATACAAAAAAACCTATCCTGGGTTTTTGTTGGTAGATTTTCTTGATGATAGGATATCATTAAATTATATAGAATACTAAAACTGCTGCTGTCGACCCCAACGATGACGGTACATCATTCCCCGGCCCTTACCCTGCCCTCTTCCCATCAACTGAGGATATATTTGGCCCAGGATCACTCTTTGCTCCCGATTACAAATCTGATGTAAATCAAGTATATGAATAATCAAAATTCGTTTGTAGCGATTTTCGAGGCGATTTGCCTCTTGAACCCATAAAAGGACCTCTTGCCGGTTAGGATGGCTGGAAATCAAAGCATTTGCTATTTTTCTATTTATAAGTTCTATGGAATCTCGCAAAGTGAGGGTGCATTCAAAAAACCTATTCCTCAGACTATCATAAATTCTGATCTGTTCGTCATTAAAATTCAATTGGCCAATAAGCATACCCCGACCCATTGCGGGAGGGGTATTATTATTTGGGGCTACTTGCCTCTGTTGTTTTTCGGAAAGTACTATATGAGTAATCAATGCTGACCCAAGTATCACCCCAAGCGCAGCCAAAATAATTATCAAAATTTTATATTTCAAATGCATAAGCTATTGTTCTTCATAATGTTTCATCACAAAAAATCAGATCCAGCTCCGATACATCAGAATTTATTACATAATCATCTTCAGATGAAAGATATAAAGATTGGGTAGTAATCGTTGAGTGAAAATACACCCCCAAACTTATTCCCATAGATAAAGAAAGTGCTAAAACCAAAGTATAAGCCAACGCAGGTCTTAGTATAGACGATCGCCAATTGATACGACCTTTGTCCAATCGTGCCACCAGTCGGGTATAAAAAAAGGGATCCTCCGAAGGATGAAGTTTTTTTTCTATTAGATTTTCAATTTTGTCGGCAGCTGCTTTGCATGATAAGCAAGAATTTAAATGTTCTCCCGCCAGCTCGCTCACATCCTTCGAAAGACCACCATTCAAATAGGGTGGATACCATAGATTAAAAGTATGACAGTTGATTTTCATAGCTTTAATTTAGAAAGAATGATAGTAGTTTGAAAGATATTTTCGCAAATTCTGACGAGCGCGTTGTGTGAGACTATCAACGGCTGACTCCGATATATTCATCACTCTGGCAACTTCAACGTACGACATACCCTCAATACGAGTCATCACAAAAGCAATGCGTTGGTTTTCAGGCAAACGCTGAATGGCTTTATTTAAAATCCTTCTCAATTCTTTCTGCTCTGTGTTTTCATCCATTTGTCCTACCTCATGCTTTAAAACCTCTCCTTTTGAACCATTGGACCTTTGCACCGACAAACGTTCATTCAACCATAATTTCCATTTGTTTTTTCGGCTAAGATTTAGAGCATGATTAAGGGCTATCCGGTAAATCCATGTGGTAATAGAAGATTGACGTCGGAAGCTCTTCAATGCATAATAAATTTTTATAAAAACCTCCTGTGCATAATCATCCTGATCTTCCGTTCTTTCAAACATTTGTATTCCAATAGCCTTAATCATCGGGTGGTATTTTTCAACCAATAGTTGAAAAGCCTTTTCATCGCCGGCCTGAAGTCTATCCAGAAAATTTTCATTTTCTACCATGTATTGATCTCATAAAGTATGATGCAACCGGATTAGATACCCGGTTGCACCAAATTTACGGAATGGATACGATTACTTTTTGTCTGTTCCATTATTTTGGGGTAAAACAAGATTCTGCACCGAACCGTTAAATCTGCTATTCCACCCTCCTCTCCAGGCACGCCCTCTGCGTCCAGGGAAATTATCACACACCCCATCATTGTTATCATCCACAAAGCGGGGGCCTCTATCCTTAAGAACTGCGCTTTCGAAATAATCACAAATCCCATTTTTATTTTCATCCAGCCATTGGCTTCCTCTGCCAAATCCATAACCAATTCCTCTTCTATTGGCCGGTCTCGCCTCATAATTGTCGCATATTCCATTCTTGTTTTCGTCAATAAACTTACCGGGTTGTATCACCGATGAGGTTGTTTGGGTTTTATCCTTCACGGTTTGAGCAGTTAATAATGTACTAATTGTAAGGGCTATTAAAATTGCCCATCCTGCAATCAAAACTTGTTTTTTCATTTTCATAAATTTTGGGATTTGAAGGTTAGATAAGGGATATAAAAAAAACCTTCGGTTTCTTTGAACTTTTTTTAATGCCACCTTACTTTATAAAAATACAGCTAACAGTCTGTCATTTAAAACAAAAATCGACCCCTATTTGAGACAGAGATCGATTCTTTGGTGGAGCGTAGGGGAGTCGAACCCCTGACCTTTAGACTGCCAGTCTAACGCTCTAGCCAACTGAGCTAACGCCCCAGCAAGCTCTTGACTTTGCAAAAGTAAGAAAAATATCTGGATCTTTCTCTACCTTTACGAAAAATCCCATGACAAACCTGTAGAGATGTCAAAGTTATATATCGTTCCCACTCCTATTGGTAATTTAGAGGATATTACCCTTCGTGCCCTGCGCATACTTCAAGAGGTAGATTTTATTTTGGCCGAAGATACGCGTACTTCAGGTATCTTACTAAAACATTTTCAAATTAACACACCCTTGATGTCGCACCACAAATTCAATGAGCATCAAACACTTAATAACGTAATAAAAAAAATCAAAGCAGGAGAATCAGCAGCTCTTATAAGCGATGCGGGTACTCCAGGGATATCTGATCCGGGTTATCTTCTTGTAAGAGAGTGTTTGAAGGAAAACATACTTGTAGAATGCTTGCCCGGTCCTACGGCATTTATTCCTGCCTTAATAGAGTCAGGTATTCCATGCGACCGCTTTCGTTTTGAAGGTTTTCTCCCTCACAAAAAAGGCCGTAAAACACGACTTGGTCTCCTGGCTCATGAAATGCTAACGATGGTCTTCTATGAATCACCATTTCGTATTTCACGACTATTGGAAGATTTATCAGATTATTTAGGATCCGATCGAAAAGCTTCCGTATCTCGTGAAATATCTAAAATGTATCATGAAACTTTAAGGGGGACATTATCAGAACTTATCTCATGGTCAAAAAGTAAAACCATGAAAGGAGAATTTGTAATTGTTGTTGAAGGAAAAAAAGACACAGAAAATGAATGACTACGTACCTTCCGGTTGGAGTGAACTCATGGATTATCTGTATAAAGATACATGGGATGAGAACCTCGAAAGATACCGTTCACCCTTCGTTTATAGAGGATTATCAGATGTAAATTATGAACTAATATCAAGCCTCATCAGACTTGGAGGCCCATACCCAAATTTAGAACGACACCTGTTACGAAATTTTATAAAGTATGCCCAAAGAACGACCTTACCCAATGAATCGCTCTGGAACTGGCTTGCTATTGCTCAGCACCATGGACTTCCAACCCGCCTGATCGATTGGACCTATTCACCACTTGTAGCCCTTCATTTTGCCACCGCAAATCCTTTAAAATTCCACACTGATGGGGTAATATGGTGTGTTAATTATGTAAAAGGAAATCATTATTTACCGCCACAACTCTCAGAAATCATTAAAAATGAGGGATCCAATGTCTTCACACCTTATATCCTCGACAAAGTTTGTAATTCTCTCTCAAAACTTGAAAAACTGGCTGATAATGAGTTCAACCTATTCCTGGAACCCCCATCGCTCGATGATCGCATTGTAAACCAACATGCTTTATTTTCTCTTATGTCCACCTCTACAGGGCATTTAGGTGAGTGGCTCAATGAGCACGTTGATATTTACTTTAGAATTATAATACCCAAACAATTGAAATGGGAAATTCGCGATAAACTTGATCAGGCCAATGTCACTGAAAGAGTACTCTTCCCGGGTCTTGATGGTCTCAGTCGCTGGCTGAAACGTCATTACAGTCCAAAAAATATATTTTTGCAAGAATTTTAACCTCTCCTATGACCTATACGTATGAATATCCGCGACCTTGTGTAACTGTCGATGTTGCTATGATACGACAATCGGAAAACGGTGATGAAATTCTTCTCATACAACGTGCTAATCCTCCATTCGAGGGTATGTGGGCCTTGCCGGGCGGCTTTATTGATATGGAAGAAGATTTAGTTGAGGCAGCAATTCGAGAATTGAAAGAAGAAACCGGTATCGTCTCTACCCAATTGAAACAATTCAAAACTTACGGAGCCCCTGGACGCGACCCCCGCGCCCGGACTATTACAGTGGTTTATTATGGATTCGATTCCCTTAATGCACCACCTACAGCAAGTGATGACGCAAAAAATGCTCAATGGTTCTTCCTTCATAATCTCCCACCTATGGCCTTCGACCACAACAAAATCCTCCATGATTTAATTGAACATTTAAGCATTGAAAAAACCAAATCCCAAAACATATGAACACCAAGTTGTTTTTTGTAGTTTTATCAAGTTTATTTTTGTGCTTCAAAACATTCTCGCAAATCACCCTCACATCAGCACAAATGCCCTTGCCCGGAACGGTATTATACACTGCAAACATGGCTCATCCGGATAGTTTTCAATTTCAACGGCAGGGAGAGGGTTTAATTTGGGATTTTACCCAAACGCTCTCCTCAGGTTACGATTCGGTCATCTATTTAGATCCTGCAGCTACGCCTTACGGTAACAATTTCCCCACAGCAAACCTTTCGGTAGGTATGGGCTCTGATGGTTTTGGTTATATTTTCTTCAACGACAGTTACAGCCATCTGATTGGTATAGCTGGAGACGCAGGGTATGGAGTCATGCCAGTACCTCTGAATCCGCCCTTGGTACTTTTCAACTTTCCTTACACTTATGGGAGTTCCATCAATTCCACAGCGAAAGCCGTCATCAAAGGAACTGGTTCACAGTTTGGAATGCCTTTCGACTCCGTTAAATTGGTGAGTACAATAATTACCCAACGAGCCGTTAATGCCTGGGGAACCTTAATGCTTCCCTGCTGTACTTATGAGGGTACTTTGCTCGAAAAATCGGTAAACCAACGTATTGACAGTGCTTTTGCAAAGGTTATTTTCTTGGGTTGGATTCCTATTCCTGGATTTCCCATGACTTCGGTTGACACAACTTACAATTGGTTTAGCGCCGAATCTACTCATCCTTATGCCACAATAGGCTATGATGTAAGCGGGGCATCTACTGGAGGGAGTTTTTATGCCGGAGACATCACAAGTGTGAGCGATTCACAGCTATTAAACCATTATGTTAACTTTTACCCAAACCCTGTAAAAGACAAAGCTGTTCTTTCAAGTCCGCAGCCGATAAGTAGCCTTGAATTAACCGACATGCAGGGACGCCTTATTCAGCAATTGCAATTAAAAAAGGCTTCAGTTACACTCAATCTTTGGAATCTGAAGCCGGGTTTCTATATGATAAAAATTAAATTTGCTGATGGGAAGACCCAAAGCCTAAAGGTATTAAAAGACTAAGCTGAATCAAGCGCTAACCATTTTCTAACCTCATCCATCGTTGGCATAGGGACTTCCAATTTGTGCTTTTTTCGCAATCCACCCAATTGATTGAATAAAGCGTTGGGATTAGCTTTTTTCAATGCCTCAATATGGGAATAGCCCGCTTGCCGTAAAATGGGAATCCATACTGAAGGGATACCCAGAGCTTCATATTCCTCATCACTTGAGATTTCTTTCCTTTTTTCAGGCCGCATCTGGGGAAAAAGAATCACCTCTTGAATAGAAGGGGAATTGGTCATAATCATGGCAAGGCGGTCGATACCTATTCCCAAACCCGCGGTGGGGGGCATCCCGAATTCAAGTGCTCTGAGAAAATCTTCATCCAGTACCATCGATTCTTCATCCCCTCTCCTCCCTAATTCTAATTGAGCCTCAAAGCGTTCTCGTTGATCTAGAGGATCATTTAATTCCGAAAATGCATTACAAATTTCCTTTCCGTTGCATATAGCCTCAAATCTCTCCACCAGGCCGGGTTTACTTCTGTGCTTATGAGCCAAAGGGGACATTTCTATGGGATAATCGGTTATAAATGTGGGCTGTATGAGGTATGGCTCACATTTTTCACCAAAAATCTCATCAATAATTTTTCCTTTACCCATGGTATCATCAATCTCTACACCCAACTGTGAAGCCACTTCCCGCAATTGCTTTTCATCCATTTCTGAAATATCAATACCGGTAAAATGCTCTATAGCCTCAAACATGGTAAATCGCTTCCATGGTCGCTGAAAATCAATGAGGTGTTCGCCTACTTTGACCTGTGTAGTGCCATGTATATCGAGGGCAATCTTTTCAACCATCTGCTCCACGAGATCCATCATCCAATAATAGTCTTTATAGGCCACATAAAGCTCCATTTGGGTAAACTCGGGGTTGTGAAATCTATCCATGCCTTCATTTCGGAAATCTTTGGAAAATTCATAAACTCCGTCAAAGCCGCCCACAATGAGTCTCTTAAGGTAAAGTTCGTTGGCGATTCGCAAATAAAGCGTCGTATCTAGCGCATTGTGATAGGTCTTAAAGGGACGGGCCGCAGCACCCCCATACAAAGGCTGTAGAATAGGGGTTTCAACTTCAAGATAACCCCTTGCATTAAGAAATTCCCGCATACTATTTACCATTCGCGTTCGCTTAATAAAGATATCCCTAACCCATGGATTCACAATAAGATCAACATAACGTTGACGATAACGTTGTTCGGGATCCATAAAGGCATCAAAAACCTTATCATCTTTTTCCTTGACTACAGGCAAGGGGCGCAAAGACTTAGCTAATAGTTTGAATTCCTTTACATGTATGGTTGTTTCACCCATCTGAGTTATAAAGACATAGCCTCTAATCCATACAATGTCGCCAATGTCGAGAAGTTTTTTAAATACGGTATTATAAAGGGATTTATCCTCGCCCGGGCATATATCATCCCGTTTTATGTAAAGTTGAATGCGTCCGAAAGCATCCTGCAATTCCACGAAAGCAGCAGCACCCATGATTCGACGGCCCATGATTCGACCTGCCAAACTAATGTCTTCATACAAACCACTGCCTGCCTTGTAATTAGTAAGAATTTCGGTGGTGCTAGCATTTACCGGAAAAACTCCAGTAGGATAAGGATCTATTCCTAGATTTATTAATTCCTGTAGGGCATTTCGCCTAATGATTTCTTGTTCGCTTAAGTGCATACTATCCTTATTTTTAAGGGGTGCAAATTTACTGATTAACCTTGATTGTCAAACCGATTTATACCTTTATATAATAAATTTGGTTTTTAGAAATAGTATTCTTAACTTTATACCTTTTCCATCCTGAGTAATATTTAATATTTTTAACCATGCCTAAATCAGCAAAGAAAACTATTTTGCCTGATAGAAGAAATAAATTTCCTTCTAAAACCAACCAGGTTAATAAAAAGGACAATGAGACGATGTACTGGATATATTTTTTTATTTTCCTCGCTATTAGTCTCTTCCTTCTTTATTTATTTAAATATTAATCACTTACCTGGTTCAACTTTTCCAGAATAAAAACTTTATCACCCTCCCGCACAGGGCTGCTTACTTTAAAACTACATATGCTTCCTTTTGGGGCAACAGGTACAGGTTTATACGCAAGCCTAACCTCCTCAACCCATCCATCAACGACACCCGTCGTAGGGCCATTTATGCTATATTGCATACCCGGCATTAAATCATGGGATTCAAGCCTAACTTCTGCAACACCTATTTTTGAATAAAAATGGGTAACCTTACCCAGATATTGTTTGCGAAGCGTAGCTTGTGAGCCATAAACATGGCTCCATTCGCCAAGCTTACGGCCCAGGTAATAACCTTCCCAAAATCCTCGATTATAAACTGTCTTCAGTTTCTCCATCCAGCTATCAATCATTTCTGGAGTATATTCTCCATGCTGAATAGCCCCTACTGCATCATGATATACCCTAGTTACAGTCTTAACATACTCCGGTGACCTGCCCCTACCTTCAATCTTTAAAACAGTAGCACCTGCCTCAATAATTTTATCTAGAATGTGTATTGTACATAAATCTTTGGGCGACATAATATATTCATTGTCAATTTCAAGAGCCACTCCGGTTTCTTTGTCGGTAACCTCATAGGCTCGACGACAAGGCTGCAGGCATGCCCCCCGATTGGCTGATGAGTTCATTGTATGCAAACTCAAATAACATTTTCCCGAAATGGCCATACACAACGCTCCATGCACGAAAACTTCAATCTGAACAGGTTTACCGGAAGGCCCACAGATATTTTGCCTTTCTATTTCCTGACTGATATGTTTTATTTGGTCTAGATTTAATTCACGTGAAAGGACCATAACATCAGCATAATGGGAATACCATTTAACCGACTCGACATTCGTTATATTCAACTGTGTACTAATATGAATCTCTGCACCAGCACGCTGTGCATATGACAATACGGAAGGATCTGAGGCTATAACAGCAGATACTTTTGCTTCAATAGCCGCATCTACCAGTCTGCGCATTTCGTCAAGCTCTGTATCATAAATTATAGTATTAAGCGTGAGATAAGAACGAACGTTGTGTGAAGAACAAATCCCTGAAATTGTCTTTAAATCTTCTATGGAAAAATTTTGCGTAGAACGGGATCGCATGTTAAGATTTCCTACTCCAAAATAAACCGAACTGGCTCCACCCTGAATAGCAGCCATCAAAGACTCATAAGAGCCCACAGGCGACATGATTTCAATAAATTTAATCATCATTGAATTTCCTTTTTTCAAAAAACAGACAATCTTTACTAATTTTGAAACGATTTGCAAAGGTACAATCTAATTACAACCCCCCTCACATGAAATCCTCTGTAAAGCATTATGTGGTTATTTCTCTATTTGTTATATTTTTAATCTATAGCGAGAACATTTTGGCACAAAAAGTATTTAAAGTTAAATACGAATCACAGGCTGATCTAAAAATTTATATTGTGCCCTACGAATCGCAGGCTGATTTATGGGTATACATTGTAAATTATGAAACACAGGCTACACGCGACGGGCTTTTTTATTTAGTAAACCATGAATCTCATGCCGATTTTAAACTCTTTTTTGTTGATTTTGAATCACAAGCCAATCTCAATATATGTATTGTCGATTATGCATCGCAAGCTGGATGGACAAACAAATCAAAACAACATCTGCTAAAATTTAAAGGAAGAAACTAAACATGCTAGTAAACGGAAAAAGTTATCGTACGGTGTGGATAGAAGACGGCATCATAAAGATAATCGACCAAAACCGTCTGCCTTTTCATTTCGAAACTCTTAACCTGCCTGATGTAGACACTGCATGTGAAGCCATTATTAAAATGCATGTTAGAGGTGCCGGTGCCATTGGAGCTGTTGCAGGATATGCCATGGCTTTGGCATTTAAAAAAAATTCCAATAAAGATTTCAGCGATGTTGAAGAAAACAAGCGGAAAATAGAGGCCACACGGCCCACAGCCCGTAATTTATTTTATGCCACCCAAAAAGTATGGCTAGCCGGATTGGAGGGGGGATACGACCATGCGATGGAGGTTGCCGAAAAATTAGCAGAAGAAAACATTCAGGAAGCTTTGGCTATTGCTGAATATGGTGAACCATTGATTCCTGATGGGAGTTGTATAATGACCCATTGCAATGCGGGATGGTTGGGTTTTGTTGACTGGGGAAGTGCCCTTGCACCCATTTACAGGGCCCATCGAAAAGGTAAACAAATTTTTGTTTATGTAAGTGAAACTCGCCCAAGGCTTCAAGGGGCACGCCTTACAGCCTGGGAGTTGATGAATGAAAAAATTCCTTTTGCGATTTTCCCCGACAGTGCTTCGGCTTTCTTGATGCAACAAAAAAAAATAAATGCCATAATAACCGGTGCCGACCGAATTGCTCTTAATGGAGATACAGCCAATAAAATTGGCACCCTCGAGAAAGCCATATTGGCCCAATATTTTGATATTCCATTTTATGTTGCAGCACCCATTTCCACACTCGACCCCTCATGCCCTGAAGGTACAAGTATCCCCATAGAACATCGCTCAGAGAATGAAGTCAACTCACTGATGGGATGGGACAACCAGGGGAAAGAAATTAGCGTAAGATTAACCCCTGAAGGCACTACGGCCATCAATCCTGCCTTTGATGTATGTCCGGCATCCCTTATCCAACTTTTTATAACAAGCCAGGGCTTAATAAAACCCGAAGAGATTTCAAAAAAAATTAAAAATGCACTATGATTGAAAATAACTCCCAATGGGTCCTTGTTGTAGATGACAACGAAAGAAACTTGATGGTTCTTCAAAACATTCTCGAAAAAGCTTCTATCCCTTGCAAAACAACTCTCTCAGGACAAGAAGCCTTATTACTCGCAATGCAAGCCCCACCCTCACTTGTACTGCTCGATATCATGATGCCTGAAATGGATGGCATTACCGTATGCAGAAAGCTAAAAGAGACAAAGCTTACCCATGACATACCCATAATCTTTATAAGCGCTCTCACATCTAAAGAAGATGTTTTACAAGGTTTTGAGGCGGGTGGGGTTGATTATATAACTAAACCCTTTCATAAAGAAGAAGTCCTTGCCAGGGTAAAGGCCCATCTTACTATTGTCAGTCAAAAGAGGGAATTGCAAGAAATAAACCAAAAGCTCTCAGAAGCCCTCGCCACAAAAAATCGACTGTTCTCAATTATCTCTCACGATCTCATGGGACCCATAGTTAATATCAATAATGTTCTAAATATTGCTGTAAACCAACCCATGGAACAAGAAACCTTGATTGATTTTTTAAAAGATGCTCTCACAGCCAATACCTCAACCCTTGAACTCTTACGAAACCTTCTTGCCTGGGCTAAAAACCAACGCAACGAAATCAATTTCAATCCACACAATATTGACGTTTCTATCATTATCAACGATAATATCAAACTTCTTAAAGGTTTCTGGACAGAAAAAAAACTACACATCGTCAACCATGTCAAAGATCCAATAATATGCTTTGCAGATGAAAACATGCTTACTATCATTTTTAGAAATCTAATTTCCAATGCCATTAAATACTCATATGAAGGAGGTAAAATAGAAATATTTTATTCTGAAACGAAAAATGAGAAAATTAAATTTTGTGTTAAAGATGAGGGTATGGGCATATCTTCCGAAAATTTGCAAAAAATTTTAAATCGATTTGAACACTTTTCTACTCCAGGAACAAATTATGAAAAAGGCCATGGATTAGGCCTTACCCTAGTTCAAGATTTTGTCAATGCTCATAAGGGAACCCTAGAAATCGAATCAGAGCCGGGCAAAGGATCTCTGTTTTGCTTTTCAATTCCTCAAAATCTGAGTGATTTTCCCCATTAAAGCCAGCAATCTTCCAGAAACCTCACAAGAAATTTATAAACATCCCTATTTTAACAAAAACATTCTTTCAAGGGTTTATTAACATCAATAAGTGTAAAGTCTGTTAGGTATTAATTATAGCACATGCTTAAATTTTCAATAGATGGAAAAGTGATGGTCTTTCAGAGTTTATAATACTTTTCAATGATTATGAAAACAATTGGAAACATTGAAGTTCCCGCCATAGGTTTGGGAACATGGGAAATGGGTGGCAGAATGGAACCTGATTTTAGTCAAGATAAGCATTGGATTGATATAATTAGAAAAGGTATCGAATTGGGGCTAACGCATATCGACACCGCTGAAATGTACGGTAATGGACACACTGAAGAATTGGTAGGTGAAGCCATCAAAGATGTACCCCGCAAAGATTTGTTTATCACAACAAAAGTGTGGAGCACGCATCTAAAACACGACGACCTACTCAGAGCTTGTGAAAATAGTCTTAAGCGGCTTAAAATAGACTATGTAGATCTTTACCTGATACATTTCCCCAATCCATCAGTACCGTTGCAAGAAAGTCTTGCTGCAATGAATTTGTTGGTAGAACAAAAGCTGGTAAAACTAATTGGCATGAGCAATTTCAATCGATCCGATTTGGAAAAAGCGCTTCGATATACGACGCAACCCATTGCGGCCAATCAAATTGAATACAGTTTATTAGCACGTAACAAAGGCACCTATGTAGATGGTGCTGAAAATGAAATTATTCCTTTTTGCAGAGAAAATAATATTACCATCATTGCATGGAGACCTTTAGGGAAAGAAAAATTTCCCATCCTAGCTTCTCATCCCGTAATTCAACAGATTTGCAATAGATATAAAGCATCTCCTGCCCAAATAGCTTTGGCATGGCTTATTCATCAAAAAGGAATTGTAACCATCCCGAAAACAGGTAATCTACAACATCTTACCGAAAATGCAGATGCCATAAAAATTCATTTAGATGAGCTTGATTTCAAGTGGCTATGTCAAGCCTTCTCATCTTAAACTAAAAAGCGAGAGTTAATCCCATGTTATACATAAAAGGTAACTGGTCAACCCTTTCAAACTTAATACGGTCGAAATAGAATACATTCTTTCGATTGTAAACATTTGTGGCTCCGGCATTAAGCTCTAAATATGCGTGAGACGTTAACTCCCATTTATGTTTAAAATTTATGTCGAGACGATGATAATATGGCAAGCGCCCCGTATTCAAGTCTCCATATATAATTCCGAGATCTCCACTGGCAGTAGCAGGATTGCTATATACACCCTGGATAAAATTAATTTTTTCAAAATACCCCTGACTCAAAGTAAAGGGGAAACCCGAACCCAGATTCCACCTCATGCTAATTTCAGTAGCTCGAGCTGGGCCTAATTGAACGCTTCCGACAATATTTATGTTGTGCCTGCGGTCAAAATGAGGATGATAATTCATGCGTCCATCAAACCTATTGACGTAAGTAAGAGAATAAACGCCCCATAAATACCATCGGTCTTTATCAAATTTCAAAGATAGGTCAAGCCCTTTAGCATCGCCATTTTCAATTATAAAATCTTTCTTAAGCTCATCAGGCTTATCGGCAAAAGTTTCAGTATCTTCAAAAATTTTATTTCGGTTAAGATTGGTAAGCTGGGTAAATTTTTTGTAGTAGGTTTCTACATTCAAAGTCAAGTGGTATCCAAGATCAAATTCTAATCCACCTATGGCATGCCAAGCCTTTTGAAGTTTATCATTTACTTCTTTTTCATTAAAGCTAGAAGGAAGGTTATCAGGGCCACTCAAAAACCCATAAAAGAGGTTCACCACATCTCGGTCGCTGCTAGCACTAATGAAGTTTTGAGAATAAAATCCACCAGCCCCTTTCAATCGAATTTTGTCGGTAAGATTATATTTTAAGGCCAGACGAGGTTCGGGAGAAAAATTTCCGAGTGAGGCATACCATTGTAAACGTAATCCAGGTTCAAGAATCAATTTTCCTAAAATCGTTTTGTATTTTACGTAAGCTCCTATTTCAGTTGTGTTTTCCTCTTGCTGAATAATCCTATTGAGGGAATTAAAAAAGAAATAGTCTGTCTTAAATCCCAAGAGCTCAAAGCCGTACTTTATCTCGTCTCGATCAATCAAATAAGTAAAATTCAATCCCGCGTTAAATCCACCTATTTCACTTGTACGATCGTTTTTGCCTGTTTCTTTTAAGCTCACCTTGTATTTTGAATAAGAGAATGTACCCTCAAGCAAAACTGGAGCCTTTCCTGGTATTACTACAAAATTGCTTCCCCCACCCACTGCATCCCATTGAAAATCGGAAAGTGCTTTGTAATTGTTTACACGGTCTGTATAATTAAATCCAAAGAGATTAAGCTTGCTGCCGTTTTCTGCATTAAAGGATAATTTTCCATATACATCAAAAAAGTTGAAAGGTAGCCCATCGGCATTTACGTACTTGTATAGTGCCTTTGAGGTTTGTTCTAAATATGAATTTCTGATGCTAAGGATAAAAGATGAATTGCCTCCCCCCTCTTCACGTTGTTTTTGTAAAGGACCTTCTATCAACAACTTAGCTCCAAATGTAGAAGCGTCAAGCTTCCCCGACAAACGCTTTTTGTTTCCGTCGCGTGTAGTCAGATCCATCACTGACGAAATTCTACCTCCAAATTCGGCCCCAAATCCACCCGTATAGACATCAGCATTGCGAAGAATATCGGTATCAAAAACTGAAAATAAACCAATGGAATGAAAAGGGTTATATATAACCATTCCATCAAGCACCACTTTGTTTTGAATGGGGGCACCTCCTCGTATATATAACTGACCGCCTTGGTCTCCTGTAAAAATAACTCCAGGCAAAACTTGCAGATATTGAGCCAGGTCAGGTTGGCCACCTATACTCGGTATTTGTTTTATTTGTTTAGGAGTAATCTTCACCACCGAGGTTTTCGTTTCACTGCGGGCTTCCTCCCTTTCTGCCGAAATACTCACACCTACCAAGGAGACCGCTTTCTTAACCACATATAATTGTTTGGTGAGAAGATCTCCCTTTTTAAGAACCACCGGAATCTTCAACGTATCGTAACCCATAGCGGTTACCATTAGGTTATAGCTACCAGCTGGAATATTGCTTATGAGGTAGTACCCATTGACATCCGTCGCACATCCAAACGTGGTTTTCTCCAAATAAACATTGATGAAAATAACAGGCTCACCCGTTTCTTTTTCATAAACAAAACCTCTTATGCTGGCATTCTGCCCTGACAACGACCAGGAAAAGGCCTGAAAAATCAGTAAAATCGCAAAAAAATGGTTAGTTCTAAAGAATATTTTCATGTCGTGGTTGTAAATTGTTTGGCAAAAGCATAGTTATGCAAAGGTAACAATCCGATGGAAATCGATTGTACTTTACACAGAAACAACACCCCATAATAGGACATCTTTCTTTTAGGTATAGAAGGTCCTGCTTCTGAGCCAAAATATAGAAACTCGGAGCCACCTTTTCTCAAAAATTAGTATAGATAAACTATGGAAAGCTTGCAAGACTCAAGGTTTAAACTCAAAAATAAATCCTACGCCATGAACATTGGTAATAGAAATCCTTGGCTCAGCTTTCAAGAGTTTACGCAATCGAGCAATGAAAACATCCATACTGCGGCCGGCAAAATAACTATCGCCGCCCCAAACCGACTTAAGTATCATTTCACGGGGCATCAATTCATTGACGTGGGTGCAAAAAAATAATAATAGATCAGCCTCGCGACGAGTCAAAAAAATCTCATCAGTGCCTAATTTCAGCTTTAAATTGGAGTAGTCGAAGGCGAGGCTACCAAAAGTAAACACTTCATTTTTCAAAGTGGGAGTCGATACTAACCTGCATCTTCTTAAAATAGCTTCTAATCTAAGACTGAGCTCTTCGGAGCTGAAAGGTTTTGTAATGTAATCATCGCAGCCTGATTTAAAGCCGCTTACAACATCCTCTGTTTGCGATTTAGCCGTTAAAAAAATGATAGGGACCCCAGGATTCAATTTCCTGATCTCTCGGGCAAGAGTATACCCATCCTTTTGAGGTAACATCACGTCAAGAATACACAAATGAACAGAATCTTTTATGAATAATTGCAATCCATCTTCTCCATTAGTAGCTGTTACTACGTTGTAGCCAACCATTTCAAGGTAATCCTGCAACACCATTCCAAGATTGGTATCATCTTCCACGAGCAGTATTTTAATTCTTTCTCCCATATTTACCTAATTTCATGATTTGTGGGAACAAAAACGTAAAAAGTAGTTCCTTTGCTTTCCTGGCTTTTAAACCATACCTTAAAGCCATGTGCCTCGGCAATCATTTTAACATAATAAAGACCTAATCCATGACCTTTTACATCATGCCGATCACCCGTCGGAATTCTATAAAACTTTTCGAAAAGCAAGCTTTGATAGCGATGGGGTATACCCGGACCATTGTCTTCAACAAGAAAAATCAACCCATCTTTTTCGTCTTTTCTATAGTTTTTCACTTCAAGTCGAATTTGAGGCCTTTCATTACTATATTTAATAGCATTATCAATGAGGTTGGATAGTAAATTTGTGAAATGATGATAATCTGCAAAAATTGTTTCTGCACTACACAACTTACGGGTTTGAAAAATACCACTCCTTTCTTCTACATACACATGAAAAATCTCCCATAAATGAGTTAATAAGGCATCGATATTTATTTGCTCTTTTTTGAGAGAAATTTTTCCGTGTTCAAAAGACGCTACCTGCAAAACATCTTCTACCTGTCGCTTGAGCCTGTCGTTTTCACCAAAAATTAAAGCAGCATATTTTTTAACCTTTTCTGGATTATTGTAAACACTTGCCTTAAGAAGCATTTCACTTGAAAGAGAAATAGTAGCTATTGGCGTTTTAAGCTCATGAGTCATATTGCTTACAAAATCAGCTTTCATGTCCGAAAGTTTCTTTTGTGAAAAATACATCGAAATAATATAATAAAAAGCCCAAAGCATTAGTAAAATTAACACAACTGAGAGAAAAATCCAGCCTATCAACTTTTCAAAAATCCAATGATCTTTCTCAGGAAAATTCACAGCTAACAAAATGCCTCCGCCTTTGTGTATACAAGTAATAGGCACTACGAACTGGGAGGCCATAATTGCATTTGTATCCGTTTTTACCTTACCGAAAAGTAATTTTTGATCTCTAGTAAAAACAAGGTATTCAAAATCTTGTGGTAAACCACATTCTGCAGATTCAACCAACAACAAAGAATCAAGTATCTGAGCAAGTTTTGCATTTAAAAACAATTGGGATTCATCTTCTGCCGTGTCTAGACAATATGTTGGTAAGGAAAGGGACTCACCATTAAGGTCATAAAGGCGATTAACCATACCCTTTAAGAGTAAACTTACCTGATTATCGAACTGAATAGTTTGATAACGTATCGATCTTACTGCCCAATAGGTTTGCGTAAGCACGATTCCAATCAGTGCTAAGCCAGCCAATAAGACTACCCAGATGAGCTTTTTATGTTGCATGAACGATTTTTCGTCCCAAAATTATATCTATAGTCTTACAAAACAGAAATATTAACATGCTATTTAAAAACTTTAACAAAGACTTAACAGCCCTCAATACAATTTAGATGTTATGTTTGCAAATCTTATTTAAAACATAACTACTATGAAAAAAATTATTCTGTTTTTGGCTTTAATAGGATTTTTGGCAGGTAGTTCCCACGCCGCTGTTGTTATGAAACAGGTAAATAAAATGACTCAAGTTTACCAAAATGACGATCCCCCTAAGGCCAGTGATATTAAAGATAACCAATCAAAAGAGACCTCCAAAACCCCATGTTGCGACAACAAAGGCACATCCAAATCCTGTTGTGATGACAAAAAGCCTGCAGCAAAATCTTGTTGCGATAAAGGGCCCAATAACGCATGCAAACCCGCTTCAGATCCTAAAAAGTAAAACACCTTTTTTAGTAAAAACCCGGCCTTGAGGGCCGGGTTTTTATTTTAATTTCGCATCTTCAAAAATTCGCTTTATGCCCACTATTGAAACCATTTACCTTGGCCAACTTAGAACCCAGGCTCGCCATTTACAATCTAATAAAATTATTATAACAGACGCTCCAACAGACAACCAAGGAAAAGGTGAGGCTTTTTCCCCTACCGACCTTTTGGCCACTGCTCTTGGTAGCTGTATGCTAACAATCATGGGTATTGCTGCTCGTGCACATGGATTCAACATCGAGGGAACAAGAGCAGAAATAACCAAGATAATGGCCTCCCATCCTCGACGCGTTAGTGAAATCATTATACACATTTTCTTCCCTCCCCACAAATTCTCCTCTAAAGAAAAAAAGTTAATTGAAAATGCGGCATATAATTGCCCGGTTTATTTAAGTCTTCATCAAGATTTAAAAAAAAACATTCACTTTCATTTTGAATCTTAAACTTATGGAGAACCTTAACATCCCCAATGAACTCGAGCACGTGCTTACTAAAATGGTTATGCCCGAAGATACTGCCAGCCGTTATGGATCAGGTTTACTAGATGTATTTGCCACACCAGCAATGATTGCATTTATGGAACAAACCTGTCATTCAGCTATACAACCTTATTTATCGCCTGGCATGAGTTCTGTTGGAACAGAAGTGAATATTAAACACCTAAAAGCTACAGCAGTGGGAAACGTAGTTAGATGCATAGCACAATTACAACAAACCGAAGGCCGCAAACTTGTCTTCTCAGTTAAAGTTTTCGACAGCAAAGGCCTCATTGGAGCAGGAACTCATTCACGATTTATCATCGATATTCAAAAATTCATTTCAAAATTAAGCTAACCCGAAGACCCTGACCCATAACTTACTCTCTATTTTTACTATCAATGATAATAGTTACCGGACCATCATTTTCCAGCAAAATTTTCATGTATGCCCCAAAAATACCCGTTTTCGGGGGAACACCTAATTCTTTCTCTATTAATTGATTAAACCTATCATAGAGCCTAGAGGCCCAAATTGGCTCCAATGCACGAACATATGAAGGCCTATTTCCTTTTTTTGTACTAGCGTGCAAAGTAAATTGGCTCACTGATAAAACTTCACCCTCTACTTCTTTAACAGATAAATTCATTACCCCATTGCTATCATTGAATATTCTGAGTCGGACAATTTTACCGGACATCCATTCTATATCCGCTTCACTATCGCCATCCTCAAACCCGCATAAAATAAGAAGCCCACGGCCTATTTCTCCCACAATGTGATTTTCAACCTCCACGCGAGCAAAATTAACTCGTTGAATAACAACACGCATAATTATTTATTTTATTCTATTTATCTCCTTTACAATGCTCTCCAGATCATGCGCATCAAATATACAAGCATTAGTATTACAGATAAGATAAAGGTTTTCTTTGTCTCGATTGTCTATGGGGATTAGGGTCATAAGGGGGTAACCCGTTCTTAATATTCGCAAATAGGATTCTTTGAGTTTTTCTTGTGGAATTTTTATGATTAAAGCACGGTCAGAGCATTCTAATGCAGCTAATATCCAATTGGCCATATATGCAGGCTGGTTCTGAATTTGTGAATGCACTCTATGGAGGAGTTCTTGAGCCTCTCTAAAATATGTGGGGTCATCAGTAATTTTACCCGCTAAGATTAATGCTCTACAAAAGACTGAATTACCCGAAGGGGTTACATTGTCATAAATTTCTATAACTCTTTCGTGTAGTGGAGGAAGTGCTTCATTGGAAAATAAAAGATCGCCTGGGGCTGCCCTGAACCGTTTCTTGGCTTCCTTCAACAAAAGAATAGCTTTTTCGAAAAATTCCTTTTGGGATGAAACGCAATAATAATTTAAAAAAGAAAAAGACAGCCAGGCGTAGTCTTCAAGAAATCCTGGCATAGTGTGTCCATCCTCATATATAACATGAAAAACGGCTGAGTTCGCAGGATGAATGGCATTTTCAAAAAGAAATCGAGCTAATGATTGTGCTTTTGCAAAAAATCTTTCATCATTTGAAGCTTGCCACGACTTAACAAAGGCATAAAGCGTCATTGCATTCCACGAAACTATCATTTTAGGGTCAACAACCGGTTGCGGCCTTGCTTTTTGAATTTTCTTAAGCAACTCAATGGTTTGATCAATGCATGTTTGAGGTATTTGATCTTGAATTGTAGCAACTGGAGCTCTAAGAATATATTTCCCATCTTCTACATGAGATTCATGCGAAACCCTGAAGTATTGAAGAAAAAACTCAAACCTATCCGCTGTGGCTTTCCGCAATTCTGTTAGAGAAAACAAATAATATCTGCCTTCCCCTTCCTCGTTATCTGCATCAATGGCAGAATAATACCCCCCTTTGGGGGATTTCATCCATGTTTCAAGAAAGGAGGTAATACCCACTACTGTTGGCATCGCTTCTTCAAGATTCAGAATAAGAGCTGCCTCGGCATAAACAGTCGCTAACAATGCATTATCATATAACATCTTTTCGAAATGAGGTACAATCCATTTTTCATCGACTGAATAACGAAAAAATCCGCCATTGATCAGGTCATATATACCCCCAGACCTCATTTGCACCAATGTATTTGTTATTCTATTGCTGGGAAAATTGAGGTGAAAAAGCACGGAAAAAACTATTTGGAGGCTCAAAGCATTTGGCATAGGAAACTTTGGAGCCCCCAGCATTCCACCGTAAACTGGGTCAATATAGGTCAGTAAATTCTTAGATAATTGAAAAAAATCCAGGTCCTCCGGTTTTTGATTATTAAGAAGGCTTTGCAGCTGTATTGCCCTCTTTTGATCGATTTCATTCACCTGTTCGTTCACTAAATGGCTTTCGAATTTATAAATCCTAATAATTTCCTTCAATAACCTCATCCATTGGTGAAACGGATAATATGTTCCTCCGAAAAAAAACTTTCCTTCGGGGGTTAGAAAACAATTGAGCGGCCAACCTCCTCTAAGGCCTATAGCCTGGATGCGTTCCATCATGTATTGATCTACATCGGGTCTTTCTTCTCTGTCGACCTTGATGCAAATAAAATTTTCATTCATGATGCTCGAAGCCTCTAAATTTTCAAACACTTCTTGCTCCATCACATGACACCAATGGCAACTACTGTAACCGATGCTAATAATTATTGGCTTATTTTCTTGTTTTGCCCTTACGAAGGCCTCTTCGCAGTAGGGCCACCAATCGACCGGATTGGTTGCATGTTGCAGCAAATACAAACTCTTTTGCCCCTGAAGACGGTTCATCCTATCAAGTTTTCAAATATTTCTTTGTTCGGTCAAATCCCACCTTTGCCTTTTGGGTAATACTGTTTCGATATTCAGTAAACCGCATTTCCATGCACTTTTTATAAAAATTATTTGCCATTGCATAGTTCTTTCTTTCCTCATAAATATTACCGAGTTTAAGCGCGGCATTGGCGGCAAAATACTCCTGAAGACCTTCCCCTTCAGCAATAGTCATGTTATAATATTTAATGGCATTACTATCACTACCCATTTCATCGTAGATCCTTCCCATTCTATAATAAAATTCTACCTTTTCAACTTTGGTCAAACTGGCTACATCTCTTTCTTCATCTTTCATCAACCCAATAGCTTGTTGATAATATCCTCCATCGAAAAGAAGCCTGGCTTTAAGCAATATTATGTTGGGAACTTTACCTGTGGCTGCTTCCAATTCTGCTTGCTTGTCAGCATCAGTTTCAGCCTGCCCCACTGAAGGAATAAGAGAAATAACTTTTCTATAAAACTCTGTATTTCCTTTAATTAAATACTGCCAGGCCTTTCTTTGAAGACTTGCCTTTTTAAAATTTCGAACAGCTGGATAAGCAAGAAATTTATCATAATAAATTAAACAACTATCGGAAAGCTTATTTTGGTATGCAATTGCCAGCATGTAAGTCAGATAAGTGAATTCTTCTTGATCTGGAAAAGTTTTTCTGTTTTGTAAAATACCTATTGCTTCATCATTTCGTCCTGTAAGCATTGCAATTTTAGAAAAAGCATATGCCTGAATAGGTAATAAGCCCATTAAGTTCTTACCCCTGGTTGATAGGTAGTTATCACGAAAGTTTAAGGCTCGTTGTTTTCCAGCATCCAGATTTATATAAATAAAGCTTAAATAAAACACTACTTCCTCTTCGAGCCAAAATAAACTAGGATCTCTGAGTGAAACTTGTAGTGCCGATTCCATCATTTTCAAACCCTCTTCCACCGAACCCGTATATCCGAGCATACGTGTAATCCATTGATAATTATCTGGAATAGAGCCCACTAATACATTCATGATGCCCATACCTGCTTGTGTTGGAGGAAAATCTGGAAATTTTTGTTGACTTTCTCTTAGAATATTAAAAGCAGCTCTGGCTTCTTTAAATCCCATGATATAATCCTTAAATTTCATGTGAATCAGAGACCATTGTAATTTAAAATGAGCTTGACAAAATAAATAATAGGGAGAGGAAGGGTCTCCATTCTGAAATCTTTTCCAACGTACTTCTTTTTCTTTTTTGACTTCTTTATAAAAGTTAACATCCTCTGTATTAAGCAAGCATATAAAATCAATATAATTTTCGACCCAAACGGGTATATTAGAGGATGGATGTAGCCGCTTTGCTAATGAAACCTGCTCGCGAGCTTTGTTAAATCGGAACGCTGCAGTAAAATGAATAGCTTTTTCACTGTAGTTATCAAAATTGTAATTGAATCGAGTCTCAGCAGCATCTGAAAACAGGGTAGACAACATGAAAAAGAAAATTAAACTACAAAGGCGAATCATATTAAAATATTTCATGAGTATGTAAAAGTAACAAAAAAAGCACCTGTAAGTGTACAAGTGCTTCATCACAAGATATTATAAAATTCTAGGATTGCATAGCTAATTCTGCTATTTCTTTGTCAACGAGTATGCGACCACAATATTCACAAACGATAATTTTCTTGTGCATTTTTATATCAAGCTGATGCTGAGGGGGTATTTTGTTATAGCAGCCTCCGCAGGCATCACGTTCCACCATTACAACAGCTAAACCGTTTCGGGCATTTTTACGAATACGCGTATAAGCTATCAATAAACGGTCTTCAATGAGTTTTTTGCTTTCTTCAGCCTTTTGAATAAGATCCTTTTCTTCCTTCTCTGTTTCCTTAATGATATCGTCAAGCTCATTTCTCTTGATTTCCAATTCATTGCGTCTTTCAGCAACCAATTTCTGTGCTTTTTCGATTTCTTCTTTCAACCTTGTTAGTTCACTGGTGTATTCATTAATTCGCTTTTTAGCCAACTGAATTTCTAATCCCTGAAATTCAATCTCTTTCGACAAACTATCATACTCACGATTGTTGCGAACATTCATTTGCTGTTCTTCATACTTCTTTATTAATGCCTCAGCATCAACAATTACGTTTTTTTTCTCTAGTATTTTTTTCTCAAGCGCCGATGTCTCCTGAATAAAATTATCAATACGCGTTTCCAATCCGGCAATTTCATCTTCAAGGTC
>CALJNV010000063.1 GCA_937981455.1 uncultured Bacteroidales bacterium | reverse complement strand
ATCGTATGAATATCTAATACTTTAATTTATAAACCTTTAGCTTATTATCGACAATACTTATGCGGACCGGGGACAAGGAATGTCCATTTATATTTAATAGCCCTACTGTAGCAGATATTTCATCGTTTGGAATGGCAATCTGAAAGACCAATCCATTTTTATTAAAACCATACAATATATGGTTTTCTGCTTTGATTACCAGTAGATTATTTTGGGGAGGAATTTCTAACAAAGTAGGTTTTTCAGCTATGGCTGAGGCAAAACTGTATTGCAACAAGACTTTTTTAAACCTGTCATAAATCACAAGTTTGCGGTTGTCGACATAAATAAAATCAGGGTTGCGATCGAGGTTAAAATCCGAATAGATAAAATAGTGGCTTTCAGAAAAATTGTCGAAGACGGTCTTTTCGATGGGTCCACTGGTGTTGAGGTATATAAGATTGCCTTGAGGGTCTGTGGTCAATAAAAGCCCTTTACGATTGGTTTCGTTTATATAAAAATCGGAATAAGTAGAATTGGTAAAGGCCTTACTCAATTCAATCAGGCGGCGTCCATCGGGAGTGTAAATAAGCACCTGTCCGTCGAGCAATGGAACAATAAGGTTTTTTCCATTTTGTCCTGCAAAACTTTTAACCGACAAATGCTGGGTGGAGGGCATTTTGGGATTTTTCCAACCTTTGATAGGTCTTCCTTTTAAATCAACTGCCCTAAAAATACTGTCTGCTGAAGTATATACTAACATAGGGTTGTTGTCTGGCGTATCGAAAACAAGGGAGGGAGTCGTTAAAGATTCTTCGGGAAAAGAAGCGGGATAGCCACTTAATAATTTTCCTTTATCATCAAGGCAATAAATTTTTTTTCTGCTGGTAACCAACAAAAACTTTTTGCCAGCAATGGATACAACCTCCGCTTGATAAAAAGGATTCTCAGGAAAATTGTATGCCCACAGTTGATGGCCATTGGCATCAAACAAATAAAAGGTACCTGAAGCCCCAAACAGCCCAACAGAATTTTTCTGCCCTGGAAAATTTTTGAGAATTATGGGTCTGGATGCGGATTGCTCATTGAGATTTACCTCCCAATAAATCTCTGCCGCCGCCGGAGCTTGGGAAGACGCTGTATCGCCGACCGTATTCTCAGAATTGTTGTACTCAATGGCTTTTCTATGCTTAATGATACCCAACGTATAGGTGTGAGAACCATTACCTGAAAACTGCAGCGATAGCCCATCAAAATCTGAGAGGGATGCAAGGTTGGCATCAAGGGTTCCAGCCGTAAGATCAGAAAACAAATAATGGTGAAATACAACGGCTTCAGCAGGGTTATAATAAATCCAGATATTACTCCGGCTATCAGTCATTTGAAGGAGTGTCTTCATTGCATGCTTGCGAGGCAGTTTGTTTCCAGCCAGGTAAGATGTAACATAATTTTGCAAAACTTCTGGTGTGCTGGCAAATAAGAAAAAGTCGTCAAGCGCTATATAGCAGGCTTTACCAAATTCAGGAAAAATATTGACCAAAAAAGAGCCAAAAATTCTTCTAAAATCAATATTCCTGTAAATTCTTTGATTAATAGAATACATCTGCTTGCTATCACCGTTGGCCAGCGTTTCGTTGAGCATTGCACTAAAGCGTTGAGGATTTTTACTCCTTATAACTACCAGCGTATTATCAAGCGGTAGGTCATAACCAGCATTTACCAGGGCTACTGCGATTTCTGTTGCATCAATCTCCTTAAGATTCTCTATATCAGAAACCGAAAGTATTGCCGGATTGTTGGCGTCTTTATTAACGGCCAGGTAATTATTATAGGAAGAAACAAATTTATAGAAATCGCTGAATGACAAGTAAATAAAGCTTGAAGTGGCTTCGGGCAACAAATTAAGTGCATGAGGTTGCTGTGCTTGTTGATCTTTAAAAAGCCTCAAAAAATCAAAGGCCTCAGCAAGTGTATAGCCATTGAGTTGTATCTTTTGCTTCTGAATGTAAATATCGAATACTGCGTACCTGGCAAAATGCTGGAGTCGGGTAAAACTCGGTGTAAATCCGGGAGCCGAAAATCCCATGATAAGATCGGGCAATTGATTAAAATTGACCAATAAGGTCCCATCGTTGGTCTTGCCGGCTAATGCCGTTGCGGCTTTTAAATCAATTGATGACTTTGATGCAGAAACTCTGTAGAGCTTAACAATTGCTTGAGCGAGTATGTCAGGAGAGTACGAGGCGATGAAAAGACCTCTACGAAAAGTGTAATACAGAAGTGAACCTCCTGGCTCTGGTTGGGCAATCCGAATTTTCCTGATTTTCCTTAGTTCATCAGGTATTTCAAATCCTTTTCCTGTCTTGTTTCCCAGAAGTCTGGATATGATAAGGTCTTCTACTACTGGTGTAGTTTCCGAAACAAAAAGAAACTCTTTTTTACCATTTGGAAGGTGATGAAGAGAAATGACGATATTTCTGTCGCTGAAAAAATCTTCCGGATTAATATACTTACTCAAGGCCGAATCGATGGAGCGTATGGCCCGGTTGAGATGTTCAAACTCAGGACTTTTGATCAAGGAGTTCCAAACATCATTTTCGCTTTTAAGTTTTTGCCATAATCTCATGGGTTTGGCCGATAAAAGCACCATTCCGGCATTTTCAGGAATGGCCTCTAAAGGTGTAGCGGGAGTAACTCTAATGTATTGATAGCCCCCGTAAACCAGCAGGGCCAGAACTATAATCCCTAGAAATAACCCGGTACGACGACTAGAAACCTTCATCAACTGAATCGAAAGAGTGGTTAATTGTTTTTGCTGTCGGGAAATACAATTAATGAGCCAAATGAATTTGCAAAATTAGAAGATTTGCACTACATATTTTACTAGTATGTCCATTAAAAAAGCTTAAGCTGCATATTGAGATGAAAAGACTTTCGGTGAAAGGGAGAATAGCCATAGCGCAGAATAGCTTCTACATGCGATCGAGTGGAATAGCCTTTATTTGATGCCCATCCGTATTGAGGATATAACTCATGAAGTTGTATAACAAACTCATCTCTATGCGTTTTTGCAAGAATAGATGCAGCGGCAATGGCAGCCATTTTTCTATCTCCTTTTACAATACATTCATGAGGAATATTTTTAAAATTTTTAAAGCGATTTCCATCCACCAAAATCATATCGGGTTGAGGAGCTAGATGTATAAGCGCACGGTGCATAGCTAGAATGCTGGCATTGAGAATATTAATTTCATCAATTTCACGATGATCAGCCTTTTCAACTGCCCAAGCAACCGCATATTTTTCAATTAAATGGCGAGCAATATTCCGTTTTTGAGGGGTTAACTTTTTTGAATCATTCAGCACAGAAAAGGGGAAATCGTCAGGTAAAATGACTGCGGCTGCAAAAACAGGTCCCATTAAACTTCCTCTCCCGGCTTCATCGCATCCAGCCTCCAGTTTTGATTTATAGCGAAGGAGCAACCGTTGTTTTATCATGCAAAAAAATTATTCTGAATCACCGCTAAAACAAAGAGCAAAACCAATAGGATTTCACTTTTCAAGGTTCTTTTCTCCTGGCTGAAATAAACAGCCATAAAGCTGCTGATGGGTAAACTTACTAGGGCAAGGTAATAAACCATGTTGGGACCTGCCCAGAATGAGGATATGAATGAAATCGAAAGAAACCAAATTTGTAGCCAAGTATATTTTCTGAATAAGAGCGTTTTTTTCCCTGCCAGGTTTGCCACACTAAAGAATACCCAGAGGGAGAGCATAAAGGTCAACCCAGTAAAAGCCCATTCTAAAGGAGGAAATGTCCTTAACATCGGAAAATGCATCTCTGCAAACAATTGCTGCCACGGAGAGTGTAGGGGCAAGTCAAAAATATAAATGCCACCCCATAAGAGTATTATGGGATTAAAAAAGCCGATCATTGTAACAGCTATTTCCCTCCACCCCAGTATTGAATTTACAGCAATAGCAAGAATTATATAAAGAATAAAAACACCCGTTAGGGGAAAACAAAGTGCGGCTAGTCCTGTAAAAAAGGCAGCCCAATAAAGTTGAACATAGTTTTCTTTTGCGTTGGACATCCGAAATGTAAAGATCAAACTTAAAGACAGGAAAATTAGCGGCAGCAACAAAGGATGCAGCGTAAGCAACCAGGGTGCATGACTAAACAAGAGAACGAATATTAATGCTCCAGCATAACTTCGAAAAGGGACATAACGATAAAAACGAAGCGCATAATTAAAACCAAAAGCCAGGCCCATAATAATGAAAAGATTCAATACAAAGGCAGCATAACGAGAATTAAGGAGAGGTCCTAATAGCCATTGCTGGATAGGGAAATCGCTAAAGCTGGGAAGAGGTGGAGGATTAAAAAAAGCCTTTACCCGCAACAAAACGAGTACAAAAATTACGAAAAATATTTTTCTGAAGCTGCCTTTAAGAATGTAATTCTGTAACATAGATGATCAGTTTGTAGCCCATTCAACTATTTTTTCGTAGAGTTGTGGCCATCCCTGCCAGCGTCCAACCCCGCCCTGGGTTTCATTATGCCACAGGCTAATCAGAACCCCACGGTATTTTTTAACTTGGTCCATAAGAGGCCGAACCAGCCCGGCCGCCTGTTCTGGATCCAATTTCAGGTAATCTTTGAGTGTACCATCCATGAAAGTGATAGGATACACCATGAGGTCGGTAGATGTATCCAGTTCGAGGTCATAAAAAGGAAAAGGGGTGCAAACCCCTGCCCTGAATCCCGGTTGATCAGCAAAACCCATGGAGTAATCCTCTTGAATACCTACCTGAATAAGGTTTCGATAAGTCTGTGGCATACTGAGCCGCAGAAAATGCTGCCGGCTACGAGTAATTTCCATATTGAGGGCAGCTTGAAAGGCTGTCAGTTCGTGCTCGAGCCGAGAGGCATCCGTTGCACTCTGATATGAGGGGTGTAAACCCAAGAGGGCTTCGTCAGCCAAACGGCGCAAAAGCTCAATAAATCCGGGATGATTCACTGGTAAATTTTTGTCAAAAGCCCCATAATCGGCAAATAAGACAAAATAAATGGGTTCTACACCAGCTTTTTGATGGATTTTCTTGAACTGGTCGAAACTATCGAAAGGATCCTGGGCACCGTGAAACAGGACCTTCCATCGCAAATACACATCATCCCATTTTTTGTTAATGATATCTCTGGCAAATCCCCCTACGGTGCGCACCAAGCCCTTGTATCGGTAGCTATAGGCTGAATCTATATCAACGGTAGGTTGAAAACGAAATGTACCCGGACGAAGCGTTAGGTTCGTATACCTTGTCTGCAATATCCTGACCACCCTCTCGGCCCACTCATTAACCACCGGTCGGTGAAGGATGCCTTTTCTGTATGCCAGAGACTCTGTTGCCGGAAAGCGCCCATGTTCATCTTTATTATGCAATTGATATTCCTCATAACGGCTCATCATGTAAAAAGAAGCCGAGAAAGGGTCGAAAGTCAGTGCTGAGGCAGGATGAGAAACAGGAAAAAGTTCCTGAGAAGTTTCGGATATAGGATTTATATATTCCCGGGTTCTTTTGAGCAGTAAGCCAGTTGACTCAAAAAATAATGCATTTTCAATGGGTTCACTGCCATAAACCATTCGAGGGCCCTCATAGGCGATAAAGTCATCCCTTGATGTGGTATATTTTGGCTGCAATCCATAAAGGGAATTCAACATATAATTGAATATATACCTTATGCGTGGAGTAATACGGGGTACATGAATAAGAATCATGGGTTCAAGAAATGGTTAAATGGCCGGTGCATGCGCAAAATTAAGAAGTTATTGAAAGGTCCAAAGCATAAACCTCATCGGGTTAGGGAAAAAGAACTAAGTTTGGAGCCTCAAAATTTGTGTTGAAAGCATGGAAAAAAAAGCCAACGAATCAGGGACTTTTATTGTTTCGGCCCGCAAATATCGACCGGGCACTTTCGATATGGTCATTGGTCAGGATCCCATTATTAAAACCCTTAAAAATGCTCTTCGAACCAACCAATTAGCGCAGGCTTTTTTATTTACAGGTCCTCGAGGGGTGGGCAAAACTACCACTGCGCGCCTTTTAGCCAAAGTAATTAATTGCGACAACATTACCCCTGATTTCGAGCCTTGCAACGCATGTCCTTCATGCATTGCATTTAATAATAACGTATCTTTAAATGTTTTTGAACTCGATGCTGCTTCCAACAACTCCGTTGAAGACATTCGAAGCCTGATTGATAAAATCAGAGTAATGCCGCAGCAGGGCAAATTTAAGGTATACATCATTGATGAAGTGCACATGCTATCCACTAGTGCTTTCAATGCCTTTCTAAAAACCCTCGAAGAGCCGCCTGTCTATGTAAAATTCATTCTGGCTACCACGGAGAAGCACAAGATTATGCCTACGATTCTTTCACGTTGTCAGGTTTACGATTTCAAAAGAATTTCCATTAAAGACATTATCCATCAACTCAAATATGTAGCCAGCCATGAAGGCATAGAAGCAGATGAAGAGGCGCTTCATGTGATCGCTGAAAAAGCTGACGGTGCCTTGCGAGATGCCCTTTCTATTTTCGATCAATTGGCCACATATGCTCGCGGACATCTTACCTATACCAGAGTGGCTGAAAGCCTCAATGTTCTGAGCTATGAGGATTATTTTAAGCTTACCGACCTTTTGCTGGCTGGAGACATGTTCGGGGCAGTTCTTTTGCTCGACAATGTTATTGCCAGGGGTTTCGATGGCCAGGCTTTTATCAATGGGCTTGCCACGCATTTTCGGAGCTTATGGATGTGTAAAAACCCCGGAACAGAAAATTTGATTGAGGCTTCGGAACAAGTTAAAGAGCTATATAGGCAGCAGGCAGCGCGGGCATCGCTTTCCTTCCTGGCCCTCGCACTTGACCAAATGAACCTTTGCGATATCCATTACCGCAACAGCAATAACCGTCGCTTATTGGTTGAATTGACTTTAATAAAAATATGTCAACTCGTTAAGAACCCGGTGCAGGAAACCCCGGCGCCGCATAAACAAGACCCACCACAGGTCAAAGAAAGCCCATCCCCCTATAATAAATCCCATACATCTACGGCCTCACCCTCCCCATCTGTTGCTTCAACAAATCAACCCATTAAACAGAATACTGAGCCCAAAAGTTCGATAGCCCCGGAAAACCGCCCCTTAGGACTTTCTCCTTTTGGACTCAAAACCGGAAATATTAAAAACATGAATCGTCAAAGCGCTGAAACCAATGGCCAAAGTCCAACTTCCGACAGTCAAGAATCAGAAAATGAAGACGAGTCAGAGCCTGCGGATTCTTTTTTTTCGGAAGAAAGTTTGCAACGAGCTTGGCGCGTGTTTCTTGATAATCTGCTGGAAGAAGATAAAAACCTGGCCCTCTCTCTAAAAGCCGCAAATATCTTCAAGGCCTCTGATGATACTATAGGCTTTGAAGCCCTCCATGCCTTGTTAGAAAAAGATCTTATGGATAATCAACAGCGAATACTTCGCTTTTTAAAAGAACGCCTGAATGCCGGTCGACTTAAAATGCTGGTCACAGTTCGTGAGGGATTAAATGTACACAAGGCTTATACGCCTAAAGAAAAAACGCAACAGATGATTGAAACCTGGCCTGAACTAGCTCAATTTATTGAAACATTGAATTTGGAAGCCACCTTTTGAAACAACTCATTCTTAATCAATCCTTCGGTTTATGCCAGGATTTTTTCAATTTGAAAATACTCTCTTTTCAAATTGATAATCAAAAACTTCTTCTGATAGAGAGTAAACTATAATTTTTTTAAATAAAAACAAGTTCAGGCCTATAATCTCAAGAATCTTTAAACATGAATATTATATGGCATGGTTATTGCTTATTAAATTTTGGTTTTGGTTAACATTCAGTGGATTTTGGTTGGTGATGAAGGGACAGGCTACTTAGTAGCCTGTTTTTTTATGAAATTCAATCCTGTAACATATTTATCAATCTTCGCTTTCCCAGGGGATGCTTGCGAAACCAGCAAATTGCCCAAACCATTCCTCTGCTAAAACTCCATCGATAAATTTTGCTCTGTATCTAACTGATCCATCAGGAAAAAACAGATTCCACTCCCCATCCATAAGCCCATTTTTAAAATATCCTTCCAGCAATTTTTGACCATAGCGGTTAAAACGTTGATAGATTCCATTTTTCAAGCCTTTAGTATATAAACTAAGCTCTTTAATCTTACCATTATTAAAATATACCGCAGCCCTTCCATGGGGTTTTCCTTCTGAAAACTCAATCATGGCCCTTAATTTTTTGTGGTTATTGTAATACAGAGCCAAACCGCAGAAAGGCCGACCTTTGTCGGTAAAAAACAGCCGGCGGTTAGCGTCAAATTGCATTTGGTAATTGCCTTTTTTGATGTAACCATCGGCCAGTGTTCCTTTTTGCCCGGGCTGTGCCACAAGATGAGCCGCCATGGTCCTGTAATCAAACTTATCAGGTTTTATAAAAAGAGCATAAATGCTCAACGAGAGGGAAAAGATAAGTAGGATCCAGAGGAGATAATTGGTTTTCATGCTTACAATAGCTTAAATTCAAAAGTAATAATTATTCGAGCAAATGAAATATCGCAGCAGCTAAAAAAATCATTTGAATTTAAATTCAAAATCACCTTGTATAACAAAACAAATAAGCCGGAAGCTCAATTCTCCCGGCTTTATAATTAAGATTCCTGAGGTTTTACTTTTTTAGCATGGGATTTTTTACTGATTTACTGAGATCAGTAGGCAGAAGCGTAATGATAATGAGATTTTCTCCGTTGAAATAGCGAGCGCTTGCTTCTTTGACTCCTTGAGGTGTGATGGCATTCACCAAACCTGGGTATTCCATAAAACTTTCATAGTTATCGTCATTGAAATCTGCATTTACGAGATTGCTCATCCAAAAATTATTTTCCTGCAAATTTTCGTTCCAGGTTTTCAGCTTATTTTCACGAAAATTTCTCACCTGATCTTCGTTGGGGCCTTTGGTTCGTAGAAGCTCAATTTCGCGAAGGACAATTTGAGTCAGACGTTCAGCATTTTCAGGATCACAGTCAAACTGGATAGTCAACAAATAAGAGCCTTTAGGGTATTTATTGATCTGCACCCTGACCCCGGCTCCATAAGTTCCTCCTTCTTCCTCCCGAATAGTTTCTACATATCTGAAGCTCAATATATCGCTGATGGCCTGCATAACAACCCTGTCTTTAGGATTATAATCAAACTCACCGGATAAAGCAACGAAAACGGTAGCCTTAGGATCTTCCATATCTCTGACTACAGTTTTCTTGACAATCCCTTTGCGAGGCATAATATTAAGGTCTCTCCAAGTTTCTGCCTTATTTTGCGAGGGAAGCGAACCAATATATTTTTCAACCAAAGGTTTCAATTCATCAGGTTTAAAAGCTCCAACAAAGAAGAAAACAAAACCATCGGCATCGCTGAAGCGTTCATCAAAAATCTTTTTCATCAATTGAGGATCGAGCTCTTGCAATCTGCCTACAGTCATGGGTTTACGATAAGGGCTATAATCTGAAAGCACTATATTGATCGTATCCCTCAGTGCATTGATAGGGTTGAGGCTTGCATTTTCCAATACACCTTTCATTCTACTGATGAAAGCGCCAAAAGTATTTGAGTCCAAACGGGTACGTGTAAAATAGAGGTGTGTAAGTTGCAAAAGTGTTTCAAGGTCCTTTTTTGAAGAACTTCCATTAAATCCTTCTTGAAGGTCGCGGATATAGGGATTGATATCCACAATCTTTCCACTTAAGGCTTTTTCGAGCTGTGTCGGATCAAAATCACCTAAACCACTTTCACCAATAACCGAAGCGGCATATTGAGCGGATAAGTACTCGTCGGGGGTGTATAATGAGCTTCCCCCCCTGCTTTGAGCCGCAAACAAAATCTCATCATCACGAAATGCGGTAGGTTTTAATACCACCTTGGCTCCATTGGAGAGAGTCCAGACATTTACGCCTAAGATAGGGATTTCATCGGTTTTGATGACTTTACCGGGTGCCGGCAAATGATCGATAAGGGGTTTACTGGCAACGTTGTCCTTGTAAGGTTCTATGGAATCTTTCTCAATCTTTTGAAGAAGGGCCAACACTTCATTTTCCGTAGGGTATACTAGGCCTTGCTTTTCGGGTCCACCAATAGTCAATACGCGGTTTCGGTCGGTAATCCATCGAGCTGGCAACGCATTCATTTCTTGAAGAGAAATTTGGGGTAAAACAGCAAAGGCAAATTGATACATAAAATCAGGGCCTGGTATAGGTTCATCATTCAGGAAGTGCCCAAAATAGCGCCATACTAATTGATCAGACTTACGTTTATTTTTTTCTTTGAACTGATTTTCATACCCTTTAAGAATTTCCTGTTTGGCACGTTCTAGCTCTCCAGCAGTAAATCCATGCCGCAGCAATCTCTCATTTTCTTGCAGCAAAGCCTCAAGCGCTCTCATACTCTCACCGGTGCGGGCGATAGCAAACGACCGATAGGCATCTTTCGACTTTACAAGAGTTCCATAAGCATTGTAACCATACACGAATGGCGGGTTGGCTTGCCGTTGAAGTTCTGCAAAACGAGCATTCATCATTTGATTAAAAAGCTCGGTTTTAAGTTGTTCATACAAATAATGTTGATTACGCTCAGATATGGGATCATGTTTGTAAATCACCTGCACCATGCTGTATTGCGCCTCTTTATCTGTAACAATACTTACCAGAGTATTGTCATGGTCGGGAACCAATTCTGTTTTTCTTACCCTTGGTTGGGGAGGATTTTGCAGCCGGCTAAAAAGAGTCTGAATTTTGGCTTCAATAACCTGAGGATCAAAATCACCAACAGCGACAACAGCCTGTAATTCGGGTCGATACCAATCTTTATAAAAACGTGTGAGAACCTCGTGAGCAAAATGGTCGATGATATGAATATCGCCAATTACATCGTGTTCAGCATATTTTGAACCCATGAGAACAACCTTGTTCATTTTTTTATTAAGCCGCTCCATGGCTCCACGCCCTGTGCGCCACTCTTCATGAATAACCCCGCGCTCTGCATCAATCTCTTCAGGTTCAAAACTTACCCTTCCAGCCCAATCGTAGAGAATGAGCAAAGCCGAATCTATGTTCGATTCTGGTTGCACAGGTACCTTTTGCAACATATAGGCCGTAACATCGTGACTTGTAAATGCATTAATTTCGGGGCCAAACTTCATGCCGATCGATTGAAGATAATTGATAATCTGATGTTTCTTAAAATGCTCCGTTCCATTGAAAGCCATATGTTCACAAAAATGAGCCAACCCATTTTGATCTGAATCCTCCTGTATTGCCCCTGCATTAAGGATTAAATAAAACTCTGCCCTTTCGGCTGGCTGTGAATTGCGATGGATATAATAGGTTAAGCCATTGCTAAGTTTACCTATTTTTACTTCCGGATCGAGAGGAATAGCCGCATGAGGCTCGTAAGTTACCTGTGCTTGTAACTTTGTAAGAGCAAGCACAGCACTTAAAAATAGCAGATACTTGATTTTCATGCCAAATTGTTTTTAGATTGAAATAAAGAATTAAAGGTTTTTCAAAATCAATAAACACTCCAAGCAAATGTAAATGGAATTATAGATAGTTTAAAGTATAAGAAACTACAAAGTAGGTAATGGTTTAATGGCCCAAAGGGAGAGACTTCGAATAATAACACATTCATTTTCAATCAATGGACACCAACATCTCCTCTGTGGGGCTGGATTTAAATTTCTTCGGTGTACCAGTTAAAATTTGTACCTTTGCATATACAATTCACGGGAAGACAATTACTTGATTATGAGCGATGAAGAAAAAATGCAGATAGCAGCCGAAACCTATACCGCCGATAACATACAGGTACTGGAAGGACTTGAAGCCGTTAGAAAACGGCCAGCAATGTATATCGGCGACGTAAACGTGCGTGGGCTACACCATCTGGTATACGAAGTTGTTGACAACTCCATAGATGAAGCCTTGGCAGGCTTTGCTAATCACATTGAAGTTACTATCCATAAAGATAATTCTATTACAGTAAAGGATAATGGTCGGGGTATTCCTGTAGATATTCACGAAAAAGAAAAACGGAGTGCCCTGGAAGTTGTAATGACAGTGTTGCATGCAGGGGGAAAATTCGATAAGGGCTCTTATAAAGTGTCAGGAGGCCTGCATGGTGTTGGAGTTTCTTGCGTTAATGCACTATCTGAAAAGCTCTGGGTAAAAGTTTTCCGCGACGGCAAAATATGGTATCAGGAATATGCCTACGGCAAACCCATAGACCCCGTAAAAGTAATTGGTGAAAGCAATACTACCGGGACCATTGTTCATTTCAAACCCGATAGCACCATATTTCTGACTACAAACTACGATTTCGAGACACTATCTTCCCGCATGCGTGAGCTTGCCTTTCTCAATAAAGGCATTACACTAATAATAACCGATGAAAGAGTTGAGGACAATGGTCAATACCTCAAACACACCTATTACTCTGAAAAAGGACTGGTAGATTTTATCAATTATCTGGACGAAAATCGTGAAAAGTTAATGGCCGAGCCCATTTACATGGAAGGTGAGCGCAACGGGGTGCCCATGGAGATAGTGATGCAATATAACACTTCTTTTGCCGAAAACGTACATTCATACGTCAACAACATCAATACTCATGAAGGCGGCACACACCTGGCAGGTTTTCGAAGAGGACTTACTCGAACACTCAAAGCATACGCTGAACGTTCTGGTATGCTAAAAAACTTAAAATTCGATATTTCGGGTGATGACTTTCGCGAAGGGCTTACAGCGATCATTTCGGTAAAAGTGGCTGAGCCTCAATTCGAAGGACAAACCAAGACTAAACTGGGTAACAATGAAGTGATGGGTGTGGTCGATCAGCTGGTTTCAGAAGCTTTAAACAACTACCTGGAAGAACATCCCAAAGAAGCACGCACCATAGTAAATAAAGTGATATTAGCCGCTACGGCTCGCCATGCTGCACGCAAAGCGCGCGAAATGGTGCAACGCAAAAGCGTATTAAGTGGTTCGGGCCTCCCAGGCAAGCTAGCCGACTGTTCAGAACGCGACCCCGCAGTTGCAGAGCTCTTTTTGGTTGAGGGGGATTCGGCTGGAGGTACAGCCAAACAAGGCCGCGACCGCCGCTTTCAGGCTATCCTTCCACTTAGAGGAAAAATCCTTAATGTAGAAAAAGCCATGCAACACAAAATCTTTGAAAGCGAAGAAATTAAAAACATATTCACCGCCCTGGGTGTGTCTATTGGAACTGAAGAAGATAGCAAAGCCCTAAACCTGGAAAAACTCCGTTACCACAAAATCATCATTATGACCGATGCCGATGTTGATGGCAGCCACATTGCCACGCTTATCCTTACCTTCTTCTTCCGCTACATGAAAGAACTCATTGAGAACGGATATGTTTACATTGCCACCCCTCCCCTTTATCTGGTGAAAAAAGGCAACTCAGAACGTTATTGCTGGACAGAAGAAGAACGTGCAGCTATAGTGGCCGAACTCTCAAAAGATGGAAGCGAAAAAGGCATACACATTCAGCGTTATAAAGGGTTGGGAGAAATGAATGCCGAGCAACTGTGGTCCACAACCATGGACCCTACACGCCGTACCCTGCGACAGGTAACTATCGAAAATGGCACTGAAGCCGACCGCATCTTCTCCATGCTCATGGGCGACGACGTTGCACCTCGTCGCGAGTTCATCGAACGTAATGCCAAGTATGCTAATATTGATGTTTAACTCACCCACTCGGCTTTAACCTATCAATCCCGCTTAATTTTTTAATTGACCCCACGGCTACCTCAAACGGGGGTCGTTGTTATACTTTATAATTCGAAATAGATTAATGCTTGTAAGACCTTTGAGTGCCTGCAAATAAGTTGCAAAAATTTCTCTCACAATGCATAATCTCCCATGTAGCTAATCTTCATACAAAAAAAGCACAGACCCAGCGAGTTGAATACCCCAACCTGGAATTCACATTGAATTAGGTATTTCAAAAAATCAAACTCAGTAAATTAATACGCCATCGCTACCATCAATTTGAAAGGCAATATTTTTCAAAAAAGCTGTACAACCCAAGGCATCGTCGAATAAATCAACAATAAAATTCATTGGATGGTGGATTATTTTAAACTTTATTTAGTTAAATCTACCATTGCCTTTTTCTTTTTACCCATCCAGCGCTTCACACAAGTGTGCAAGATATGAAAATGCTCTTTTTTTAATAAACCCAACATTTACTGTACTTTTGCGGTTTGTTTCGCAAACAATAACGAAACCATGAAAAGATCGAAAATATTAGACCTACTGCGTAGCGGAGAAACAGGTCGAGACGTTACGGTGATGGGATGGGTAAGAACCCGCCGCGGGAACAAAAACGTGGCATTTATTGCACTTAATGATGGTTCGATTATTCACTCCATTCAAATTGTGGCTGACCTTCAGCAATTTGATGAAGGCCTTATAAAAAAAATCACCACTGGCTCCGCCATTAAAGTAACAGGAAAACTGGTAGAATCGCCGGCTCAAGGACAACCCGTAGAAATTCATGCCCGAGAAATAGAAATATTGGGAGAAGCCAATCCTGAGACTTATCCCCTACAGAAGAAAGGTCACAGTCTTGAATTTTTGAGAAGTATAGCACACTTAAGGCCACGCACCAATACGTTTGGCGCCGTGCTTCGCATTAGGCATGCATTAGCCTATGCCATACATAAATTTTTCAATGATAAGGGCTTTGTTTATCTACATACCCCTATCATTACTGCCTCGGATGCCGAGGGAGCAGGCGCCATGTTTAGAGTGACAACACTCGATATAACCAATCCGCCTCGATTGCCAGATGGCAGTATAGATTTTTCACAGGATTTCTTCGGACGCGAAACCAATCTTACTGTATCGGGGCAGTTGGAAGCAGAATTGGGGGCATTGGCCCTATCGTTGGTTTATACTTTTGGCCCTACTTTCCGTGCAGAAAACTCCAACACGCCTCGCCATCTCGCAGAATTCTGGATGATAGAACCCGAAATGGCCTTTTTCGATATTCATGATGATATGGACCTTGCAGAAGAATTCCTTAAATACTTGATCAGTTATGCTCTTGAAAACTGTCAGGATGATCTTCGTTTTCTGAACGAAATGTATGACAAGGAACTCATTGAGCGTTTGCAAGATGTTGCCAATTCTCAGTTTATTCGACTGACATATACCGAGGCTATTGAAATTTTAAAAGAAAGCAGACAAAAGTTTGAGTTTCCCATAACATGGGGTTGCGACCTTCAGGCAGAGCATGAACGATATCTTGTAGAGAAACACTTTAAAGGCCCAGTTATTCTTACCGATTACCCCAAAGAGATTAAAGCCTTTTATATGAAGCAAAATCCCGATGGGAAAACCGTGAGGGCCATGGATGTGCTCTTCCCACGTATTGGTGAAATCATTGGCGGTTCTCAACGTGAAGAAAATTTTGAATCGCTTTATCGGCGCATTAAAGAATTAAACATGAAAGAAGAAACTCTATGGTGGTACCTCGATACACGCCGCTTTGGTTCCGTACCCCATGCAGGCTTTGGATTGGGTTTCGAACGCCTCGTGCTCTTTGTTACCGGTATGACCAACATTCGCGATGTGATACCTTTTCCAAGAACACCTCAAAACGCTGAATTCTAAAATTTTATAAGCCTCAAAGTAAACAAGGCTGCCCCAAAGGCAGCCTTTAAGATTTATTAACAAGGATTATGCCTAAATTTTTCTTACTTTTGTTCAATCAGGATTAATCATGTACATCAGCCGATGAACATGCAGAATCCTAGCATTCCACACCATTTTTGCATTTTATGCTTAACCAGAAACTACAACAAAAACTCTTACAAAAACTCTCTCCGCAGCAGATTTTGCTCATGAAGCTGCTGCAGGTGCCCACACTTGCCCTTGAACAACGTATCAAACAAGAAATTGAAGAAAATCCAGCCTTGGAAGAGATCAACGATGGCATGGATGAAGAATATGAAACAAGAGAGGACATTGATTTGGATGAACAAGAAAACTTCTCGACCCAAGAAGACTCAGACGAAGGTGAAGAATTGTATGATGCAGAACCCGAATACAATCAGGACGAAGAATTCGACGTGGAAGACTATATGAGCGAAGATGACCTCGACTCCTACCGCTACCAGGTTAATAATTATAGCGCCGATGATGAGGAAAAAGAAATACCTTTTACCGCCTCCACTACTTTTCATGAAAGTTTAATCCAACAACTGGGCTTAAGAATTACCGACCCACGTAAACTCAAGATAGCCACTCACATCGTGGGGAATCTCGATGATTCGGGTTATCTAACCCGTGATCTGTCAGCCATGGTAGATGAATTGATTTTTTTACAAAATATCGAAACCCACGTCAAAGAACTTGAAGAAATTCTTTCTATCATACAAGAGCTCGACCCACCGGGAGTTGGTGCACGATCGCTTCGTGAATGCTTGTTGATACAACTCAGGCATAAGCCCGAAACTGACAGCGTAAAACTTGCCATGTACATTCTTGAGCGTTGTTTCGATGAGTTTTCCAAAAAACACTATCATAAAATCCTTAAAAAAGCCCACGTTACCGAACAACAGCTAAAAGAGGCCATTGATGAAATACTCAAACTAAATCCCAAACCCGGAGGCTCGCTGTCCGAAACCTCAAAAGAAAACCAGTACATAGTTCCAGATTTTTTCATCTACAATAATGAGGGTGAACTCGAACTGGTGCTCAACTCCCGCAACATGCCCGAATTACGGATCAATAGGGAATACACCGAAATGCTTGAGTCATTCTCTGAAGCCAGAGCCCGCAAAACCAATCAGGCCCAGCGCGATGCCATTACATTTATCAAGCAAAAAGTTGATTCGGCTCGGTGGTTTATCGATGCCTTGAGGCAGCGTCAGAACACTCTGTACGTCGTCATGAAAGCCATCATGGAACATCAACGTGATTTCTTTCTTACCGGTGATGAAACCCAACTGAAACCTATGATATTAAAAGACATTGCCGAAAAAGTAGGCCTCGATATCTCAACCATTTCGCGTGTAGCAAACAGTAAATACGTTCAAACGCCCTATGGCACTTATTTGCTGAAATATTTCTTTTCAGAGTCCTTACAAAACAGCGAAGGAGAAGAAGTCTCGACGCGTGAGGTTAAAAAGATACTTGAAGAACTCATTGAAAACGAGGACAAAAAAAATCCTTTAACGGATGAAGAGCTAATGGACAAGCTGAAAGAAAAAGGATACATTATTGCACGCCGCACGGTAGCAAAGTATCGTGAGCAATTGGGAATTCCTGTGGCTCGCATGCGCAAGGAACTTTAAAGCCTTTTAGCATGAAAGACTTTCTTGCCAGATTATTAAGCACCCTATTGCATCCTCTGCTTACCCCCACTTATTCAATCATTACTATCTGGTATGGGCCTTTCCTGAAGATGAAAAACCTTACAGGTATTGAAAATATAAACGCCGTGATTGGGTGGGTGTTTTTATTTTCAACAATAATTCCTATAACGCTTTTAGTGATCCTCAAATCATTCCACATCATCAGCTCGGTTACCCTTAACGATCGAAAAGATAGAAAATATCCCCTTATCGGAGCCATGGCATCGAACCTTGGACTAGCCTATGTATTCGAATATCTTGGGTATGGTGCCTTACTCAAGATGATTGCTGTTGCTTCAGCCTTTGTAATACTGATATCGTGGTTCATAACTTTTTGGTGGAAAATCAGCATACACATGGCTTCCCTGGGAGGGTACCTGGCCATTTTAATTTGGGGTTGCTTATCTGCTGGCCGACCTGTGTTAATAGCCTTTTTGATTACCTTAATGCTGGCTACCTTGCTGGGTTGGGCAAGAGTAGAACGAAAAGCACACAGCCCAGCGCAGGTAGTGGCCGGGCTGCTCCTAGGATTCCTTCTAATAAGTGCCTTCGTGGCACCCATGGTCATTTAAAAAGGCATGATGCTAATACCTGCGGAAACAGGAAACATTTCTGGCCCTTGCTGATCTTTCCAAGTGGGATTGAGAGTGTATTGTCCAAAAATATTAAACCATTTATAGCCTATACGGGCATAAACTACATAACGCCAAAAATTTACATATCTCACATCATCTCTTTTTATTGTCACGCGATACGCATACGTTTCAGGATCAAGCCCTGTGTACTTAGATTTATGATTGATAAGAAAACCTAATTTGATCCCCGCATAATAGCGCCAATTGCTTTTGGCCCTGTACTTAAACTCAAGAGGAAAATCAAAATAAGTAAGATTGATTTTGTATTTTGTATGATGCAGCGTATCAGGTATTTTTTCAAAGACACTTACTTGGTTCACATCCTTTATCCAAGCATCGGTAAAAAGGTTGTGCGATCCAATGCTAATACCATATGAAAAATCGAACCGACTTTCACCCATCTGATTGTTAACCAATATATTTATATTGGCCCCCCGACTAAACCATTGGGCATCCACCCCTTCGGGTTGTTTCAACCAGAAATCTTTGAAAAAATCGAATCCAATAGAAAATTTACGAAATGCTCCTGGCTGTGTTTCTTGAGCGCTCATTTCTTGAATATTCATCACCAAGCCAAAGAAAATGAAGACAATGTATTTTTTCATACTATGCTTAAAAATTAGAGCAACAAAAGTACAAATTTTAAGCCATGATGCTATTTC
>CALJNV010000062.1 GCA_937981455.1 uncultured Bacteroidales bacterium | reverse complement strand
GGGCAAATCGCCCGATCGCCCGAGTAAAGAAACTTGGGTATCCCTTGAAGGTTTATCAATAGACAAAACCAATTGATCAGCAGGCCATTCAAAGCAAATGGCGTATAAATTTCCATGGTTGGTAGTATAAGCCAGATATTGTCTTTTGGAGCGGTAAAGCGCTTGAAGGCCCAGCGGGGCTTGCGGATGTTCATTGATCCTGAAAGCTGATGTGGGAATCACTTCACTGATGCTGTCGGGACGAATCCAGGTCAGGCTGATAGAAGCATTTTGAACATTTTCATGGTAAAGAACCCTAAAGGGGTATAATTTCCCTTGTTGGAGAAATAGTCCAGCTCGATGTTTCTCTTGGGGGGTTTCACGCATAGCTTGCGATTCAATCGATTCGGAAAAATGATTCCATTGATCAAGAATCAGTTCGCCATTGATCCAGAGGCGCATGCCATCATCACATTGTGCGGTAAATAAATAATAGCCAGATACAGGAGGAACAAGGAAGCCATTCCATTCTGCGGTAAAATGGTCTTCTAAGATAGGATAACCGGGTGAATTGCGTACCCAATCGAAATGGATAAGACTATCAATGCGTTTGAGTTCTACCTCTTTTTCCTCACCTACTTTGATAAAAGGGCGGGAACCATAGATAGCCTCACCATTGACGGCGAGCCAGTTTCCCAAATGTTCGAGTCGTTCTTGTTGGATCAAAGGAATTTTGCCATCCGCTGCGGGTCCTACATTGAGTAACATGCCTCCTCCATAAGCAACGGTTCGCACCAAAAGATGAATAAGATCGCGACCTGAAATATAGGCTGAGAGCTTCTCATTGCGGTTTAAACCAAATGATCGTCCCATCCCCCTCACCTCAGTCCAAGGACGATCGGTCAGAAGGCCTGCGGAGCTATACTCAGGCGTACGAAAACCGATGTCTGCCCCATGCCCCCAACGATCATTAACAATGGCATCAGGGCCCACCATGCGGTAATACCATGAAATCAATTCCCTTGCGTGCCATTGTTCAGCCGAGTTGAACCATTCACCATCGGTAAAAAGTAAGTCGGGTTTATAGGTAGTAATTAACTCCTTAAACTGCGGAATCATATGCTTTTCTACGTAGGGCGCCAGGGACTCGGGAGGATCATCGTACCATCGATGAAGCGGATGCCCCCACTCGGGTAAAGAATAATAAAGCCCAAAGCGTAAGCCTTTTTTTCTAACGGCATGTGCCAGTTCACCTACTATATCCCTGTGGGGTCCTACTTCTGCACTATTCCAACCTTTAGCAAATTTACTGGGCCAGAGGCAAAAGCCATCGTGATGTTTACTCACAAGCACTATATAGCCTGCACCCGATTTTCTAAATAAGTCGGCCCATTCTTCGGGGTCCCAGAGTTCGGCTTTCCACAAAGGTGCAAAATCTTTGTAAGAAAAATTATCACCATAAACCCGTTTTACAAACGACTGGCGCAAAGGAGAATCAACCATCATACCGCGTAAAAACCATTCGGCATACGATTCGTCTCCCCCGTATGAAGGCACAGAATAAACACCCCAATGAATCATTATACCCAATTTAGAATCGGTAAACCATGCAGGATAAGGCCTTGCCCTGAGTGCCTCCCACGAATCGCTGGTATCAGCATCCTGGGCATTGGTTGGGCGATAGCTTACCACGAATAAAACAAACACAATCAGTGCTTTCTTCATACCCTAAAGACTTGTAATTATTTCATTTCGTATATCTTATAAATAATCTTCTCTAAATTTTTATTACCCCAAAGGAAGGCAGGGGGAATTTTCACAGGTTTACTCCGTGAGCTTTGAGGTAATATGACCTAAAATATTAGTTGCTGGAAAAGCTTATTTTTATTTGCCATTGGCTATTTCATGTTTCTGGCATATTTCAAAAAAAATGATTCAGAGTCTATTCCGTAAACCTTTTCCTTATTTTTTGAAGGCACAAGACCGATACCTGTCGATAAATTTTGTTTTTCGAACATTGGGTGGAAACTAAAAGCCCTCCATGGATTTTTCGAGTTCCTGGGCTGATGCAAGAAATTCATCCACATTCATTTCACGGAAAAATAAGAGACCATGCGTTGTTCTTAACCGAGGACTTGGGTTTTGATAAAAGAATGGTTTACCCAGCAGTAATTGAATAGTCCTCAGCTGGTCCACCCAAATTTTACGCGATAGGTCGCTAAATTTACCATCGTGTCGATAACTGGGAAAAGAAGCTTCTACTTGGCTGAGATAGCAATTTGTAAAAGCGTTATGAAGAACACTCATGGCATTTAAGGAAACAGGTACGATATGGGTAGCTTCAGCCGGATGAAACTGATACCAAACATTGCGATAGCCCCAGATGCGTAAATGACTCAAATCTTCTTCACGGCCCCAAATACGCACAGCTTCGGCAATGGCCTGCAATACTTTGTAATGCGTATCCGGTCCACTTCCTTCGGGATCAAAGGCAAGGCTTATGATTGTGGGTTTAATAGACCTTAGTTGGTGCAATATGGGCTCTACATCGCGCTGGCGGTTAGGTTTTTCGGTAAAAATTTCACCCGTGTAGAATCCCAATCGCAAATGATGGACATGGTCGGTGGTGATGCCAAAAAAAGCCCAAACAAGCTCTTCTTCAAATTCCCGGATCATTCCCTTCAAAGTCTGAATTTTGGGAGGCATAATCGCCCCGTCGTAGCTGTTTCTGACGATCGAGAGAATGTCATTCACTTGATCCCGGAGTTGATTTTTGCTTTTAACTCCATAAATTTCAACAATATTTCGAACCATTCTGTGAGCAAAGCCCCTGCGGCGCTCTTCGGGTTGTCCTGAGGCTACTTTAATGAGGTAGTGATAAACATCTTTATCGCGTTTGTATTTGAAACCTCTTTCAAAAAAGTCGGGGTAGTCTGTCATTTGTATTTGACCGTTATCCAGGAAATAGAGGACATCCTCCAGGAGTTTTTTCAAAAACGCATTGGTGACAGCTGTAAATCCTGAAGTCATCACTGCAAAATGTGCCTGATTTGTTTCGTCTCTGAGCATACGATGAATATAAGGTAGCAGGCCCAGCATAATATCATCGTGGTGAGGTCCTGTATGATAAAACACCTGGTTATGCAATGGAGCCGTACCTTTGCTTATTTTCTCTTTAATCCCATTCATAACAGAAGATACGGTTTCGTGATTTAGGTCGGGAACCCTGCGACACCAGATATCCGATTTCAAGTCATCCATCACTAATCTTTCGCCAAATTTGTTGATGCGCTGGCAGAGGTCAACTACCGCCTTCTCCGTTTTTTCTTGGCTCCAGGCAGTAGATGTGTAATAATGATGAATCTGGTCATGAAGCATGGATGCTGCCCCTTGGGTCAAGTAAAAACGCGCATTGCGAAGACGCGTAAGCACTGAAGCTGGATAAAGATTTGAGGGTTGTTGTTCCAGGGCATCTTTTACCATGGGTGCCTTGGCCTCTCCTGCTGCAAAAATGATAGCAACAGCGTTTGGATTATAGGTAATGGTCTGCAGGCCGATGGTTATTACCAATCGATTGCGGGCGATTTCCATTCCCCCTAAATCGCTTGCTGCCACAGCCTGGGTCTCAAAATTTACCTCTGTAAGACGGGTAGTTGAATGATGATCCGAACCCCTCACATTAAAAGCAATGTGCCCATCGGGGCCAATGCCCCCAAGAAAAAAACCAATGCCTCCCAACTGCCTTATATTCTCTTCATATTGCGTACACCATTGATCGATAAGATAAATTGATTGCTGCTGCAATTTTTCCTGCGGGGTTTTAGCTGCGCGATACCGCAAACTAAGATCCACTCTACATCCCGGAAAAACGTCAATATATGACCTACCCTCAGCCAATGGAATTTCATTGCAATTAATAAATAAGCCCCTTTTTGCATCGAGCCCAAAGCCTTGAACATAATACTTCATCACATAATTATAGAAACTGTTATGCTGGGCAGGATTGATAGGATAAAACTCATCGATTTGCACAAAACGCAACCTTCTGAGATCAGGCCGGTTTTCGGTGGAAAGGCCTCCTTCTTTTCTAATTTTTACTACTTGTGGGCTATTCCAGTTTTCTAAAATATACTGGGTCCAAAAAATAAAGTGCTCAGGAGTTTTTCCTGTGGGAAGGCTAATAATGCCTTCAGGATTCTCACCAGCCCATTCGAGAAAACGTAAAGCCGTGAGTAAGCCGAGCTTGGGAAAGTTTTCTACAACCAGGTATGGCAGATTAACCGGATAAATTCGCTCGATTTTATCTGAAAAAGCATTCTCTACTGAAGTGAAAGCTGAAAAGTGTTTGTCTTCCTGCATTTTGTATGATTTTGAAAATTTGGTATTCATCGTTTGGGTAACAAAGAATCTATGACTACAATTGGGGAGGATTTGCCTGCTTTATCGAAAGTGGCCAACCGCAAGCCTTTTTCCCAGGGAATGCAAGAACCTGAAGGTACTGAAGGAGAGCTATTGGAGAGTTTTGTGCCTCCAGAAGCATATCTGACCCTTATTCCAGGCCAAGGCGCAGCTACGCAGACAGTTTTTCCAATTATTTTTACGCCAGGAGGCGGAATGCGGTATTGGAAACCACCAAAAAGAATGGAAAGGCGAGGAAC
>CALJNV010000061.1 GCA_937981455.1 uncultured Bacteroidales bacterium | reverse complement strand
GGTTTTTGGTGTACTCCCAGGGCTTCACCAAATATGGGGAGGAATTATGATAGTTGCAGGTATTTGGATTTTAACAGTGGGAAAGTCGCAGATCGAGTTTTGGTTGCAGAGATGGCTAAGGCGCAGTTAAATAATAATTTCTTTGATGCGTTTGAGCAATAGTTCACGATTTACAGGCTTATTGAGTACATCTTTGGCCCCGTATTGTTTCACTGTATTTTCGATTTCCTCCAGCTTTACACTGGTGAGAAAGACTACTGGAATTTCAATTTTATTTTGCCGCAGATATTCAAGCAACTGGAGCCCATCGAAATTGGGCATGTTAATATCCGAGAGTATCATGTCGAATGGACCGCTTCCCAGCTTTATAAGGGCAACCACTCCGTCCCCTGCGATCTCTACTTCATAACCGTTGCTACGCAGCAGAGATGCTACGATTTTTTGTTGAATTAAGTCGTCTTCTACCAGCAATATACGTCCGGTTTTTTCTTGCTCTTCGCTCACAATGGATGTAACCTTCCTATCTTTTGCGAGAATTCTATGAAAGATTTCATCCAGAGGGGCAAGGGCAATGGAGCTGTAAGTATCGCCCACCGAGAACGGTAGGATAAGCTGATCACGATGAATTACCGATCCGCAACTGTAAACTACATTTGGCATATAACCATTCATTTCGTCGGGATGAGGATAGAGTAAGGGTTCACTGAGGTGTCCAATAAGTTGGGTGGGGTTGTTACGGTCGAGGAGAATGGCGCTGAGACAATACCGACGCATAACACCAACGCCGTGGGTAATGACCAGCCATCCATGTTCCGTTTCTATGGGTGAGCCACTGTTTCCAATTTGCTGAAATTCCCAAGGATAAACCGGAGTTTGAACCAATTGCCCCTCGTCCCAATCATCTATGGCATCAGAGTAAAGCACATAATTATTAATTCCATCAAGGCGGCCCAGCATAGCATATTTTCCATTGATTTTGCGAGGGAAAAGGGCCATACCCCTGTTAAGCATGTTTTTTCCTTTTAGGGGCCGAATGCTGAAATGTATAAAGTCTTTGGTCTCGATAAGCCGGGGAATAAAGTTTTTCCCGTTGTTGGAATGGGTGGTAGCATAATAGGTAACTTCTCCGTTATCATCGGTAAACCGCACAAAACGGGGATCTTCAAAGCCATCGCGATCAAAGGCGCTTAAGGGGAAAAGCACTCTTCCGCTTAAATTTGTAAGGGCACTGAAAGTGATCTGGGCATACGATTCCGCTAACCATAGGCCTATTTCAAGCGTTTCTGCTTCAGTTTTTGTGAGTCGTCTCGATTCGCTAAGTTCTTTTAAAACTTCTATAGCCATTCCTGGCAGGAAATGATCGGGCAACTTATTTTCCAGTTCTTCCAGAAAACCGGCATCCTGATTCATGGTATGGAGGATATGTATGAAACGAGCTTTTCCCAGGAATTCTCTGCGTTCAATAAAAGGCTCAGAGATTACTCTATCTTCACGGGTCAAGTAAATATTAAAGTTGGGATCGATAACAGCTTCTCTGAAAACGATGGAAGATTTATGAAAACTTCCACTGGCCCTTAAAGTAATAATTAATCGTAAAAAACCTGCTTCAAGGCCCGATTGGTCCGGATGAATAATGATTGAGGGATTGTATAAAGCAGTAGACATTATCGAGTGTTCCCCAGTAAAATAGGCACCTGCAAGCATTTTCTTTTCGTCGGAGAAGCCTCCGGTTTCAAAGGAAGAAACGCCAGCGGCAAGCTCAAAGTGCTTTATAAATTCTTTCTCTAAATCGCGGTGCCTCGATGAAAATTCGCGTAGTACCTGCTGTACAGCAAGTGCAGCAGCTGTATCGGGCATATCGCTGATTTTCTTTATAATACTGCTTGTGCGGGCTTTATCTCCAGGATTATAAAAACGGGTTACCACCAGCGATGGATCCGGGGTAAACCTTATCTGTGTGCGCTTAATGTATTGAGCCATTGCTTTAAATTTTGATAGTGTAAATTTACTAAATACTGCCTCAGAAATAAAAAAGGCATCCACAAAATTTTGTGAATGCCCAAGACTTTCTTCAATGTTGCGATTACGAAGCCATGGTATTGACTTTTCGCATGAGTTTGCTCTTGATGTTTGCGGCCTTGTTTTTATGAATAATTCCTCTTTTAACCAGTTTGTCAACCACCGATACAATTTTAGGTAAACGTGTTTTTGCCTCGTTAACGTCGGTGAGTTTGCGGAAATTCTTTACCATTGTCCTAGCAGACTTGGCATAAAAACGGTTGTAAAGTCTTTTCTTTTCGTTGGCGCGAATACGCTTGATAGCTGATTTATGATTTGCCATGGTTTAAACGGTTATTATTCTCTTTTTAGGGGTGCAAAGATACGATTAATTTTTAAGAGTCAAAGCATTAAAAAAATTAATTTTTAAGAAAATGAAAAGGCCGGTACATATGCACCGGCCACAGGATGGGATACTTACCTGTTGTCATCAAGGGAAAACGATTCCTGGATATGCCGTGATGTCGGCTTTGGGAATATGGGCTCCATATTTATTGTTAATTGCATCGATGAAGGCGTTGGCTACAATAGCAGCTCCGCGCTGATTCATATGAACACCGTCGAGCGAAAAAATACCCCCAGTAACAAAGGTCGTTGTGAAGTTTAAGCCGTCATAAACCATGCCTGTTTTTGCGGTTTCAAGCAAAGAAGCAACATCCACAAAAGCAAGACCTTTTTGCTCAGCAAGGTTTTTTATGGTGGTATTCATTGCAGCTACGGCAGTTTTAATGTTTTGAATTTCCTCTTGGTCGAGGACGAAATGTTGGGGAATGCCATAAGGTCTTTGTTTCTCAATACTGAAGGATCCCATGCCTGCACACTTGAGCGAATCTTGGGGTACGGTGAGTAGGATCAACTCTCCTGGCTTAGCCTGACGAACTCGAAAAGCTTTGGGTAAAGGATAGGGGAAATTGCGATCTTCTACCACGAAGGGGTTAGGCCCAGCCTGGAAACTGATGTTGTAAGAAAAATTGGGGATACCTACTACTGTACGAATATAATTTTCAACTTGGGCGTAGGCTCCATTAAGTTGTGCAGCTTGTTCGGCGGTGAGCACAAGCCCCATTGCAGGGACTGTGTTGAAGTAAGGAATGGAGGTAATATCAGGTATATTGGCCACAACCCCTTTGGCTCCATTGCTTGTGAGGGTATTTATGAGGGTATTGTAAGCAAAATTGAAAACGTCTGTTTGGGTAATACTTTCACCCAGAGGATTTTCTCCACCTGCCAGAGCATAGCCTAAGACGTCGTTGTTACCTATCCAGAGGCTGAAGAAGGTAGGATTTTGGGCCATGGCATCTTGTAACACGCTGGCCGAGGCTGAGGAGGCAAATCGGACATAATAAGGGTTGGCAGATGGGGGCTGGGTGAGCAGACCTGCAGGGTTGCCATATCCTGGGAAAATCAGATGAGCGGTTTTAGCTCCGGGCACTCCAAGGTTCTGAACAGGATACCCTACAGGGGCAAGGGCGGCGGGTAGGCCTACCGGCGAACCTTCAGCCAATACCGGTGATAATCCAGTGATCCCCTTACAGTCAGTGGAAAAACCTAATACTCGTTTATTAACAAATAAACCTATCTCATTATCTACAACGGGCTGTACAAAAGTACCTCCTCCAACTTTGGCAAATTGCCGGGCGAGAATGGCCGGATAAGAATTTGCCTGAGCGCTCTTATATAATGTTCCATCTGCATAACCGGCAGTGAGTGAGTTACCCAGAGCTACGTAACGGGTAAAATCAGCGTTGCCACTACTGGCAGGAAAATCCTCGATGGTGGGCTGGCAACCGGTAAATGAAAGTAGCAATACGGCTGCAAGGATGTTAAAATATCTTCTGTTCATATCCTATTGCTTTTTAAAATTAAAAACTATATGTGATACCCAATCCCGGAATGGTTGCACTGGATTTATATTTGCCTGCGAAATGGGCAGGAGTATAGGCTCTTTCCATTTCCTGACCAAAAAGCTGGGCAAACGAGAAGTCAACCTTAAAGTTGTCGGATGGTTTGTAGGTGAAACCAAGCGTAAAAGCCATAGTGTTTAGACTTACGGTTTCAGGATTGAAATAATCTTTGTTGGTGGGTGTTTTATCGTAATATGCACCTGCCCTTAAGGTCAGCTTTTCGTTGGCTGTGTATTCCAACCCGAAACGAGGAATGTAGGCATCACTATATAGCCTGGGATTCTTGCTGTTGAGAAGTTCGCCCTTTTCAGCAAAGGTGAAAGTGAGAGTATCGTAAACTCCCCACATAACCCAATCGAGCTCCAGAGAGAGAAGTAACTTATCGGTGGCCTGGAATGAAACCCCAAAGTCGAGGTTGGCTGGCATAGGCAGATTTGCAGAAAATTTATTGTTTTGAGGGAGAATAGCACTGAGGGAGGTAGGAATATTAAAAGTGGCGTCTCCATCTGTAAGACTTACTTCAATTTTTGAACGATAGTTGAGGCCTAAATTTATTTTATCGGAAGCTTTGAAGAAAACCCCCAAATTGAAACCCATAGCAGTTGTACTTCCCGATAGGTTAACATTCGCATCATTGTAGGGCAGCGCTTTTTGAATATCTGCTTTACCATACATGTAGATAAATCCTGCACCCAAACCCAATCTATCTGTGAGTTGGTAGCTGATGGTGGGTTGCATGTAGTAAGCCCTCAATCCAATATTTTGGATCAGGTAACGACCTTTCCAATCGTCAGGCCACACCGTTTTGCTGCCATAAGGGGTATAAACGCCAAGCCCCATGACTAATTTGTCGGTAAGTTTCCCTGCTCCGTAAAAAAAGAAGGGGGGGCTTACAGGGTTGTCTGTTTGGGCGCTGTAGTCCGATTCCAAGTCGCGAAAACTGATTTTTGAAATGATGGCATTACCGCCTAGGTTTAATTCAAATTTTTTCCCTAAAAACCCTAGGCTTCCTGGATTGTAAAAAATGTCGCTGGCACCGGATTTCAGGGCTGTTCCTGTGAGGCCCATCCCGGTTTGACGTGTGCCTTGCAGCCTCACCTGATATCCTCCGGCCATCAGGCTTGCACTGGCAAGCAGCAGGAGTAGCAGACTGAAAAGAGTTTTTCTCATAAATTGTCAGATTTTGGTTGATAAACGTGCAAAGAAAGATGAAAAACGTTTTTTATACAAGTGTATTTAAATATGATAAGTAAATAATTTTTTTGAACAAATCTTTCATTTGTTCAAAACTGATAGAACCATTTTTGAACACCCTGAAGTCTCTTACTTTACAAAAGTTTCAAGTGATTGAGAATTATTCGTTTTTTAACATTTTTTAACAAAAAAGACATTCCGACCCTTGAAACAGATGATCAATAAAGGATACCTGAAATGAGAAAATTATATTTCGCGAAATCTCAGTAAACTGCCAAAAGGCATTTTATGCCCCTGACGGTCGGAGATAAAAAGTTCTCCTATCGTTTTATTTTCAACCTGTCCAAATATGGTATCAAATAAATTTTCGGTTATCATTGGTGAGATGCCTTTAGCGTAAAGGTTTAAGACGAAAAAACGGGTGTGAGGATGAAGAATTTGTTTGACGTCTTTGAGCAAAGCTGCAATTTGTTCTTCCAGTATCCATTTTTCCCCTTCAGGGCCGCGGCCATATGCCGGAGGATCCATTATAATGCCGTGATATTGATTTCCTCTGCGGATTTCACGTTTTACAAATTTAACCACATCGTCGAGCATCCAGCGAATGCCGGTAAGGCCATTAAGTCCCATGTTTTCACGTGTCCAGGTAATGAGTTGTTTAAGAGCTTCCACATGCACCACCTCGGCGCCAGCAGCGCAGGCTACAATGGAGGCTGCGCCCGTGTATGCAAAAAGATTCAATACCCTGGGCTTTTCTTTGCGAATCATACGCACCGATTCATATATATATTCCCAGTTTGATGCTTGTTCGGGAAATAGTCCTACATGACGGAAAGGGGTGAGGCCTAAGCGCATCCTCAGCGTGAAATTTCCCATGGGATAGGAAATTTTCCACTGATCGGGCATGCCTTTGCCCTTGATCCATTCGCCGGTTTCCTCTTTTTCTCCAGGGTCGATGTTGCGGGTGCGCTTAAAAACCGCATGGGCAGCCTTCTGCCATTCGGCGTCGCTTAACGCCTTGTCCCACATGGCCTTGGGTTCAGGTCTGATCAATATGAATGGGCCAAAACGTTCCAGCTTCTGAAAATTGCCGCTGTCGATCAGCTCATAATCGGGCCACGCATGGGTTTCAATATCTTTCATGCTGCGAAACCTATTCTAGGATGTTGAGGCAGCAAAGGTACGGCAAGAAAGGATAACGGGCGATTCAAAATTTTAAGAGATTACGCCTGGCGATCATATGTTTGTTTTTCCCTGTCGTATATCAACATCACACAATGCTGGCAATCGTAGCTGAGATAGAGCTTTTTGCGATTGTTGACAAGGACGGCCGGGTCGCAGGAGGCATCGTAGCGCTGATGGCGAGGGCATACTCCGAAAGTGTAGCGCAGGCAATGTTTGGTAACCATAAGGGGCGGGGGAGGCAACTGGCTCAGCAGGTCGGCGCTTATCCCATGCCTTTCGAAAAAGCGGATTTGATAGGTGTTAGTGATTTCGAGGAAAGGCAGGAAGTCATGCTGCGGATAAGGGTGCGAGGTAAGCTGCCAGCTCAGCGGTGAAGTACGGAAACGGGCTTGGCGCTGATGGATATGATTTTCGATAGCCCTGCGACGCAGTTCATTGATAGCGGAGGCCTGCACATGCCATTGGCCCAGATCTTCATGAGGGGTGGTGAGGGTGAACGAAAGAGGACTGTCTTTGTCTTTGGCCAGACTATTGAGAATGGTCTGGCGGGCGTTGTCGGGATTGCGGGCCGGAGTTTTTTCGAGGCTTAGGAAAGTTGCTGATGCAATCCCATCTTCGTCGAGCAACCCGAGGCTAAAACCTTCCTCCGTCACTCTCAGGTTTACCTGTACGCGGATTTTACGCTGGTTGGCCGATTTACGCAGCTGATCAGAAAATTTAATGTCTTCGTTGCGAAAAACTTCTGCTCCAGGCCTGATTTTCATCTCATTTAAAAGTTTTATGCGTCCCTGTTTTACACTGACTACCTTCGACCCTCCCCAGCTTCCGTCGGGATTGATGATAACCAGGCCATCGCCGGGCTTAACAGATAATTTAGGTTCCATGGCAAAGCCTCGTTTATCTGCTTGCACAACTTTTCCCAGCGGCTCACCCAGCGAACGGGGAATACGCGATAGCAATTGCCGGGGGCGTTGGTGAAGAAAATAGGTGGTAAATCCCCGGTTGAAGCTTTTGGCGGGATCGGGTCGAAAATCGATATCAGACCGGCCCGACGAGGCCCTGGCACGCTCTGGATGTTGTAAGAGGTATTCATCTAACAATTTTCGATAGTATGCAGTGATGTTTTTTACATATTTCACATCCTTGAGCCGGCCTTCGATTTTAAAACTACTGATGCCCGCGTCGATCAGCTTTTCGAGATGGGCAGAGAGATTGAGGTCCTTGGGACTGAGAGCATAGGCCTGACGGGCCAAGATTTGCCCCGTGGCTGAAACCACATCGTAATACGACCTGCAAGGCTGGGCGCAGGCTCCCCGGTTGGCACTTCGGCCCGTGAGATGCTTACTTAGGTGGCAATGGCCGCTGTAGCATACACATAATGCTCCATGCACGAAAAATTCGAGTGGAACGTTGGTTTGCATGCGAATCCGGCGGATTTCCTCCAGGGGTGTTTCGCGGGCCAGTACCACCTGTCGGAAACCGCATTTTTCGAGAAAAAGTACCTTTTCGGGCGTAGTATTATGCATCTGCGTACTGGCATGTAGAGCAATGGGAGGCAGTCCAGCTTCGGTAAGCCCGAAGTCCTGAATGATGAGGGCATCGGCCCCCACTCGATATACTTCCCAGGCCAATTGCAAGGCTTGTTCTATATCGTCATCGCGCAGCAGGGTATTGAGCGTTACATAGACTTTGGCTCTGAAGATATGGGCATAGTTTACCAATTTTTCAATATCTGCCACGCTGTTGGTGGCTGCAGCTCGGGCTCCGTAAGCAGGAGCACCGATGTATACGGCATCTGCCCCATAGTTAATAGCTGCCCAACCCGTGGCAAGATCGCGGGCCGGAGCCAGCAATTCGAGGGGATGATGCATGCCGCTTTTCATAGGAGCGCAAAGTTAGTCCATACAGCTATTATGGATGGGCATATCTTGGAGTTCTCCCCTGCATTCAGAGAGAAAAATTTCGTAAGATAAGACGGCTGAGAACTACTTTACCAGGCTTTTGTGGTCTTCGTGGAAACGACGCAGGCGGTATTCGAGGTCGGGAAATTGGTCACGGCCGACCAGCGACACACAGGCCCTAATGCCTTCGGTACGCTCGCTGCCAGTTATCGAGAGCGAGATAGCGCTAATCCCATAGTAGACGAGTTTTTCGAGAAGTTGTGTGCCTGAAAAGCCTGGATAGGAAAAGGTAAAATAAAATCCGTCGGCTATGGGTTCATCCAGGTCTTTATCATACACGATGTGGAAACCATTATCGGTGAAGATTTTTTTCATGACAGCGGCTTTCTCGCCATATTCCTTTACATAGTCGACAAAATTGTATTTGCCATCGTTCACGGCCTTAAGCAGAGCAGCTAACGCATGTTGAGGAGAATGAGCGGTTCCTGAGCTCAGTGCATACATGGTTCCATAAATGAACGCATGGCCAAAATTATCTGTTCCATAGTACTTTTTGAGATCTGGTGCCTGGGTATTGAAAAGTGCATCGGAAATGACTAACATTCCAATGCGTTCTCCTGCATAGCTAAAAACTTTGCTGCTAGAGATCAGGAGAATATATTTATCGTAAAAGTGCGAGATACTGGGCTGAAAAGGGGGCTGCCCTGGCCTGGAGTAATCTTTACGGAAATCCATTCCAAAATAGGCAAGGTCCTCAATAACGACCAAGTCGTGCTTTTGGGCAACCTCAGCTATAATGGATAATTCTTCTTCGGTCAAACAAATCCAGGCTGGATTATTGGGGTTGGAGTAAAGGATGGACGATACCGTTTCATCGGTCAATAACTCTTCGAGTTTGTTTCGCAAAGCCTGTCCCCGGTAATTGTAGACATCGAAACTACGGTATTCAAGACCGATGATTTTTAATTGTTGTTTATGAACGGGAAAGCCAGGGTCGATAAAAAGGGTTTTGTTTTTGCCTTCTTTCATGCGATTTACCGTCATAAACGAAGCAAAACTGCCCTGCATGCTTCCTACGGTTGGGATACAGCCCTCGGGCTTCACCTGGATGTTGATGAATAACTTAACGAATCGGGCCATTTCGTCTTTAAGCTCTGGCAAACCCTGGATATCGGGGTAAAGGGATGCCACCCCTTTGTTAAGGGCATCTATCTGGGCCTCAACACCAATGGCCGAGGCGGGTAAACCCGGAATGCCCATTTCCATCCGCACAAAACGTTGACCGCTGGCTTGCTCAAGACAATCTACCAGCTTTTTTATTTCTCTTATAGATGCTCGTCCAATGCTTGAAAGTCCGCATTCGCTTACAACTTTATTTACAAGCTCTACCGGAATGGGTATCCTGTCTGTCATATGATGAGGTTTGTGAAGGCGAAAATATAAATTTCAAACGATTGCGGAAAATTATTTTCTGCTTTTCAGGCTTGCTACGGCCAAGAAAATTCCCAGAGCCACGCTTAATAAGGCTGCAAAAAGTACCTGGAATTCACCGGGTAATAGAAAAGTTATTGTGTGGGCTGGAATCCAAAAAAGGGGGATTGTTTTTTTGAAAACAAAACCCCAATGTACATCCCAATCGATTTTTTTTAACATTTTGGCAAAATGTATGGGCCGTGTCAGTGCGATAAGGCTTCCCCCATGAAATAAAATATGGCTATCGGTAATTTTATGAAGAGTCATCATTACAGGGGCATACACTACATTCATAAAAAAGCTGATGCAAAAAGCCACAAAAACTTTGTCAAGTGTCAGGGGGGATTGCATCACCTGTTGGGCTTGCGGCATTCCCATATAATGCAAGAAACCAATGGTACCCTCATTGAAAACAACGAAGGCCCATTTGATGGTCAGGCCTAGGAACCCCCAAACCACGGCGCGGGGAACAAGACCGAATCCAGGCTGATTGTATGCGCCGGTGCGAATGCGCAGTCCGATAGATTCGCCTGCTGTGGCCAGGATGGCAAATTTGATGAAACTCGTCCACATGCCATGTGCCCGGTTAAAAGTTTCATAAAAGGCATAAATATCGGGGAAAACCAGGAAGAGTAGCAGCACCAGTACTACCCCTCCAGCGAAAAGGAAATCTTGTTTTTTCATTCAATAAATGGTTAAAATTTTGAGGAAACTAAAGCTTAAGCCTTAATCGCCAATCATGTCTTTCATCGTAAAAATGCCTTTACGATTAAGAATCCATCGCGCAGCTGCCAAAGCACCCATGACGAACCCCGAACGGTTGAGGGCTTCGTGGCTAAGGCGTATGATATCACTATCTGATTTGAATGTAACTTCATGAAAACCCGTTACCTCACCTTCGCGAACTGCAGTTATGGGCAATTTGCCTTCATCAGCATTGCCTCCCATAACCAATTGCCATTCATGATACTTGTTGAGTTGGCTTATGATTCTTGCAGCCAGGGCAATGGCTGTTCCACTGGGGGCATCAACCTTATGTATATGATGTACTTCTTTGATAGAGGTTTCGTAGGGATAAACATTAAGAGCCCGAGCAAGCTTTTCGGCTATCTCAAAGAAAATATTGATCCCTATGCTGAAATTGGGCGCATAAAAAATAGCACCTCCAAGCTTCTGACACAGATGGGTAAGTTCGGGGAGATGATGATACCACCCCGTTGTACCTACTACGATGGGCTTGTGAGCTGTGAGGCATCGTCGTATATTATCAGGAGCAGCCATGGGACGGCTGAAATCTATGACTACATCACATAATTTGAGGGGTTCTGGATCATTTTTCCAATCCTCATCTCTATCATAAACTCCAGCGATAGTATCTCCAAGCTCTGTTGCCTTTTGGGCAATTTCTTTACCCATACGCCCATAACCTGAAATGAGTATATTCATAGAATTTAAGTTATTGATGTTCGGGCCGCAAAAGATCGTTTACAGTTTTTACGGGGTTGAAAGTGATCAGTGGAGTTTCAACGAATACAGTCAGCCAATGGGCCATGGCTCCATTCCAAAGTCCTGGCAACTCAAGGGCTTTGAGTTCGCGCCCATCTTTCGATTTAAGGGAAATGAAACCCGTTTGGGGATCAACGAAGTCAGCCAAATTGAAACGCCGCCCCCGGTAATCTTTCATGCTGCACACAAGGTCGACGGGATTGAAATGGGTGGCCTGGTCTACAAGGCTTTTTTGTGCTGGATCTTTTATGTTGATTTGCGACGACTCAACAATTTGCAAACTTATTTCACCGTTGCTGTTTTTTACTATGAATGGCCCTCCACCAGGTTCTCCTTCATTTTTTACCATGCCACAAACACGTATGGGCCGATTCAACCGTTGTTTCCACCATTGTCCTTTTTCATTGAGAGATAAATTGTAATAAGTATCTGGAATATTGATAAATAGTTGGTTCTGGGCATAAATTTCCATGTTGGCTATCCTCTCTGCCTGGGCTCCACCTGCATCCAGTGCAAACAAAAATTCATTGATTTGGTGGCGGATTTTGAGAAGCAAACCACCGATTACTTTTTTATACTTAATAGTTTCTGCCCTAAGTCTGTCGCCAATGATGTTGTCAATGTTTTTAATAAAAATGATATCGCCTCCCGCTTCATTGAGGTTTTGTAGCAGAGCCCCATGCCCCCCGGGCCTAAAAAGCAAACTTCCATCGGCATTGCGGAAAGGCTCGTTGTTCAAGTCTACAGCAATGGTATCGGTGGAGGGTTTTTGAATAGAATAGTCTATGCGGTATTTTACTCCCAATTTTTTTTCGAAATAAGGTTTTTTATCTGTAATGAGTTCTTCGAACTTGTTTTTATGTTCGGGCGATACGGTAAAGTGAATATGCACCTCTCCATTCGAATTTCGTGCATGCAGTGCCCCTTCCACAAGATGCTCTTCCACACTTGTACGTGGACCTTCTGGGTATTTGTGAAATAAAATCAAACCTTTGGGCAGGTTGGCGTAATCGAGTCCCCAGGGCTCGAGCACACCCGAGACGATAAGATTGTAATCTTTTTTCTGCAAGGCTGCAGCAAGGCTGCTTCCTTTACTTTTCAGTTTTTCGTCGAGGAGATGGGCAAATGCAAAGTCGTGAATACGCGTCAAAAAAATGTAAACCGAGTTAAAACTTTTATCTTTTTCTAGAGCTTGCAGCGCCGCATCACTTCCATCAAATTTTTCTTTAAACTCAAATAGGTGTTTAAACATTCGAGTGGCAGCACCTGAGGCCGGTACAAACTTCATGATTTCGAGCTGCTGGCTTTCAGCCTCGAAATAATCCTCTAATTCGGCAATTTCGTCATCGTTGTATTTCATAATTCCATTGCCAATGGTTGCAGGAGCCATTAATTCGGCAAATGGAAATCCTTTCTTAAAATGTTCTATCTGGCTTAAAACGGTTTCAGGCTCAATGCCTTTTTCTCTGAGCTGTTTGAGGTCATTTTCTGTAAACATGGCTTTTGAATATATAGGTTGGGTTATAGTTTTTGATTTGTAGGCATCACAAGCACTTCATTTATGTTTACATGTTGGGGCTGCGATAGTGCATAAACCGTGGTTTTTGCAATGTCTTCGGGCTGCAGTGGGGTAATGGGAGGCTGATTATTTCCAGCATGCAATACGTCGGGATCTTTGATACCCAGATGCAGCTCAGTGGAGGTGATACCCGGCTCTATCAAAGTCATACGAATACCTTCGCTGGCGGTAATCTCACGCCGAAAACCTTCAGAAAAGGCATTGATGGCAAACTTGGTTGCACAATAGACTGCGCCTCCGTCAAAAAGCCAACGTCCTGCCGTAGAACTGATGTTGATGATATGTCCACATTTGCGATGGCGCATGAGGGGTAAAACCGCTGCAACTCCGTATAACACGCCTTTAAGGTTTACATCAATCATCTGCTCCCATTCATCGATACGCAAGTTTTTGATGAACGAAAGGGGCATGATTCCTGCATTGTTGACCAAAATATCGATTTGCCCCCATGTTTCCATGGTTTTATCTACAAGGCATTTCCATTGTCCCGGACTGGTTACATCGATTTGCACAACTATTGCTTCAGCTCCAGCTTCTGTTAGTGCCTCTCTGAGAGCTGTAAGCCTTTTTATACGTCGGGCAGCCAACACCAGTTTGCACCCTTCGTGGGCAAGCGCCTTTGCGATGGCTTCTCCTATTCCAGAGGATGCTCCTGTGATGATAGCTACTTTATTTTTTAACGTTGTTTCCATGAAATCATAAGTTCAGGGTGACTTCATCGTCTGTCAGGCGGAGAAGAACCTGGGGATTGGCTTGGGTGTATCCAAATCCTTCGGGTAAAATGCTGCTAATAATAAAGTCTTCTCTCCCGATAAGTTTTTCTTTTATTTTGGCTTTTTCATTATCCCCGTGTAGGATGATTTTTAAAGTGTTAAAGCGAGAGGGGTAATTGCCTTTTTTGGGGGAAAGGGTCAGGGTATTTTTATCCCCATCATAGGTGATCAGCCGTTCGTAGAATTTTCCTTCTTCATAATTGTAGGTAAGCCCGTCATCTTCATAGTAAACAAAGGAATGCACTCCATTCCCTTTGTAAATATGTATTTCAAGCACGTCGCCCGGGTCTTCGCCTGTGTGTTGAACAACCGGCCATACGGGAATAATACTCCCTGCTTTGACGAATAGGGGCAGGTGATGGAGAGGGGCTTCAGTAAGAATTTCAGTGTTGCCATCAAGTATCTGGTCATCATACACCCTATACCATTGCCCTTGAGGAAGGAAAACCCTCGCAATTTCTTCTGTGCTTTTGAGCGGTGCAACGAGTATGGAAGGTCCAAGGGTATATTGGTTTTGATACACATAGTAGAAAGTTCTGGGATCGGAGGCATATTCGATAGCTAAACTTCGCTGAACAGGTAAGCCCGTTTTGTGTGCTTCTCTGAAGAGGCTGTAGAGGTATGGCATCAGTCGATAGCGGAAATTGATATAATTACGGGCAATATTCTCTACATCTTCACCGTAAGACCAGGGTTCTGAGTCTTTGGTATTGAAGGCACTATGGGTGCGGCAGAAAGGAGAGAGCGCGCCCAAGCTGATCCATCGCGCATAGAGGGCAGGGGGGGCATCGCCACCAAATCCGCCGATATCATATCCGTTGAACGCTACTCCTGAAAGGCCCAAGCTGTTGACCAAACGGATTCCCAATAACATGTGGTCGTCGTTGGCCTGGTTGTCGCCCGTCCATATAGCCGTGTAACGCTGCAAACCTGCAAAACCCGCCCGGGTGAGCACAAGAGGCCTGCGTTTCATGAATGACTTTGCGCCTTCATAGGTGCTGCGTGCCATGAGCATTCCATAAATGTTTTTGGCTTTGCGGTAGCTCGCCCCCTGACCTTCCCAGTCAAATTTTATAAAGTTGGGTGTAGCTTGTCCCCAGGTGGCTATTTCATTCATGTCATTCCAAAAGCCTTCTACACCGCTGTCAATCAGCCCTTTAAATTGTTTGCCCCACCAGGTGCGCGCCTGAGGTTTAGTATAGTCCGTAAAATGGCACCAACCCGGCCAAACCTGGCCTTGATAGGGTTGCCCATCAGGATATTTTATAAACATATCGTTTTTTAAACCCTCTTCATAGACCTGATAATCTTTTTCGACCTTGATACCTGGATCGATGATCACTGTGGTGTGGAAGCCCATTTCCTTGAGTTTGCTCAATAACTTGTCAGGCTGGCTAAAGCGTGCCGGGTGCCAGGTAAAAACTTTGTATGCGTCCATGTAATGGATGTCGAGGTAGATGACATCAGCGGGGATTTTTTTCTGCCTGAAGGTATTTGCAACGGATAGCACCTCCTCATCAGGATAGTAGCTCCAGCGGCATTGCTGATTGCCCAATGCCCATAAAGGGGGCATGGGCATTCGGCCGGTTAGCCAGGTATAGCCCTCGATAATGTCAGCCACTTTTTGTCCTCCGATAAAGTAATAATCCATTTCCCCATCGTCGGCCCCAAAAGAGCTGAATCTCTCTTGAGAAGCCCCGAAATTGAAATAAGATTTATGGGTATTATCGAAATAAATTCCGTAAACCAGCCCTGAATGCAGACCTATATAAAATGGAATGGTGGAGTAAAGCGGGTCGCTGTTGTTATCGTAGTGGGGATTGTCGGTATTCCAATGCCAATAGAAGGATCCGCGTCGGTCAAGGTTGCCTGCTTTTTCTCCTAATCCTATAAATTTTTCCTCCTTAAACAAGGTTTTGCATGTGGTTACTTCTGTTCCATTCCAGTTAGTACCCAGTGCGGGGTCATCCTGGTTGATGATTTTGCCGTCGAGTGTTTTGAATGTAAATCGTACTGGTTGTGTTGTAATCTCTAATATTAAAGCCGAAGTTCTGATACTTATCTTTTGGTCTGTAGGAGTGACTTTGTATTCTGTTTTTTGCGGTTTATTGACCACTGAATAAGAAAAATCGGGGCCAAAGTGGTCTTTGACGATGCGGATGCGAAAAATGTCGGGCCGCATTACGGTAACTAATGCGTTGCCATTTGAGGTTTTTATTTCAAGGCTCGGGCCCTGTTGCTTCATCGATTGGAGGTTTCCCAGGGTAGAAAATTCTTCGGCTATGGCATTGGGCGCGATGAAAACCATGAGTAGAAAAGGGATAAACAATTTATACATAAACAGTTGTTTTGGATCAAAAGCTCAGTGCAAACCTAATGAATATTACCATAAATCAGTAGAAAAAAAGCAGTAAAACACGTAGTAAACCTGTATAAATTCTTTGCCGATGGAGTTAATTTTGTGGGAACCAAATCAATCAACCATGAAGTGCAGGTTTATGCTTACCTTATTGGGCATTGTGGGATGGGCTGGTATAACCTGGGCTCAGCATCCCACAGCGTGGGAAGACAAGTGGACAGGACATCTGAAAGACCGGCCCACACTTGTGCGCATGCTAAACCAGGCCCAACGGGCCATTCCCCTAATTTCTCTCTACGTTCTAGACAGCACCGTGAATTATGAAGCGGATTCAACAGGCGCTATGCTGGTAACGACCAGTGCGGAAACTTACGACTATGACGAGTATATGCGTTTTAACTGCCAGGCTAGTTTTGCCTACTCCACTCCTTCGGGCCAGATGTTGCCTTCGGTGAAAGATAGTGTGATATTTCGGACGGATGGCCTGATCGATACTATTTACACCTATTACGGGAATGTCGTTAAAAAAGGAATCGGAGATTGGTGGTTGGGAGCTTATGATGTGTATGAATATGCGGTGGATACTCAAAAGGTGACCTCGTTTGCCGGCGACCCCTTGAATGGGTACAAAATCATTTCCCGTTATGTTTATGCTTACTATCCGGACGGAAGTTTGAAGGAAGTTATTTATTATGAAGCTGATAGCCTGGGATATTTGTTGCCCAATACCCGGCGCGAATACCTGAGGGATAATAACGGGCTGTTGACACAGGAGATAGGTTATCTTTTTTACTCTCCCTGGCTTTCATGGATTTATTCCGACCGCACCGAATACTTCTACATAGGCAATCTCAATCATTTGACTTTTTATTACTGGTACGATCTGGGCAATATGCAGTGGCAGAATTCCTCGAAAGCGCTTAATTTTTACGATGTGCAGGGGCGCCTGATTGAGCGTCAGTATTATACATGGGAACCGTCGTTGGGCAGCTATGTGGCTACCAATAGTTTTACCCAGTCGTACACTTCGCTGGGCGATCCGGATACCCTTATCCAGTATGTGAGCTACGATGGAACTTCGTTTGTTCCGATGGCGAGGTATGTGAATGTTTTCGATGGAGCGAGCAATCCGGTAGAGTCCCTTTGGTGGTGGTACGATTTATCGGGTTTTGTATGGATTCCAGTCGAAAGGCAGGTGATTGATTACAACAACAATATCGGTGTAGAAGAGCTGCTGTGGCCCCTTTTTATCGATTCGATGTATATGCGTCATCAGCCGCTGAGCGTTTATAACTATTGGTGGGACGGTGCTATGTGGAATCTGTATCGTACGAAGGAAATTTTCTACAAGCATCGCGATTTCACAGGCGCCGAGGCGATGGAGGCCAAACCTGGCGTGAGCGTATATCCCAATCCATTTGTCGAGGTAATTCGATTGAGCGGCGAGGGGAGTGGATACCTCGAGTTGAACGACCTGTCGGGCCGAAGGGTGCTGTTTACCCCGCTGTGTCTGCCGGCCGAAGTTTCAGCTCAGTCGTTGCCTGCCGGAGTTTATGTGTATAAATTGTTTGTTCGCGGTCGTACGTATTGTGGAAAAATAATTAGGAAATAGGAAAAGAAAAAGGGGTCTGCTTAGAAGGCAGCTCCTTTGCGTATGGCTTTGGGGCCGTAGCGCAAGCGAATGCGGTCCATGGCTTTATAGAGTTCGATGAGGCGGGGAGAGGGGTCGAAAAGGTCGAGCTGATGCACGCCGTTTACTAGGTGGCTAAATTTTACGCCTACCAGGCGAATGAGCATGCGGCGCTGGTAAAGTTTTTCGAACAGTGCCTTAACCACAGGAAACAGCTCGTGGTCGAGTGAGGTATAGGGAATATGCTTTTGTAGGGTGTGTGTGTCGAAGTTGGCGTAGCGTATTTTTACGGTTACACATCCTGTGAGTTTTTGTTTGCGGCGCAGGTCAAAAGCCAGCCGTTCGTTCATGCGAAAGAGTGTATCGTTGAGCATTTGTAGGTCGGTGGTGTCTTGCTCAAAGGTGGTTTCATGGCTCATCGATTTTTCTTCCGAGTAAGGGACGACGGGTAAGGGATCTATGCCGTTGGCCCGACGCCAGAGCACCAGCCCGTTTTTGCCCAGCAGGCGTTCCATCATGTCGGGGGGGATCTGGCTCAGGGTTTCTATGGTTGCGATGCCCATGGTGCGGAGGATTTGATAGGTTTTTTCTCCCATGCCCGGTATTTTGTTAATAGGTAATGGGGCTAAAAAAGGCCTGACCAAAGGCGGAGGGACTTCTTTCTCTCCGTTGGGCTTGGCCACGCTGGTGGCAATCTTGGCTACTGTCTTGTTGACCGATAGACCCAGCGATATGGGCAGACCCGTGTTTTTGATGAGGGTTTCGCGTAACTCGTGAGCCCATTTGTAGCAGCCGAAAAAACGATCCATGCCCGTAAGATCGAGGTAATGCTCATCGATACTGGCTTTTTCGAAAAGTGGAGCTTTCTCTGCGATGATTTCGGTAACCGTACGCGAAAGCCGGCTGTACAGTTCCATATCGCCACGGATGAAGATGGCCTCGGGGCAGAGCATACGGGCCATGCGCATGGGCATGGCCGAATGAACCCCAAAGCGCCGAGCTTCATAGCTGCATGCTGCTACCACGCCTCGATCGCCCAAACCTCCGATAATTACCGGCTTACCTTCTAGTTTACTGTTGTATAATCGTTCTGCTGAAACGAAAAATGTGTCCATGTCAAGGTGTACGATGGTACGTACCTGCCCTGCTGATGCTTCCTTCTGAAATATCTTGTTTTGCATATTTTTTTGTTTGTTTTTTAATCAAAAATTTGTTTACAATATAATCAAAATATAAAAAACGCTATTCCTGTTCTGAGATTTTTTCTCTAAGAGAATTGTAAAAATGTTAATAACTCGGTGGCTAAATGATTCAATGAGCCGTTTCTCTCAAACCACAGCGACTATTTACTAGAAAATTTTTACGTTAGATTTAAATAATTGATTAAATGATTTTTACGAAAAATGTTGTTTTTTTAAACTTTTTTTTGTTTAAAAACTAATAATTTTAGATAGATCTTTTTATCTTTGCACAAAAGATATTCCTATGTTTTTTGCCCAAAATATTAAATTTCTCCGAAAGCGTAAGGGTCGCACGCAAGACGAGGTAGCCATTGCCCTCGACATGAAGCGGCCTACACTCAGTGGCTACGAAAACGGCATTGCCGAGCCTCCCATGAGCGTATTACTTGCTTTTTCCGATTATTACAAGATTTCTGTAGATACTCTCATTCGGGTCGATCTGAGCCGCCTCACCGAGAGCCAGCTTTGGCAGCTTGAGCACGGCCACGACCCTTTTGTGCGAGGTACTCACCTCAGGGTGCTGGCCACCACCGTGAATACCGATAATGAAGAGAATATTGAACTGGTGAATGAAAAGGCCAAGGCAGGCTATGCAACAGGTTTTGCCGATCCCGATTTTGTAAGTGTGCTACCTACCTTCAGGTTGCCTTTTCTTTCTAAAAATAAGAAATATCGTACCTTCCAGATTTCGGGCGACAGTATGTTGCCCATCCCTCCAGGGGCTTATGTTACCGGCGAATTTGTGCACAACTGGCAGACCCTCCGAAATCGCTACCCCTACATCATACTTACCCTTTCGGAAGGTATTGTATTCAAGGTAGTGGAAAACCGTATAGAAATCGATGGAACCCTACGCCTCTTCTCCCTTAATCCCGCTTATGAACCTTTCGATGTGGACATTAAAGACGTGCGGGAAGTTTGGAAATTTGTCAACTACATGACGGAACAGTTTCCCGAGCCCCTCTCTACTTCCGATGCCATTTACGGCACAGTCAACGAAATCAGAAACGACGTTAAAGCCATACGTAACAAACTCGATATTTGAAACCTGTCTTTATCTTTTCATGCAGACTGCAACATGGGAAAATATTCCATTGTCGATCTGGAAACTACGGGTACTTCGGCCCGCGACGGACGTATCATAGAAATAGCAATCATCAATTTTGATGGAAAGCAGATAACCGAGGAGTTTACAACCCTCGTTAATCCTGAGCAACGCATACCTTGGCACATCACCCAAATTACAGGTATCAACGATGCCATGGTGGCAGGGGCACCACGATTCTTCGAGATTGCCCGTAAAGTGGTGGAAATGACTCAGGATTGTGTTTTTGTTGCACATAATGTAGGGTTTGACTATAGTTTTTTGCGTGAAGAATTTAAAAGTCTGGGCTACCGCTTTGCGCGCGAGAAACTTTGCACCGTTAGGCTCAGCCGCAAACTCTTGCCAGGCCATCGTTCATACAGCCTGGGAAATCTTTGCACTGACCTGGGCATTGAAATCAATGGCCGGCACAGGGCTGCGGGCGATGCAAGGGCTACTGTTAAATTGTTCGAAAGGTTGCTGGCCATCGACCCCGATCCTCTAAAACTCAACCTCAGTGGAACGCTCTCAGGTCTGTCAGGCCATGCCATCGACCAATTGCCTGAAAAACCCGGCGTGTATTATTTTTTCAATGCCCACGGCGATATTATTTATATTGGTAAAAGCCGCAACATAAAAGACAGGGTTCTTCAGCATTTGCGCAACGAAACAACTCGCAAGGCGCTCGAGATGAGGGCTGCAATAGCCGATGTCTCTTTCGAAATGGCAGGGAACGACCTTTTAGCCCAACTTCTTGAATCGGAAGAAATTAAACGACATACGCCTTTGTATAATCGCCAGCAGCGCCGGGTAGGTTTTAACTTCGGCCTTTTTGCCTACTACAACGACAAAGGATATCTCTGTCTGAAAATCGAAAAACTCCATGGTGATCAGATTCCTGTTACTACATTTAATTCGATGCGAGCCGCCCGTCAGGCTTTATTCTTTTTAACCGAAACCCACCGCCTGTGTCAAAAGCTCAACGGACTTTACAAAACACGGGGAGCTTGTTTCCATCATTCCATCGGGCAATGCGACGGTGCCTGCCTGGGACTTGAATCGCCCGAATTGTATAACCCCCGGGCTGAAGCAGCCATTGCCCCCGTCAAGCTCGACCCTGATAACTTCTTCCTAATTCACTCGGGACGTTCAGAAGGAGAAAAATCGGTTGTTGAA
>CALJNV010000060.1 GCA_937981455.1 uncultured Bacteroidales bacterium | reverse complement strand
AAGGAAAAGAAAAGAAAATTCGGCTCTACTCCGATGGTACTACAATCAAGGCTTTTTGCAAGATCTAGAAAAATTCCTCCTCCACATCCAATATCAGCAACTGATTGATTTCGCTTTAAATAGGGATAAAGTCTGGTGAATAATTTCAATTGATTTTCCTCATGAAGTTTATAATAATTTGCTACAGAATTTTCTCCATTAACACTTTCTCTATATTTATCATCAGTATAGTCAATTTCAGGAAAGGGCTCTAAATATATTAAGCCTGTATCTATTTCTTCACATATTTTATATATTTCATCAGTGAAATTGCCAAATTGTCCATCGCGTATTTTTCCTTGATACAAAATTTTTGTTCCCATAAAATTACTTTTACTAAAACATTTTATTCGTTATAAAATTGACTTTAAATGAATATTATAAGTAATTTAATTAATATGAAAATATTAATTTAGATTACATAATTTATACTGCCAATTAAGGTTAAAAATTTTAAAAAAACTATTAGTCTATTAAAAAATTAGTGTTTATTACATAATTTGTCTTTGTCAGACAATACTGGTTTGCTAAGCGAAGATTTACAACATTTTATTAACTATTCGAATGAATCGTATTGTAATCCTGCCCTTCATGGATGTAACTCGGATGTCCCAAGTAATAGACGTAATGAAGGTACAAAGAGCCTCGTTGAGACCTAATGTAAGTTGAGTAGAATTTCAATAAATTTTTTAAGAATTTTTATCTATTGGTATTAGTGTTATCTGTCGGATATTATTCGCTCCAGACTACCCTTCTTACGTAATCGCTGTAGGCAAGGATAATCCTCACAACTTTTTCACTCACATTGGGCATGGCATAGTCGCTTACCTGCCTGAAATTTCTTTCATTACCTGTTTTTTGGTATTGTAACTGCACCAGGCCCTGAAGTATTCTTTCAGGATTGAGGCCTACCATCATCACACTGGCTTCCTCCATAGCTTCGGGGCGTTCGTGTGCATCGCGGATGTTGAGAGCACGGAAATTCATGATGGAGGATTCTTCGGATATGGTGCCGCTGTCGGAGAGAACAGCAAAGGCATTGATCTGCAGTGCGTTGTAATCAGAAAAACCCAATGGTTTCTGCCATTCAATCAATGGATGCAAAGCATACCCATCTTTTTCACTTTTGTCTTTTGTCTTAATACTTTTGTCTTGCCCCTGTACCTCTTCCAGCTTTTTGCGGGTTCGGGGATGTGTTGAAACGATGATGGGATAGCCGTATTTTTCGGCGATGAGATTCAATGAATCAATTAATCCCCTGAAATTTTTCTCGCTGTTAATGTTTTCCTCGCGGTGGGCAGAGACGACGAAATATTTTTCCTTTTCGAGGCATAGACGTGTCAGAGCATCGGAGGCCATGATCTTTGGCATATAATGATGCAGGACCTCATACATGGGACTACCTGTTTTGATGACCCTATCGGGCGGAAGTCCTTCGCGCAGCAGATATTCCCGGGCTATACTGCTGTAAGTGAGGTTGATATCGGAAATATGGTCTACAATCTTTCGGTTGGTCTCTTCAGGTACTCGCTGGTCGAAACAACGGTTACCTGCTTCCATGTGAAAAATAGGGATATGCCTTTTTTTTGCCGGAATGGCACAGAGGCACGAATTGGTATCGCCCAGTACCAGGAAGGCATCGGGCTTTTCTTTTTCAAGTATGGGATCAATGTTGATTAAAATCTGACCAATGGTGGCCGAGGGAGTGTCTCCGGCCGCATTAAGGAAATAGTCAGGTTTCCGGATTTCGAGGTCTTCGTAGAAAATCTGATTCAGCTCATAATCGTAATTCTGGCCGGTATGGACGGTAATGTGCTCGATGGCTTCGGAAGCGTCGAGGGCTGCCATGACGCGGGAGAGGCGGATAATTTCAGGACGGGTGCCGACGACGGTGAGGACTTTGAGTTTTTTCATGGTAAGGTGGTAGGGTGGTAAGGTGGTAGGGTGGTAGGGTGGTGAGGTTAGTGAATTAGAGTTTTTTGCGGAGTGAGCGGATGAGTCCGAATATCATGCTTCTGATATGGTTGATGTTAGGCTGTATTTCGATTGATTGTATGTAATTAAGGCGATAGGCTAGTTCCAATTGTGTTTCTATTTCGGCAAGTGAGCCATTGGCAATGTTCAGAAATTGAAGAAATTCTTTTGTAGAACTACGCCCTGATCCTTCGGCAATGTTTGACGCCACGGAAACTGCAGCCCGGCGCAATTGTGAAGTTAATCCATATAATTCCGTACTGGGGAAAGACTGGGTAATATTGTAGATATCCACTGAAAGTTCCATGGATTTTTTCCAAACATCCAGATCCCTAAAACTACTTACCCTATTTAAATCCCTTTCCATAGCGATTATTTAACCTATTGTATATTAGTAATTTACTACTTTATTGTTTTCCCCTTCATCTCTACACCCACACCTCCATTTTTCCACTTTATCACTTTTCCACCTTTCCACTTTATCACCTTTCCACTTTTCCACCTTTCCACTTTTCCACTCCGTGCTAAACTTTCTCGAAATATGTATCTGTATCTTCAGAATTAAAATGTTCATTGATCCAGAAGATGGTGTAGAGTTCTTCGTCTCCAATATTGGTGATGTTGTGTGTGTGCCAGATGGGCATATCAACAAAAGCCGGTTGATTGCCATCGAGATAAAAATTCATGGTTTTGTTTGTGCCGACACGGCGTAGCTGGATGCGTGCTTTTCCTTTTATGACGGCAAAACGCTCTGCCTTGCGGGTATGAAAATGGTTTCCGCGGGTAACACCGGGCATTGTGGTTGAAAAGCTTATTTGTCCTCCGCTGTTGAGTTTAACAGTTTCGACGAAAGTGCCTCTGTGGTCGGTATTAAGTTTTAGATGATAAGGAAAGAAGCTTTCATGGTCGATATAGCAGAGGAAGGTGTTCCAGAGGTTACGGTCGAAGGGTATATTTAGGTTGGGTATTTCGCCTTTTTCGAAGTAGTCGTTTTTGTATTGTGTGAGTTTGGATAGTAAATCGGAGACTTTGATGGTTGAACTATGAGGTATCTGTTTGGTTTCACAGTGTTTCAAAGTGTTACTCTGTGTTTGACTCTGAGCGACGCTGTGCAACTGAATATTGGATATAATCTCATTTACCAATTCACCTACGTAAATCAACTTTAGTTCTCCATCCACCTCGATTTTTGGTGTTTCGTTATGAGTAAGCTGGTGGCAGAAAGTAGCTACAACGGAGTTGTAGTAAGGATGACCGAAGGGGCCGAAAACATTGGGGATGATAAGGCCTGTGAATTGGGCGTTGTTGATGTGTGCCCACTGTTCGAAGAGCTTACGGCCTTCCTTTTTAGATTTTCCGTAGAGGTTTTCGCGTTCTTCCTGCGTTGATGATGAAAAAAGTATATGTGGAGTAGATTTTGTGGCTTCGCAGGCGGCGATGAGTTGTTTGACCAATCTGATATTGGTGTTGTAGATGAGTTCGGGATCGTGGTGGCGGTTCATGGCAGCCAGGTGTACAATGGCATCGCAGGATCGGACAAAGTTCTTGAGTTTATCTTCATCCTGAAAATAACCATCTTCAAAAGGGATGCGTTCGAATTTCCCGGGCTGTAGTCCGAGGGTGTTGAATAAATGGGTGCCGACGAAACCTGCTTGGCCGGTGATTCCTACTTTAATCATATTTTATTGTTTCTCTCAGATGGGCGCTGGTTTTCTCGCTGATTTGCGCTGATTTATTTTTCCGCATATTAGTGATGATTTGCATTTTGATCTGCGGTGATCAGCGAGAAATTTTCATTTCCCAATAGTCGACAGGAAATCGGTAATCATCCATTTTAGAGTCTTCCAACAACATATCCGAAAACACGATCATTGTTGAGTCGGGTTCTAAGGCTTTGAAGCCGTTGACATGGCCGGGAGGGATGATGAGGATTTCGCTTTGGGTGTCAATGAGGGTATAGGTATTGATTTTGAGGTCTTTAGCAGGTGAATCCCAATTGTCAACAGCTATACAGTTGATGACGAAGCTGCCTTTAGAGACGAAGAAGTATTTGGTTTCCCGTTTATGCCCCTGCCAGGCACGGATGGTGTCGATGTCAGGGTGGGTGATGGTGTAGAAGCGCTTTACATTTTCAAAATGAAAATCGTTTACGAATCTTACAATTCCACGTTGATCTCTATGAATGTTGCCTTTGATAAGTTGCACGGTGTGTTTGTTTCACAGTGTCGTGCTAAGTGTTACACAATTTATTATGAAGCTTTTTATTGAAATGTTGCTGAATTCTTGAGGCTTCACTGTGTTTCTCAGTATTTAAAGCTGAGAAACTTTGTGTAGTATAAAATCAGTCCGGGTATTGAATTGCTTCCATATCGCCGAGGATATCGCGGCGGATCATTGGCAGTTTCAGCAGTAAGTTTTTCATTCCCTCTAAATCAAGTTGTTGTGTATTGTGCGAGTGGTATTCATCATATTTTGAAACATCTTGCACGCCTTGGCTAAAGTATAATTCATAATTAAGGTTTCGGGTGTCGGCCGGTATGCGGTAATAATCTCCCATATCCTGGGCTTTGACCATGTCCTCGCGGTTTACAAGTGTCTCATAAAGTTTCTCGCCGTGTCGTGTGCCGATGATGCGTATCGGATTGTCAGCCTGATAGAGCTCAAGTAAAGCTTTAGCCAAAGTTTCCACTGTGGCTGCCGGGGCTTTCTGTACGAAAATATCTCCATTTTGCCCATGTTCGAAGGCATAAAGCACAAGATCGACTGCATCCTCCAGGGTCATCATGAAGCGGGTCATATTCGGGTCGGTGATGGTCAATGGTTTGCCTGTTTTAATCTGATCAACAAACAAGGGGATGACCGATCCGCGAGAAGCCATCACATTGCCATATCGCGTTCCACAAAACACCGTTCCGTTATCCTCAAGGTTTCTGGAGCGGGCAATCATCACCTTTTCCATCAGAGCTTTCGACATACCCATGGCGTTGATGGGATAAGCCGCTTTGTCGGTGCTCAACACTACTGCACGTTTGACGTGGTAACGTTCGGCGGCACTCAGCACATTGTCCGTTCCAAGTATGTTGGTTTTTACTGCTTCTATAGGAAAAAACTCACAGGAAGGCACTTGTTTGAGTGCGGCAGCATGAAAAATATAATCCACTCCTTTTACAACCATATCCACTGCACTCTGATTTCTTACATCGCCTATGTAAAACTTTATTTTTGGGTTGTTAAGACGCCTGCGCATGTCGTCCTGTTTCTTTTCGTCTCTTGAAAAAATACGGATCTCATCAAACCGATCGTCATTCATAAAACGGTTTAATACTGCATTGCCGAAAGAGCCTGTACCTCCAGTAATTAATAATTTACTTCCTTTAGGTATTTCCATTCGTTGTATCTTTTTTAAAATCTAAATTATGCAATTTATGTTACGCATAAAGGGGTGAATTAATCTTTTAATTGAAACAGATTCTCGGGGTGATCGTGTTTTCACCTTTGGATGAATAAAGCGATAACCAGACCTGAAGGTAACAACATAATGTTGATGATATTGTCTGAATTGTGTTATAAGTGCGCTGTTGATTATTGGATCGCAGATACAATCGGATTTGCTCAGTACAGAGGACGCAGATTGGGCGAATTTACATAGATTTTTATTTTTGGGTATCTGCTTGAACTGTATTATCTATGTTGCTATTCATTGATGCCGGGTACTTCGACAGGTTCAGTACAAATGAAGCGGATTGTGTAAATTTGAACGGATTGGTCAGGTCCACTTTTTTCCGAGTGCGGGGATGTGTTGAAACGATGATGGGATAACCGTATTTTTCGGCGATGAGATTCAGTGAATCAATTAATCCCTTGAAATTTTTCTCGCTGTTAATGTTTTCCTCGCGGTGGGCAGAGACGACGAAATATTTTTCTTTTTCGAGGCCAAGACGTGTCAGAACATCGGAGGCCATGATCTTTGGCATATAATGATGCAGTTCCTCATACATAGGACTACCTGTTTTGATGACCCTATCGGGTGGAAGTCCTTCGCGCAGCAGATATACTCAGTCTAAACTACCATTTCTAGGGTTTGTATAGGAGGTGAGATCTGCAAATTTCCGATTGGCCAACTAAAGTAATTTGAACCAATCATAAGTTTTTTCAATTCCCTCGCGTAGGTTTACGACGTGCTTCCAGCCTAAAGATTGAATCAAACCAATATCTAATAATTTACGCGGAGTACCATCAGGCTTGGAAGCATCCCAAAATATATCACCTTTGTGTCCAACGATTTCCTGAACTAATAATGCAAGTTCTTTGATAGAGATGTCATTACCACAACCTACATTTATTAAATCTGAAGGAAGTTTACCAGGATATTCTAAAATAAAGCGAATAGCTTCAGCCAAATCGGAAACATATAAAAATTCGCGTCTTGGATTACCACTTCCCCAAAGCGTTACTGGAGCATGATTATTATTTTTGGCTTCATGAAATTTACGAATCAGTGCGGGTAATACATGGGAAGTTTGAAGGTCGAAATTATCTCTAGGGCCGTATAAATTGGTTGGCATGAGAGATATATAATTTCTACCATATTCTCTATTCAACGCTTGACATAATTTAATGCCTGCAATTTTAGCAATGGCATACCATTCGTTGGTAGGTTCTAATGGACCCGTGAGTAAATAATCTTCTTTCAAGGGCTGGGGGGCCAGTTTAGGATAAATGCATGAACTTCCTAAAAATATAAGGTTTTGAACTCCATTGTTATGAGCAGCATTGATGAGGTTGGTTTCAATCATTAAATTGTCATAGATAAACTCCCATGGATAGGTATTGTTTGCTAATATCCCACCTACTCGAGCCGCACAAATTATCACCCCATCAGGTTTTTCGCGGGCGATAAAATCGTCAACCGCACTTTGCTTGCGAAGGTCTAATTGCTTTGAAGAAATGGTTAAGAGATTACTGTACCCATTATTGACTAAGGTTTCAAGTACAGCTGAACCAACTAAACCTGTATGACCGGCAATATATATTTTTGAATTTTTCACAGAGAATTTATTTAATACTGATTAAAACTTACGTCGATGCAATAAATCGAAGAAACAGCCTTTACTTTTGGGACGCTGCTAATCGTTTTTTATAATCTGCTTCCACCATAATTCTGACAAGCTCTTTGAAAGTTGTTTTAGGTTCCCAGCCTAGTTTTTTTTTGGCTTTAGAGTAGTCGCCTAGCAACAAATCTACCTCGGTTGGACGATAGTAATGAGGGTCGATACCCACAATGGCTTTTCCACTAGACTTAAGGTAACCTCTTTCATTTTCACCCTGCCCTTTCCAATAAATTTCTTCTCCTAAAACCCGGAAAGCTTCTTCTACAAATTCACGAACTGTATGTGTCTCATTTGTGGCTAAGACATAATCATCGGGTTCATCAACCTGTAACATTCGCCACATTCCTTCAACATACTCGGGAGCATATCCCCAATCCCGCTTGGCATCGAGGTTACCCAACCATAACATGTCTTGATGGCCCGTCATAATATTTGCAACGGCAACACTGATTTTTCGGGTAACAAATGTCTTTCCCCTCCGCTCACTCTCATGGTTGAAGAGTATACCATTAACAGCAAACAAATTATAAGCTTCTCGATAATTTACAACTATCCAATAGGCATATAATTTTGCCGCTGCATAAGGACTTCTTGGATAAAATGGGGTTTTTTCGTTTTGCGGAATTTCTTGCACTTTACCATATAATTCAGAGGTAGAAGCTTGATAGAAACGCGTATTTATACCCGTTTCTTTAATTGCATCCAAAAAACGTAATGTCCCTATTCCATCCACCTCTGCAGTATACTCTGGGACCTCGAAACTTACCTTTACGTGACTTTGTGCGCCTAAATTATAAATTTCGTCGGGGTGCGTTTTTTCTATCAGACGATTCAAGTTGCTAGAATCGGTTAAATCACCATAATGCAGGAACAACCGTTTGTTTATTATCTCGGGATTGTTGAATAAATGATCAATCCTAAAGGTATTAAATGAACTGCTGCGCCTTATGACGCCATGAACTGTATATCCTTTTTCAAGAAGTAACTCTGTTAAATAGCTACCATCCTGACCCGTAATGCCAGTAATAAGTGCAATCTTCATTAATAACTTAAATTTTATTGTAATAAATTGGAAACCAATTCTCTCAACCCCTCTTCAAATCTCACTTTCACCTGAAATCCTAATCTGTCCTTGGCTTTTTCGATGGCTGCCAGTGAGTGTTTCACATCGCCGGGCCGCGAAGGCTGGAAAATAGGCTCAATATGTGTGCCGAGGATCTGGTTGATGGTATCAACTAAATCGAGAAGCGTATAGCGTTCGCCGCAGGCAATGTTGAAAACCTCACCTGCTATCCCTGGTGTTGTGCATGCCAATAGATTGGCCTCAACATTGTTGGTTACATACGTAAAATCGCGACTTTGAGTGCCATCGCCATAAATCACTGGTGATCGTCCTTCCTTCATCATCTTGATAAATTTTGGTATCACTGCACTGTACTGCGACGTTGGATCTTGATTGGGACCAAATACGTTGAAATACCTCAACGCTACTGTCTCCACACCATATAGGGTATAAAACACCTGGCAATAGCGCTCTCCGGCATACTTGGTGAGGGCATAAGGCGAGAGGGGCGCTACGGGCATAGTCTCTACCTTGGGAAGGGTCTCGGAATTGCCATATACAGAGGATGAGGATGCAAAAACGACACGTTTGACACCAAACTCGCGAGCTGCTTCTAAAATGTGGAGTGTTCCATTAATGTTTACTTCATTGGAAGTGATGGGGTCCTTAATGCTACGAGGTACACTGGGTAAAGCGCCTTGATGTAAGACATAATCGCAGCCTCGAACGGCATCGCGAACGATATGAAAGGACCGTAAATCTCCTTCAATAACCTCTAAATTAGGATTTCCATTGAAAGGCAAGAGGTTTTCACGCTTGCCGGTGGCAAAGTTGTCGAGAACACGAACTTGCTCACCTCGATTGAGAAGTTCTTTGACGATGTTGGAACCGATGAAGCCGGCTCCTCCGGTGACGAGATATTGTTGCATGGGTGTTAGCGGTTGGCTATTGGCTTTTGGCGATTGGCGGGAAAGGTATTAGTCGTTAGAGAATAGTATTAGTTTGTGGTCGAGTTCCTCGAGAATGGATTGAGCGGTTTGAGGGGGGGTGATGACATAACTTATCTTTCGGCCGATAAGGGTGCTTGCCTTGTTGACTAGTTTGTCGAGGTACTGAAGATCGATATTGTCTGAAATAATCAATAACTGAATGGTATCGGCATTTATTCCACGCGCCATGCGTCCAACGAGATAAACGGCCTGCACATCGCCTAACTTGCCAATGACTTCCTCCACAATTTTATCAATTCCTAAATACTTCCTTACTATATTGTTTAACTCGGGGAAAAGAGGGTGTGCTGTGTTGGCACGATATACTTTTTTATTGGCAACATTCTCGGATGTGAGAAGCCCTGCGTCTTCGAAACGATTTAACTCTACCCGTATGGCATTGGTGGATTCTCCAAATTCTTCCTCAAGGTTGCGCAGATAAGCCGTGGCAGAGGTATTGAGAAAAAATTTTAGAAGGAGCTTTATTCGGGTTTTGCTGGTGATGAGGCTGTCGATCAAGGGGGTTGGGGGTTGGCTATTGGCTATTGGCGGTTGGCTATTGGCGGTTGGCGGTTGGCTATTGGCTTTTGGCGGTTAGCTTTTGGGGGTTGGTGGGGGGTACTTGGGGCGTGGGCGGAGGCGGGTGATCAGGGTGTTGATTTGTTTTTGTATAATGTTAAGTTGAACTATAATTTCCTGAGCATCTGAGGGGGTTAAATATTCTAATTCTGTGGCTATAATGATCTGCGTTTCGAGTTCGAACGAGGAACCCATAGCTATCTCCAAGAAACGAGCAAACTCTTTTTCGGATTTTCTGGAAGCCCCTTCTGCAATATTAGAAGGAATAGAAGTGGCTGCCCTTCGCATCTGATTGACAAGTGAGTACTTTTCATACGTCGGGAAATCTATCGTTCGCTTGTAGATGAGGGTGGTGAACGCAATGGCAGATTTCCATATGTCTAAATCCCGGAAGTTTCGCAACAGAATGAAAATATTTAGCAAGATATTCACTCCATGACTCCAATAAAAGCTCAAAATAAACAGATCCTGAATTCATGATGGAATTACAATCGGAGTTTATTAAATCAGAGAAAAAAAATTAATTAAATATCAGATGGTTAAGAATTAAAAATATAACCTTTGCTTACAGCTTCGCCCCTTCAGTCCCATCGTTAAAAAAAGACAGGGCCTAAAAAAGAAAAAAACGGTAGGCGAAAAACGCTTTAAGAACGCACAGAAGCAAATTGTATGACAGGCTCTAATAAAATTGGTGATAGAGTGACTGCCAACATTTGCTGCAAAGCGTGCAAGCGCACGACTACCTTTTGCTTTCCTGCTATTCGCAACAATTCGCCTTCTAATCCGGCTAACGGTCCTGCAATAACCCTAACCAAAACTCCAGGCTTTAAAATCTCAGGCAAACTTTCGATTTCTACGTCGCTGCCCACTACGGCCTTCAGGGTGTTGATTTGCTTTTCGGGGATTACTGCCGGTTTTCCATTGAACCAGACATAACGAACCACGCCATCGGTGCTGAGAACTTTTTCGTAGTGCGACCGATCTACATGTACGAAAATATAGCCACGAATAACGGGTTCCAAAACCAACTTACGTCTGTCGCTCCACTGGCGAATAACCCTGCGAAGTGGAACATAGGCCTCAATACCTTGTTCGGTAAGAAGTTGCGCCGATTTCTTTTCGTGCTTCGAACGAGTGTAAACAGCGTACCAGTTAAGCGTTTGTTCCATCAGCAGAAGTTGGTTTGGCTAATTGGTGCTTGTTGCAGTTTTGAGTAACAAAAGTACTCAAAAAAAGTTTCGCTTGTCAAGAGTTTAAAGTATTTTTTTTGTTAAATTTTTCTTAAGAAGAATTTGAGAATTGAAAGTCAATAAGATAAAAGAGAAGAGGGGTTGTAACGGTATGTCCTTTGGCTCAACTTTATTTCGCTCGGTGCATCGCTCGACAGCCGCCCGATTTCAGTGCATCACTTGACGAAAGTTTAGGAAAATTAGTGTGCATCGATACAGGCCATAGGAAGCTGTATGGGTTATTTTCATGCGTTTGTCCGGACGTCCTTACTCAACATCCGAAGATACATTGTTCGACGGCCGTCTCGATACGGCTGCGTTTCACTTACCTACTCGGAGGCCAACTTTTAACCCTTAACATAAACAGCCGTCCCTGAATCCACAGAGACGGCTTTCGAAAGCTGGTGACCACGCTGGGATTCGAACCCAGGACCCCATCCTTAAAAGGGATGTGCTCTACCTGCTGAGCTACGTAGTCGGTTCGTGATGAGGCTCACGAAATTTGAGGGCGCAAAGGTACGCCTTTTTCCGAGAAGTGCAAATGGAAGGAAAGAAAAATTTCAAAAAAATATATGAGCCTTTGACAATCTATTAAAAATCAACAGGTCCTTTGCCTTCCCTGACTACTAAAATTTCATCGCCAGTGCAATCGAGTACAGTGGAAGGTTCATTGCCGCCATAGCCCCCATCAATGACTATATCAACCAGATGCTCATACTTTTCATAAATAAGTTCAGGGTCAGTAGTGTATTCAATAATTTCATCTTCATCGTGTATAGACGTGGAAGCGATAGGGTTTCCTAATTCTCTAACAATAGTGCGGATGATATTATTGTCGGGCACACGTATACCAATAGTTTTTTTATTGCCCTGGAATATTCGGGGTACGTTGGAATTGGCATTTAGAATAAAGGTGTAAGGACCAGGCAGCAGGCGTTTCATGGTTTTGAATACGTAGTTGGGAATGGGCCGTGTGTATTCTGAAATCTGACTTAGGTCGTGGCAAATTAAAGAGAAATTGGCTTTATCAATTTTAATTCCTCTGACACGCGCCATGCGTTCGAGGGCTTTGGGATTACATATATCGGCCCCCATGCCATATACAGTATCGGTGGGGTAAATAATGATACCCCCTACTTTGAGACACTCGACCACCCGCAGGACCTGACGAGTGTTTGGATTTTCGTTGTATAATTTCAGAAGCATGGTGAAAGATTCAGTCGAAGAAAAAAATAATGCGCCCCCAACGGCGGAGAAAATATCATTTAACTAATTCAGCAAGGGATCGGAAGGGAAGTTAACCCAGTAAGCGTATTTGCCGCCCATTTTTTGCAACAAAAATTTCCACATATGACGAGGAGAGGTATTGAGCAAGACATCATCGGATACAGTAGTTACCACCCACGAATTTCTTTTCAACTCATCGTTAAGTTGGCCTGAAGACCAACCACTGTAACCAAGGTAAAACCTAACTTCATGGGGCTTCACCTCTCCTCTGTTGATCATTTCATTGAGCTGCATTGCATCGCCACCCCAATAAAGTTGCCCCATGATATGATGGCTGCCGTTAAGACGAGGGCCCAGGGTATGCAGATAAAAGATACTTTGAGGCTGAACCGGACCCCCAATGAAGACCTTACCATCAAACCTGGCTAAAGCCGGGGCGGCCTCAGCGGGTTTAACAGGAATTTCCTTATTCATTATCAAACCAAAAGAACCTTCTTCGTTGTGTTCGATAAGTAGAACTACAGAGCGGCTGAAAAAGGGATCGCCCAGAAATGGTTCGGCAACCAGCAAACGGCCGGAAGCTGGCTTTACATTGTTGTACCTGATTTGCAATATTTTATTCAGGTCTTTCATCTCTGGAGCAATTTAGTTTTGTTTATTAATTTTGACGCCATTTTTCAGGAAAAGTTGCCTGAAGTGATAAAAAAATTTCACAAAAATTATGCCTTTAAAAAGCCGGCAATCCGATTTTGAAGCCCTTAGGCTGAAATTTCCTTGGTTTTCTTACGAATCTTTCACTTACAGTTTTTCAGTTGAAAAATTGGAAATAAAGTTTCGATTCAATCTTGCGGGGAAATATACCTTTTTACCCACAGCGCAAATTCCCTTGCATACCTGGATGACAGCCCCTCGCGTTAAAAATGAAGAATGGGATAACCTGGTCTTCCATATCGGGCTCATTGAACTTATAAGTTACTGGAAGGCTGCTTGTCCCCCTCGCGTTATTCTAAAGCCTGCACAACTAACCGAATCACAGGTAAGATGGTGGAAAAAGCTATATTACAACGGATTGGGGGAGTTTTTTCATGTAAATGGCATACAAACCGATGAAGAAGACTTCATGAAGCTGGAAAACAGGCAGGCAGAATTAATTCACACAACGACGGCTTTCAGAATAGATGCAGACGCTTATCTTGTTCCCATTGGGGGAGGAAAAGATTCAGCGGTTACTCTGGAATTGCTGAAAGGGGGCGGATTTAGAATTGTACCCTTGATCATGAACCCACGAAAAGCCACCCTGGATACTATCCACGTGGCAGGATTTAATGAAAATGAAAGTGTAATTATTCATAGGACCCTAGATCCTACCCTGTTGCGCCTTAATGAAGAAGGTTTTCTCAACGGACATACTCCTTTTTCGGCATTGCTAGCTTTTTATACCCTTGTGGCATCGAAGCTTACGGGTATAAACAACATTGCCCTGAGCAACGAAAGCAGTGCCAACGAGAGTACCGTTGCCGGCAGCCACGTCAATCATCAATATTCCAAATCCTTTCAATTTGAGAAAGATTTTCGGGAGTATGTGCAACAATTCATTGGTGAGGGTTACCGTTACTTCAGTTTTCTGCGCCCCTTACTTGAAATTCAAATTGCACAGCTCTTTTCAAAATTCACGGCCTATCATACCGTGTTTCGTTCTTGCAACGCTGGCAGTAAAACCGACAGTTGGTGTGGGGCCTGTCCTAAATGTTTGTTTGCTTGGATTATTTTAGCGCCTTTCACAAAAGAAAAGGTACTCGAGGATATTTTCGGCAAAAACCTTATGAATGACATTGCTCTACTCCCCTATCTTGAAGAATTGACAGGGCAAACCCCCACAAAACCTTTTGAATGCGTGGGAACTGTTTCGGAAGTGAAGGCTGCCTTGCAGGCAATACTGGCCCATCATCCTCGCCCCCTGCCCTCCTTACTTGAGCATTCAGCAAAATACCTAAATCCTGGAGAAGAAAACCTTAAAGCCTTTTTGGAAACATTTAATGAAGAGCATTTCTTGAACTCGACAGAAACATCATTACTTAAAAAAGCCCTTAACAAGTGACCCTGCAATCCCTATTAACTGTCTCAGGCGAAATATGCCTATTAGGTTATGGCAGAGAAGGCCGTGCCATGCTTGAATATTTACGGAAACATTTACCTACGGTGCACATATGGGTGCACGATGCCAATGCCCAACTCATTCCTGAAGAAAAATGGAAGAACGACCATTTCGTTCATTTTGTAGTTGGTGAAAGCTATTTAGAGGATCTGGGGCGGTATGAGGTTATCATCAAGTCGCCGGGAATTCCTCATCAACTCCTAAAGGGTAAAACGGGACAAGCGCGGATTGTATCGCAAACAGGGATATTTTTGGAGATGTTTTCCTCGCAAGTTGTTGGGGTAACAGGAACCAAAGGGAAAAGCACCACCAGCAGCCTGATTTATCACTTTATACAATCCGCAGGGAAAAAAGCCATTTTACTGGGAAACATTGGGATTCCAGCTATCAGCAGGGTCGATGATATGGATGAAGAAACCCTTGTAGTCTTTGAACTTTCATCGCATCAGCTTGAAGACACGTATGCTTCGCCTCATATAGCTGTATGGCTCAACATCTACCAAGAACATCTGGACCATTACCCTTCGTATGAAGCTTATCAGCAGGCTAAACTTAATATAGCGCGCTACCAGAAAAAAGGAGATTATCTGATTTTTCATGCTGGTCACACGCTTTTGCGGCAAATGATTGCAGAAACAAAAGTGGCCGGCACATTGGTGACATATGACAGCCAGCCGGCGCATGGCGTCAAAGTATTTATTGAAGATAATATACTGCATGCAAATATTGAGGGGAAGCTTTACCGCATAGGAAATATAGAAAGTTTTAGTTTGAGAGGGACACACAATAGATTAAATTTGATGGCGGCTGTGTCGGCGGCATTGTTGTGCCATGTAGCACCAGAGACTATCGAAAATGCCCTGACTAATTTCAAAGCTCTGCCGCACAGGCTGGAATATCTGGGGCTAATAGGGGGAAAACATTTTTACAACGATTCCATTGCCACTATCCCTGAAGCAGCCATACAGGCCATGGGTGCCATAGGCCCTGTAGATGTATGGATTGGAGGGGGATATAACAGAGGAATAAATTATCAACCGATTATACAATACTTGATGGAACATCCCATTCCGGTGGTAGCGGTTACAGGTAAAGCCGGAGAAATAATAAGGGACGGGCTCCTGGAAAAAGGTTATAGAGGTCAGGTAATCTGGGAAAGTAGTTTTAAGGATTTGATCGAGGCAGCCGTAAAGTTAACACCTATAGGAGGCACTTGTCTGTTGTCGCCAGCTGCTGCCAGCTATGATGCTTTTAAAAATTTTGAAGAAAGAGGCGATACTTTCAAAAAGATCGTCAGAGAGGCCTTCGAATAGTGGCACATTTATTGAAAGTTATACAGCCGACTACCGGTCTAACGCCATTTATCATACTGATTTACAAAGGTGTTACAAAAAGCTCCCTCGGCAATAATGAACAAACGAGGGAGTTTATTTCATCAAACTGACAAATTGACAAATAGAATTATGGAAAAATATTCGGAATATTCATTCTTAAGCGACATCATGCAGGGAGAGGCTGAGTTTATCCCTTTGCTGACCAGTGAAGAGGAAGAGAATCTTCAAAAGGAGCCTGTGCCTGAAGAGCTTCCCATATTGCCATTGCGAAACATGGTATTATTTCCTGGCGTAATAATACCTATCACAGTAGGTAGAGATAAGTCCATTCGATTGATTAAAGATAACTATAAGTCGGAAAAGCGCATCGGCGTTGTTGCCCAAAGGGACGGAAATATAGAAGATCCTGAATTCAGAGATCTTTATACCACAGGAACTATAGCTACCATCATACGCACCTTGCAAATGCCTGACGGGAGCACCACGGTAATAATCAAAGGCTTGCAGCGTTTTTCGATTGTTGATCCTCTAACTGTAGAGCCATATCACAGAGCCAGGGTAACGGCCTATACTGAAGAGTTGCCTCCATTGGATGATCAGAAAACTATAGCCTTGTTTTCTACCATTAAAGAACTGGCTATACAAATAGCCCAAAAATCGCCCAATACGCCCTCGGAAGCCGCCATGGCATTACAAAACATTGAGAGCCCCGTATTTTTAATCAATTTCATTGCCTCCAACCTGCCTGTTGATATACCTCAGAAACAGCGTATGCTCGAATCACGTGATTTAATACAACGTGCGCAAGAAGTCCTAGGTATTTTGACCCGAGAGCTTCAGATGCTGGAACTCAAACAGGAAATTCAAAGCAAAGTAAAAGCAGAGCTGGACAAACAACAACGCGATTATATCCTCCACCAACAAATCAAAACCATACAGGAGGAATTGGGTGATGATCCTAACCGTACATTAATCAATGAGCTCAAAGAAAAAGCAGCGAAAAAGAATTGGGCTAAACATGTAGCAGAGACCTTTGAGCGCGAGCTGAACAAGCTGCAGCGCATGCACACGGCGGCTGCAGAGTACTCGGTTCAAGTGAATTACCTGGAGACGTTGGTGGATTTGCCTTGGAATGAATTTACACAGGATAACCTTAACCTGGAACGCGCCCGCAAAATTCTTAATGAGGACCATTATGGGCTGGAAAAAATCAAAGAACGTTTGCTAGAATACCTAGCAGTTCTGAAATTAAAAGGGGATCTTAAATCTCCCATTCTCTGTCTAGTGGGTCCTCCGGGGGTGGGGAAAACATCGCTGGGAAAATCTCTGGCGCGGGCGATGGGGCGTAAATATGTCAGAATGTCGCTGGGAGGACTGCGCGATGAGGCTGAAATTCGTGGTCACCGAAAAACCTACATTGGAGCAATGCCAGGACGTATCATTCAGGGATTGAAAAAAGCTAAATCGGCCAATCCGGTGTTTGTGCTCGATGAAATCGACAAAGTAAGCGGAAATAACATTAACGGCGACCCGGAAGCTGCCTTGCTGGAAGTACTTGATCCGGAACAGAATAATGCATTTTATGACAACTTCGTCGAAATTGAATTTGACCTATCCAATGTAATGTTTGTGGCTACGGCCAATACCCTTTCAACCGTGCATCCTGCCCTGAGAGACCGCTTGGAAGTGATTGAGCTACCGGGATACCTGCTGGAAGAAAAATTGGAGATTGCTAAACGCCACCTGATTCCTAAACAACTGAAAGAACATGGCGTTCAAAAGCGACAACTATGGTTTACCGATGAGGCTGTAGTTTCCATCATCGAAAAATATACGCGGGAAAGCGGTGTTCGGCAATTAGAGAAAAACATTGCTAAGGTTATTCGTAAACATGCCACATTGATAGCAGAAAAGAAAAAATTTAACCGTCAGGTTACGCCTGAAAGAGTTGAAGAATTGCTTGGGGTGCCTATTTTTCATAAAGAACAAGCCATAGACAATTCGGTTGCGGGGGTGGTAACAGGACTGGCATGGACGCCTGCCGGTGGAGAGATTATGTTTATTGAAGCGAGCCTGAGTAAAGGAGAAGGTAAGTTCAGCCTGACAGGTAATCTTGGAGATGTGATGAAAGAGTCGGCCACGCTTGCCCTGGAATACTTAAAAGCTCATGCCCAAGAACTGGATATAGACCCAGATGAATTTCGCAAATGGAATGTACATATGCATGTGCCTGAAGGAGCCACACCTAAAGATGGTCCCTCGGCTGGGGTAAGTATGTTAACTGCCCTAGCCTCGGCATTTACAAAACGCAAGGTAAAACCACTCCTGGCTATGACGGGTGAAATTACCTTAAGAGGCAAAGTGCTCCCAGTGGGCGGAATTCGCGAAAAAATACTTGCCGCAAAACGGGCACGCTATACTGATGTCATTTTACCAGAAGCGAACAAACACGATGTAAAAGAAATTGACCCATCCTATATTGCTGGACTGAATCTTCATTTTGTGGATACGATGCAAGAGGTTATTGGGATCGCGTTGTTGGGGGTTGGCGGTTAGCTGTTAGCTGTTAGCTGTTAGCTGTTAGCTATTGGCTATTGGCGGTTGGCGGTTAGCTAGTGGCGGTTGGCGGTTGGCTATTGGCGGTTGGCGGTTTGCGGTTGGCGGTTGGGGGAATGTGGATTTTTATAGTTTTGCAGGGAAAAAGAAACCATGCTTTAGCTGATGAAATACCTTGCTTGGATTGTTTTATTTGTTGGGCCGATAATTTCTGCACAATCGGTAGTAAAAATTGATTGGATGAGTTTTGAAGAGGCGGTGAAACGTAATGAGGGCTATCCTAAAAAGAAAATTTTCATTGACGTATATACTGATTGGTGTGGATGGTGTAAGAAAATGGACGCTGAAACATTTGCTGACTCTTCGGTGGCAAAATACATGGGTAGTACTTTTTGGTGTGTAAAACTTAACGCAGAACGTCAGGATACGATTGAATTTGCTGGGAGAAAATGGACTAGCACCCAGCCGGGCCAGCATAGAGCGCCCCACCAATTGGCTGCGGCATTGTTGCAAGGTCGTATGTCGTATCCTTCTTACGTTATTTTGGATGAAAACAATAATAAAATCACTTCCATAGCGGGCTACCAGCAAGCGAGCTCATTCTTGCTATTTCTTCAATATTTTGGGGAGAACCTTCATTTTAAGCTACCATGGGAGGCTTACCTGAAACAAAAGGAAAATAAAATTCCATGACTTTTGAGGAAGTTCGTTGGGCGTTTATAGGCTGCGGTAATGTAGCAGAAAAGAAAAGCGGGCCGGCATTTTCAAAAATAATAGGAAGCCAAGTAATAGGTGTATTTCGGCGCGATTACCCCAAAGCAGTGGATTATGCTCAAAGACATAACATTCCAAAGGTTTATAGTACTTTGGAGGAATTGCTCAACGATCGGGAGGTAAATGCAGTGTATGTTTCAACACCACATTATTTGCATAGACCTCATGCATTGGCGGTAGCTGAAGCGGGCAAAGCCTGCTACTTGGAAAAACCCATGGGGCTGACCTACCCTGAAGCAGTGGAAATCCATGAGGTCTTCAAACAAAAATCACTTCCCCTCTATGTAGCCTACTACCGCCGAAAACTTCCACCTTTTGTTTGGCTTAAAGAATTTCTTAAGCGGGGACATCTCGGAAAAATAAAAGAAGGAGAGCTCCGTTTCATTCGTTCGGCCAGGCCCATAGAAAAGAACCCAGAAACACTTCCATGGCGCTTAAAACCAGAACTCTCGGGCGGGGGTTATTTGTTTGACATTGCCCCCCACCATCTCGATTTTCTGGCTTACGTTTTTGATAAGATCACCCTAAAAAATAGCATTCACGAAAACCGAGGAGGCTTTTATGAGGCGGAAGATTATACCCTTGCCCACATGCTGCTCAACGATGAGATTGCTTTTACAGCAGAATGGAACTTTGCAGCGCCTGAAGGTCACTCAGCCGACTTTATTCGTTTTGTGGGAGATAAAGGGAGTATAGAAATGCCTTTTTTTGGGCCTTACCCCGTAAAAGTACACCTGGAAAACAGAGAGTTTTCATTTCGTATAGAACCAACCCAGCACGTGCAACAGCCTTTGCTGGAAAGCATCGTTGGGGAACTCAGAGGGTTACCCACAATTTGCCCATCAACGGGCCAAACCGCCCTAGAGGCCAACAGGCTGCTGGATGAGATTGTCCGTCTTTCTAAACCATAGCACTAAATCTTAATCACCAGCAGAATACATATCATTATCCTGGTATTCTCTTGGGTTAGGGCATATAGTGTTAAATTCAAATTTAAAAGGTATGCAAGTATAATCCTCTATCTTTGCAGCATGTTAATGCCACATGGAATGCAAGATAATCCAATAGATTTATTTAAAGGGCTTAAAGTACTGGTGATAGGCGATATCATGCTCGATACCTATATATGGGGTAGGGCTGAAAGGTTATCGCCTGAGGCCCCAGTGCCAGTGGTAGAAGTAGAAAAACGCACAGGAAGTCCTGGAGGCGCCGCCAATGTAGCCGTTAATTTAAAGAGCTTAGGAGCTGAGCCCTTGATATGCTCGGTTACAGGCGATGATGTACGGGGCGAAGATCTTCTTCATCTTATTGAAAGACAAGGAATAGCTACGCATGGTATCATCAAAGATAGAGGACGTACCACAACTACAAAATTTCGCATTATTGCCAATAAGACCCAACTTTTACGAGTAGATGAAGAGACAAATGTACCCCTAAGCGCTGATCAGTCGCGACTTTTAATCCACAAGATAAAAGAATTATTAACCTTCGAAAAGCCTGCTGCGCTTATCTTTCAAGACTATGATAAAGGCGTAATTACCCCTATGCTTATCGAAGAAATAATTGCCCTGTCGAGAGAAAATCACCTACCGGTATGCGTGGATCCCAAAAGGCGCAATTTCATGGCTTACAGGCAGTCTACACTTTTTAAGCCTAATTTAAAAGAATTTCTTGAAGGCATAGGTGCAGCCCGCGACTATCATCTGTTTCCTGAAAAACTCGAGCAACAAATGGGTGGCTTGCAGGAGATGTTACAATGTGAAATTCTGATGGTTACCTTATCCGAAAAGGGCATGGCTCTGAGATATCGAGATCAAGGGCAATGGCGGTTTTCCGTGCTGCCGGCCCATGTGCGTCAGATAGCCGATGTATCAGGCGCGGGCGATACCGTAATCAGTGTGGCTGCATTAAGTTTAGCCGCAGGCCTTTCGCCTTTGGAGTCAGCCCTTTTGGCCAACCTGGCTGGAGGTATTGTTTGTGAACAAGTTGGTGTGGTCCCTATAGACCCTGAAATGCTTGGCAAAGAATACAAGAGAATGTATCACAAAGAAAAATAAACGAGTTACATGACAAACGGCCCAAGACCTAAACCCATACCTTTTGATGAAATAGCTCACCGATACGATTTACTCAATCGATTGCTCTCATTTGGTGTAGATCAACTCTGGAGAAAGAAATTGGTAAAGAACCTTCCACTGGGTAGTGAATACCACATACTCGATGTAGCCACGGGTACGGCTGACCTGGCTTTGATGGCTGCCCGACGCCAAGGATGTAGAGTAACCGGCTGCGATGTTTCCGAAAAAATGATGGCTATAGGCCGACAAAAAATAAGGCATAAAAATTTAGATGAACGCATCACCCTTTTAAGCGGAGCCGCTGAGAACCTCCCCTTCGAGTCGAACACCTTTGACGCTGCTATGGTGGCCTTTGGTGTAAGAAATTTCAATAACCTTATAAAAGGCCTCAGCGAAATGCAAAGAGTAGTGAAACCTGGAGGAATAATTTTGGTTCTGGAATTCTCTATTCCAGAAAACCACATTTTCAAAGCTCTTTACCTCTTTTATTTTTTAAAACTTCTTCCCTTTTTAGGAGGATTAATTTCGGGGAATCGGAGGGCCTATGAGTATCTACCTGAATCGGTACTAAAGTTTCCTCAGGGGCAAGAGTTTCTTGAGCTCTTACAAAATGCCGGGTTCCATCAAACCACATGCGAGACCCTCACTTTGGGAATAGCCTCCCTCTACCGGGGCATCAAACAATAAAATAAAAGTATTCATCTTCCGTTTATGCGGGTAATGACCGTGAAAAGAATTATCATCGTAAGCTTACTGTTCCTTTCGAGCAGTCTTATTTGTGCCCAGGAAGCTAAAAAGGTAGAGAATCTACCTAAGTTTGACCTGGCCCCCAAGCATTTTGGTTTTTATCTTTCAGGTAACCAAATGTTTTTTGTGCTAAAACCCACCGAAGGGTTTCAGCAAATGATGTGGAACCGCGACCAAATCCCAGACCTGGTGGGCGATTCTGCTTGCGTTTATGGTATAGAACCTGCCCCTATACCCGGTTTTTCCATTGGAATCGTCTCTAATCTGAGGCTCGGCGATTACTTCGACTTGCGATTTTTACCCGGCCTACAATTCGGTGAAAGAAAGCTCACCTATTCCATTATGCTTTACAATAAAGGAGACTCAAGCCTGGTATTCATTCCCAAAAATGTCAACTCCACGTTTATCGATTTTCCCCTATATCTTAAATATAAATCGAAACGCGATGGCAATTTTCGAGCCTTTGTAACCGGCGGTTTTTCATATAAATTCGACCTGGCCTCCTCTACAAAAGCCAAAGCCGAGAATGCAACAGAAGTGGTGGTCAAGCTTAATAAACATGATTTTACGGGAGATCTTGGAGTAGGATTTGACTTTTACACGGTTTACTTTAAGTTTGCCATTGAACTCAAAATGTCATACGGTTTTAATAACATGATATTCAGTGAAGGAAACATCTACTCTGATAGCATGGGAAAACTTTCTACCAAGATGTTTCAGATTTCATTTACATTTGAATAAAATACTTTCCGGATGGAAACGCAAAATACTGCAGCTGTATTTGATCTCCTTAAAGTAAAAGGCGAACTTAAAGAAAAAGTGTATCGCAATACTGTAGATGGTTTCAACCTCATCTGCGGGGCGGCTGAGTACCTTGCCAGGCAATGTCCCTACCAGGAAGAGCATTTAAAGGTGGAATATCTGCAACAAAGCCCTTTTGAGAGTGAACTCTTTTTTGCTGGGGATGCTTTGATATTTGTAATGCATACCAATATCTTCGAGTTTTCGAGAGATCACGAAGTTATGCGCACACCTTATATTCGTGAAGATAAGGAGCGCAGCTATTGTGGTATCATACATATTTACAATTTCTTGTCCGATTCCTTTAAATACAACCGATACAACGACCTCGGCTATCTCATTGGCCGTATTTTTATAAACAAAGACATGCATTACTTCATCGATGGCAAGCGAGAGGTTGGGATACTATACCCCAATTTTGGCACCGAGACGCTCGACAAGGATGCAGCGCTAAGAATAGTGATAGGCGCCATGAGCTATGCCATCAACTTCGATTTGTTGACACCACCTTTTGACGAAATAAAAATAGTTAGTGCAGGAGCCATACGGGATTACTCAGAGAGTAGCCGGCTGGTTACCGCCAAACGATTGGGCTTCCGCTTTCAGGCAGATAAAGACTGACCTTTTTCAAATAACGTTCTACTTCGCTTTTGAAAACACAACAAAGAGGTATATAACTTGTTTGGGCACAAATAATAAATTCTAATCCCATGATTTTCTGCACAAATTTGCGGAAGTGGTAGTAATTTTGAAATCGCAAGACCCATCCCATGATTCCCAAAGTCCTTATTCTAAAAGCGTTTCATGCCAATATGCATAAAGGATTGGCATTTCTGGTGGTGATCAATTTAACTGCTTTACATTGTGAAACCCTTGCACAAGAATTAAAAAAGGAGGCCCAATGGTTTAGTTGCTCGGTAGAATTTTGTAGTGCAGGGAAAAGCTCTTTACCTCAGGGCATTTTTCTTCCCCAACTTCCGGGATTTGCCAACGACATCTATTACCTGGATTTAAGTTTAAAATTAAACCCAGCAAGTCCTTATATGGAAGGTAGGGCAGGCATTTACTTTCGGGCAAAGAATAAGGGGGATACCCTAGCGTTTTATTTGCACGACAGTTTAAACGTTACTGAAATAAAATTTCGCAAGGGCACGTTAATACCTGTACGACCCGGGGGGCATGTATTAATTATTCCTTTAGGCTCGATGGTTGAGGCCGGAGAGAGGGATTCAATCCGAATCGACTATAAAGGTGTTTCAGGGATGCTGGCAGGCCAAAAAGGCCTTTATACGGCAATCCATAACCAAAGACCTTATTTGTGGACGCTGAGCGAACCCTATGGTGCACCTACCTGGTGGCCTTCAAAATTAAACTTGGATGATAAAATAGATTCGATGCAGATTGCAATTACCCATCCCTCTGTCTATCGCTCAGCTGCCAATGGCTTACTTGTGCATGAAAAACGTGAAGATTCTCTGGCCACTACCCTTTGGAAACACCGCTATCCCATAGTACCTTATTTAATAGCTGTAGCCGTTGGTGAATATATAGTGTATGAGGAACAGATCAATACCTCCTCAGGTACTATTCCGGTGCTCAATTTTGCATATCCAACGGATAGTGATATGGTACGTCAGGCTACAGGAGCGCTTGAACCCATTTACCGCCTGTACGACACCCTCTTTGGGCCATATCCCTTCATGCAAGAACGATATGGTCATTTGCAATGCCCCATGGGTGGGGGTATGGAGCACCAAACGCTAACCTTTGCTGGACCTTTTAGCCATCATGTGCTTTCCCACGAATTGGCCCATAGTTGGTTCGGTAATAAGGTTACCACCGGTTCATGGAAAGACATTTGGCTCAACGAGGGTTTTGCAACTTATGCCACAGGACTGACCTACCAATACCTTTTTGACGGCGTTTATTGGAAACCTTGGAAAAAAGAAACCATTGCCGCTGTATGTTCTCAACCAGGGGGATCAGTTTATGTGAAGGATACCACCTCGCTCATGCGAATATTCGATGCAAGGCTCTCTTACCACAAAGCAGCCATGCTATTGCATATGCTGCGATGGAAGGTGGGCGACACATTCTTCTTCGACGCGCTGAGAACTTACCTGGGATTTCCGGGCCTCAGTTATGGCTTTGCCCGAACTTATGACTTTATCAACATTATGGAGGGTATTTCCGGACAAAGTTTAACAGGTTTCATGAATCAATGGTTTTTTGGTGAGGGCTACCCAACATACACCTTAAAATGGAGCATGAAGACTACTGATACCATCCAAATTATTCTATTTCAGCAAACATCACATCCTTCTGTTAACTTTTTCGATATACCCATTGAAGTAGTAGCCAAGAATTCCACACATGATACTTCTATTGTATTAAATCCTGAATATAACGGACAAAAATTCAATATTCCTATCCATTTTATCCCTGATTCGATAATATTTGACCCAGAGTTAAGGATTATTTCCTCGGCCAATCAGGTTTTAGGAATAGCTGGCCCTAGTGATCATGACCAGGACTTGAGTCTGGTACCCAACCCAAGCAAGGACTATTTTCTTATTCAAGGGAAGTCAGAAAAGGCCCTGATTACTATTCATGATGTAAAAGGGGTTATGATGCTATCGAAAAAGGTCTTCCTGCCCTGTGAAGTATCGGTTGCAGGACTGAGGCCCGGATTATACTTTGTAACTATAGAGACCCCCCAAAAAAACCAAAGGCGGAAGCTTATCGTTCAATAAACCTCCGCCCCGGTGAGGATGTAATGTCAAAGAATTATTTATCGTTAAATTCCAAATTCAAGGCGCTGCGCCACCAGGGGTAATAAAGTTTTTGCAGCTGTTCGATGGAGGGGAAAGGGTAATAGATAAAATGATCCTTATCGCCAAGGAAGAAACCGTTTTTGACTGTGCGATAGAGCAAATCACCGGCATAGAAGCGTTCAACTGTTTTGTTAGGTTTTTCATAACCACTGTAAAGACCGATAAGGCAATCGCGCAGGTGATCTTTGTTTGGATAGGGCAGATTGTTGGTCATACCGGTGAAAGGGTTCTCAGCCAATCCATTGAGAATCAATTCAGCAAATACGATTTTAGGGAAAGATACAGGGTTTTTAGGATCGGTAACATAGTTCAAAAACTGGCGAGGGTTGAGCTTACTGGCCACGCGGGGTGGAACAGGACACAACTCTTGGTATAGGTGTAGTGTAGGAGGTTCATCAGGAAGATAATCTCCGGGTTTGAGCTCTAGCACCTTTCCATCGAAAGTAGTCAGGTATAGGTTGCGGAAATTTTCTAGGGGTAAATTTTCGAGCACCCTGTAGGTAGATAGGTAAACCGAACGTTTGGGTTTGCCATCGATATGAGGGACGCAGCGTTTCTCGATACTCGCCAGATCGAAGTATTCAGACTGAAAGTTGGGATCAATTTCAAAAAACAAGGCCTGACCGCGGGTACGTTTATTGGTACCAACGGCAAGGTAATGTCCAAATTCTTCAGGGGGGAGCATGGAAGAGATGAGCGACTCAGGGGTCATCGAAAAATACAGATAACGTTTGTATTCCATAAAAATATTTTTAATATATGGTGATACAAAAATACGAACTTTCTCATACCCTCATAGTTTGGGAATAAATTTTAGAAACTTTGACAATCAACATTAAAGGTATATTTTTCACGAATAAAGGCTCAGGATTACTCAAACGTTTTCGATACCATTGAAGATTTCTACCTTTGTAAATGCAAACCAATTGTATTATAAAAAACGTATTTAATTCAAATAAAACGACTTACATGATTACCAATAATTTTATTCACAGGCATAACGGGCCCAAGGCGAGCGATATAAATAAAATGCTTAATGCCCTTGGAGCCAGAAGCATAGATGAGTTGATCGACCAGACCATTCCACCGGCTATCAGGCTCAAAAGCCCTTTGAATATTGGTTCAGGAATGAGTGAATTTGAATTTTTAGAGCATTTGCGCAGTTTGGCTTCACGCAACAAAGTTTACCGCAGTTACATAGGAATGGGTTACTATAATACAATAGTTCCAGGAGTTATACAACGCAACATTTTGGAGAATCCAGGCTGGTACACTTCATACACACCCTATCAAGCTGAAATTTCACAGGGTAGGCTCGAGGCCCTATTAAATTTTCAGACCATGGTCAGCGATCTTACGGGTATGCCTATCAGCAATTCATCGTTGCTGGATGAGGCCACGGCAGCGGCCGAAGCCATGATCATGGCCTATAATAGCCGGTCCAGAAATAAAGTTAAAGCCAATGCCAATAAATTTTTTGTATCGGTTAAGGTATTCCCACAAACCCTCGATCTTTTGAAGACGCGTTCGGCCCCTTTGGGCATTGAACTTGTAGTTGGATGCCACAACGAATTTGAAGGCGATGGAATGTATTTTGGGGGTATAGTGCAATACCCCGATGGTTTTGGAGAGGTGAACGACTACCGTAGCTTTGTAGAGAAGATGCATGGTGTTGAGGGGCTGGTAGTAGTCGCCTGTGATTTAATGAGTTTGGTATTGCTGACACCACCGGGTGAGTGGGGCGCCGATATTGTGGTAGGCAGTACGCAGCGCTTTGGAGTTCCGATGGGATATGGTGGTCCTCATGCTGCTTTTCTGGCGGCCAGAGAAGAATTTAAACGCGCCATGCCCGGACGCATCATAGGTATTTCAGTAGATGCTGAGGGCAAACCCGCGCTGAGAATGGCCCTTCAAACACGCGAACAACACATCAAACGCGAAAAAGCCACCAGTAATATCTGCACAGCTCAAGCCCTTCTGGCTATCATGGCTGGGATGTATGCCGTCTATCATGGCCCTCAGGGATTGGAAAAAATAGCCAGAGATATTAATATTCTTGCGGGAATCCTTGCCAGTGAAGTTGAGAAATACGGCTTTCGTCAGCTCAACAGTGCTTTCTTCGACACCCTGAGGATAGAACTTCCGGCCATGACGAGTATGAAGAACCTCCATCAACTGGCGATAGAACACAAAATCAACTTCAGGTATATTGACGAAAAGACCATTGGCATCAGCTTAGATGAAACAACTTCGTTGGGGGATGTAAACCTCATTTTGTGTATACTGGCACAGGCATCGGGGCGTTTATGCAGTGAATACATTTGCAAGCCTGCAGAATGTGAAAAAATTGAGACCTTTCCTGCTGCTTTCAAACGCACGAGCGATTTTCTAACGCATCCGGTCTTCAATACCTACCATTCAGAGACCTCCATGATGCGTTACATCAAGAAACTTGAAAACCGTGATCTGGCTCTCAATCGTACCATGATACCCTTGGGAAGTTGCACCATGAAACTGAATGCAGCCGTTGAGATGTTTGCCCTGAGCTGGCCTGAATTCAATGCTTTGCATCCGTTTGTTCCTTTGGATCAGGCGGAGGGGTACCATCAAATGATTAATGAAATGGACCGCATGTTGAGCGAGATTACTGGATTTGCTAAAATAAGCTTTCAGCCCAACAGTGGAGCCAACGGAGAATATACGGGGCTATTGATTATCAGGCAATATCACATCAGCCGGGGGGAAGGTCATCGCAATGTTTGCCTGATACCTTCATCGGCCCATGGCACGAACCCAGCCTCAGCCCATATGTCAGGCATGGAAGTAGTGGTAGTAAAATGTGATGAAAATGGGAATATAGACATTGATGATCTTAAGGCGAAAGCCGAGCAACACAAAGACAGGCTGGCGGCGCTAATGGTTACCTATCCATCCACCCATGGAGTTTTTGAAGAGGAAATCCTTGATATAGTGGATATTATTCATCAATATGGAGGGCAGGTTTATATGGATGGTGCCAACATGAATGCCCAGGTGGGCCTAACCAGTCCTGGGCGTATTGGGGCCGATGTATGCCACCTCAATTTACATAAAACCTTTGCTATTCCTCACGGTGGAGGCGGACCCGGTGTGGGTCCTGTAGGCGTAGCCTCTCACCTGGTTCCTTTCTTACCCGGTCATCCCGTGGTGAAAACCGGTGGAGAGCAAGCTATTCACGCAGTGGCAGCAGCCCCTTTTGGAAGTCCTCTGGTGCTTACCATCTCTTATGCCTACCTCAAATTGTTAGGAGGTCAGGGGTTGACCGATGCCACGCGCTATGCTATTCTTAACGCCAACTATCTGAAAGCCAAGTTAGAGAAGCATTATAAAATCCTCTACACGGGCAAAAACGGCAGAATAGCTCACGAAATGATTTTGGATTGCAACAAATTCTTGCAAACAGCAGATATTCAGGTAGTAGATATTGCCAAACGATTGATGGATTATGGATTTCATGCTCCAACCGTTGCATTCCCGGTGCATGGCACGTTGATGATAGAGCCCACCGAAAGCGAACCCATTGAAGAATTGGATCGCCTGATTGAGGCTTTAATCAAAATAAGGCAAGAGATTGCGGAGATAGAGAATGGCCTAGCTGATAAACACAACAACATCATAAAAAATGCTCCGCACACAGCGGCTATGTTATTGAAATCGGAATGGGACAAACCCTACACACGCGAAAAAGCGGCTTTCCCGCTTCCTGGCATGGAAGCCGACAAGTATTTTCCCCCGGTAGCTCGAATCGACGATGCATACGGCGATCGCAACCTGGTTTGCACCTGCCAGGTTTTTAACACCGAAGGGTACCTCTAATATTGAACATTGTTATACCGAACAAACGGCTGGCTTATAAACAAAACCAGCCGTTTATAATGATTTTGTAGGAGCATCAAACTTTCAAAAAAATCTTATTTCGATAAAGAATATATAGAAAAATCCAGCAGGTAATAATATAACCCATAGCAGAAACTACTGGTTTCCACATGGCGCTAGCCATTTGGGTTAAACCTCCAAAAAAGAAATCAGCGGTATAGCCGAATGAGATCATTTGCTGGGCCAGGTAAATGGTTATAGAATTCATCCCAATGACAATAAAGGGGAAGGACCAAATTTTGATTCCCCAAACGTCGATAACCCAATAAAAGAATGCAAACATCAGTAGACTAATGCCTCCCACCCAACACACAAAAGAACTGGTCCACAAGTTTTTATTAATGGGGAAGGATCTATGCCAAAGCCCCCCAATAGCAAGAAGGAGGATGCCAGCGACCACCATGACTAAAACTTTCATCCAGCGTTTGTTTTGCCAGCGTTCACTTTTTACGAATGAGCCTGTGAACATGCCCAAAAGTGCAGTAGCAATGGCGGGTAAAGTGCTCAAAATACCTTCAGGGTCATGAATGCCAAGGAAAAGTTTACCTGGACAAAAAAGCCTATCAATATAGCCCACAAGGCTGCCCTCCATGGAATAGGGATGAAATACACCCAGGTCGCGAGCCGGGAAATGAGCCAATAAGCCCCAGTAAACTAACAAGATAGCTACTGTCCAAACGATTCGAAACCTCAGGCTGACATTCATATAAATAAGGGCCGCAAACATCCAAGCCAGGCCAATGCGTCCGAGTACGCTGGCATAGCGCATATCTGCAAAATTGAAACGAATGCCATTGTTGTAAATAATGCCCAGCAAAACTAAAACAAGACCCCTTTGAATAATATGCCGATACAAGGCTTTACGATTGTTGCCTCTTTTTGCAAGTGAATAAGGGAAGGAAATGCCCGCAATAAAGAGGAACAGAGGAAAGATCATATCAAAAAAATGAAAGCCGTGCCATGGCACATGTTCCATCTGTTTAGCCCACCCCTGAAGCCAGGGCCAGCCCGTTGCAGTCCCTAGGGCTATAAAAAGAGAGTCTCCTCCCATAATCCAGAACATATCGAACCCCCTGAGGGCATCGAGCGAAGAAAGTCTTTCAGATTTGGCTGTCATGTTGGATAAAGAATTTTTAATTCGCAAATATGAAAAACCTCATTGAATTGGAGTATGTACACCCGTTTAATCATAAAAAATCGCCCCTGAAATAGGTTCTAGGGGCGAATCTGTGAAACTGGTTTTTGATAAACGATGCTCAATGAAGCGGCAAGTAAAGCGTACGAATATTACCGTTTCGCTCGACTTCGAGTTTATACCTGGTTGGGCAATCCCCTGGCGTTATGGGTTGATTGTTGTCATCGAATCCAAATGTAGTGGTTATGGTTAGGTTTTGGCTGGGCACATAATGTTTTTTAATTCCGGCGACGGGGTTCCAATCACACATTTGTTTATGAACAAGGGGTTCGACAATTTGTGTGTAAAAATTGTTTCCAAAGCGGTCGATACCCCAAGTTACAAGGTTGTTATATTCGCCAGCGTTTCCAAAACCAGAGTTAACCACTTCCAGGTTTCCCTGAGTACCTGTAAAGACTTTACGACGGGCCACATTCCATTCTCTAGAGGTTCCGTTGTTGAATGCTGCCACCATACGACCCGTTACTTCATGAATAATTGTATCATAGGTTATGCCTATCAGGCCAATATGCCCTCCTGTAACATTTACGTGCGTTTTCTCCCCATTGAGGGTAATAGATGCACCGGTAGCTACCCGGGTGGCCGTGTAGTTGATCAACTTGATTTTTTTAACAACTCCCGGCTGCACCCAAAATGTTCCTCGCTTGATACGGATTTCTGCCTTTCCCGTACGATTGATTTTCCCGTTGCAACTCAGACCATTGTAAGTAATATAAAACACAACCGTGTCATTAACAGTTCTGATAGAATCGATGCTGGCATTGCATGGACTGATATCTGTTGATTCAGAAGATTTAAGCATGCCTTGCATAACAAAAGTATTCGCTTCGTCGAGAATGCGATCGGACTCGTCATCCATAAACTGTTGGTCAGCACTAATTTGCTTGCTGGTGTTTACATCGGCATCAGAAAGTTCATCTTTGTCTTTGCTACAACCTGGAGTCAGACTCATGATAGACCCCGTGGCAAGCAGAAAAATTAAAAGCATCTTCTTTTTCATGGTTTCTCGATTTTTAATTAATTGATTAATAATATTTAAGATATATTTTCATCATGCATGACTCTCAGTTAATGGGAAGAAAGAGTATACCAGATTTGTTTTTATGCTGCCATTCTAGTTTAAACCGTTGGGGGCAGCTACCGGTGGCAGCGGGTTGATTATTTGCGTCGAAACCATAGGTAATGGTAGAAATCATGTCATCAGGAATCAGAGTTTCTTTCAATATGCCTGCCACAGGATTATCTCCACAGGCAGAAGAAATGACGACCGGGCTAAGGGTTTGGTTATAGAAGGCTTTACCGTTTGGACGCACCCCCCAGGAAAACAGTTGCGAAAAGCCGTCAGCACTTCCATACCCCTCGATCGTTGTGATTAAGTTTCCTTCCTGTAAAGCATGTAGGGTTTGACGTGCATGTTGCCATAGGCGTCGCGAACCATCAGGAAATGTAGTTTCGAAACGGCCTTCGTGTCGATGAATCACCTGGTTGTAATGTGTGCCTAACATCATTAGATTTCCACCACTTACATTTTGCATGCGTGCCTTGCCGTTGAGAGTAACTTTTTTATTATTCAAAAGATTTGTAACCTGATAATCGATCATTTCTGTAAGAATCGCAGCACCTGGTTTAATCCATGGGGTAGCTTTGCGACGATGGATAATCATACGACCGCTACGCAGCCTTGTTCCTAAGCAATTACTTCCATTAAAGGTTATGTAGATTTTAATGCTATCAACTGTTACGACGGTGGAATCAAAATGAGCACCACATGGTTGTTGCATGCTCGATTTAACGCCAGGGCCAAAAGCCAAACGAGTTGCGTCGTTCATGCATTCGTTTACAGCCTGGGTATACAAGGTTTCATCTACCGATAGTTGCTGAGCGGGTGTTGTATCGGGAACTGGTTCAGGTTGTGTATTTTTGTTGCAAGAGGTCATCAATAAAACAGCGATGAATCCCCAGATGATAAATAACTTTATGTTTTTCATGGCTTTTGCCTTTCAATTTTAGAAACACATCAGACAAACTTCACCCTTATTCAATAAAAATATTTTTAAACAATCATTTTCCAATCACCAACGAAAGTTCGGTGAGGCCGCAAATTGCAAACCATCCTCTGGCCCCCCCCGTAAAATTGGTGGGTACATTGGCAGGCTCCAGGGCAAAAAGGCCAGCCGCCCAGCGGGTTTCAAGCAAAACCTCGCGCCAATAAGCGGCATAACTCATATCCATGGCGTATCGCCTTACAGTAATCTGTGTGCCCTCAGGAAAACCTTTGTTGAGTGTTGGCGGGGGTAATAATTGCGTAACATCGATGGATGGAAGTGTAAAAAAGAGCAAGCGAGCGGTACATTTGTCAGGGTTTTGTCCAGCACATTCAGGCGACATAGACCCATCGGTCCAAATTTCATACATAGCAGGATGGTCTGGCATAAAAGGTGGAGCCACATAAACAGGATACCATAGACCATCGGATGCATTCCGCTGAAAAACCGGAGGATTGAAAACCATTCCGTGCTCGCCGGCAGATATTGCAGAATAAACCTGCTGATTGTAAATTACTTGTAATGTGTAATTTTTCTTCATCTCCAGAGCAAGCCAAGCATAATAAACCCCTGGATTCAGCGAATCTTCATTGAAAACCACAACAGAGTCCTCGCTGCTCAGAAACACTCGGGCGGTTCTCACGGGTATAGCGGTATCCAGGAGTGAGGATGTAAGTTGGGTAATTTTAACCTCCTGTCTTCCGGGTCTATCTGTCATCAAAGATTGAATAACTATCATATCAGGAATTTTGGAAGGCAACTCCTCCTGATTTAGTTTTTCGCAGGAGCTTATAAAAACAACAATAAAAATCATCAAGAGCCCAAAGGGATGGATAGTTTTCATTGGAGGCTGACTTTAAATGATATAGAAGGGATGACACCATTTACGGAGAGTCGGGTAGGTACAATGTTAGGCGCAGTGCGTAAATCGGCCGGTACCCTGAAGTTTCCTTCATCATCAAGTATCTTGTTGAAGCCATAAATAAATGGGTTGTGGCGGCCATATACGTTTCTGAGATGAAGGGAAAGTTCGTAGCTCAGCGGGAATCTTAAACTCTTCCATCGGTAATTGGCAAAAAGATCGAGACGATGATAGACTGGCAAACGTGCATTATATCTTGCTTCATATACAGGCACAGTTATTCCATTTTCAAGGTAAAAACCTGAGGGCAAGGTTGTCATACCACCACTGGAAAAATACCATGCTGCGCCCGTATTGAAATGAGAGGGGATATTGTATTTCAATAAAATCATTGCCTGATGGGGGCGATCGAAAAATGGATAAAACGTATGGCCGTCATTGATGCCCGGGGTGGTTTTTTTCACCCGGCTAAAGGTATAAGTCAGCCAGCTGTTCCATTGTCCCTTCTGCTTAGCCACACGGAATTCTATTCCGGCAGCTCTGGCGCTACCCTGTCGCAGCTGCCCCTCGGGAAATGGAGCAGAAAGCAAATTGGCATGGTCGCTGTAATCGATTTGCCCGTATAAATTTCTATAATAAATTTCAAGACCCGATTCAAACATGCCATCAAGAGTAGAGTAATTGAGTCCTGCAGATAAAAGAAACGAAGATTGTGGTTTTAGATTTGGACCTGCAGGCAGCCAGGTTTCAAGAGTTGTGAAAGGACTGA
>CALJNV010000059.1 GCA_937981455.1 uncultured Bacteroidales bacterium | reverse complement strand
TTGAAGATAATGGCATAGGTATACCCGAGGATCTTTTACAAAAAATTTTTAAGATAGATGCCAATACTGGAAGAGCAGGTACGCAAGGAGAAAAATCTACCGGTTTTGGATTACTCCTGGTTAAACAACTGCTGAACCTTATAAATGGAGATATTATGATAGAAAGTAGTTTGGACCAGGGCACCCGGATGATTTTAAACTTACCCCTTTATCGTCCTGGGGTAAATACATCTAATTAATTCTTATATTTATTTTGGGTTTACTACACAAGCACTTTATGAAATAGGCCAGCAAACAAGTTTTTTGATAGGTTGCATGGAGATAAATCTGTAAATTCGAATCATAATTAAAAGCTATAGGCATGTTTCGCAAAGGGCTGTTTTATATGTTGATATTCTTTTTATTTTCGGGAAAAATATCAGCGCAGAAGGTGGCTGTAGTACTATCAGGAGGTGGAGCTAAGGGTGTGTGCCATATTGGATTATTGAAAGCTTTAGAAGAAAATCATATTCCCATAGATTATATAGCGGGTACGAGTATGGGCGCTATTATTGCAGGATTGTATGCAGCGGGTTACACCCCTCAACAAATGGAGGCCATTATGAAAAGTGAAGCGTTTGAACGATGGGCCAAAGGAGAAATTGCTCCTGAGTATTATTACTATTATAAACGATCCAATGAAAATGCGCGTTGGGCTTCAATACGATTGAAAATCAGAGATGATAAAATAAAACCGAGACTGCCTTCCAATATAGTGGCACCCTACGAAATGGATTACCAATTTGTTCAGATTTTTGCTGATGCCAGTGCCGCAGCGAATTATCATTTCGATAGCTTGATGGTTCCTTTTCGGTGTGTGGCATCCGACATTGCCGCTAACAAACCTTATGTACCTCTGCAGGGGGCCCTTGAAAATGCGATTCGTGCTTCGATGACTTTCCCCTTTTATTTTAAACCCATCACGCTCGAGGGGCGCTTGATGTTTGATGGGGGCATGTACAACAATTTTCCTGTGGATATTGCCATACGCGATTTCAAACCCGATTATATCATAGGCTGTAAGGCTGCCGGCGATTATGCCGCCCCCGATCCCAACGATGTTTTGTCGCAACTCGAAAATATGTTAATGACCAAGATACCTTATGAAATTCCTGCCGGGCAGCGCGGCATTTTAATAGCTCCAACGCTTTTTCCTGTTGCTGTTAACGACTTCAGTAATACTTCGGCCTTTATCGATAGCGGCTATGTTGCTACTCTCAGAGTAATAGACAGTATTAAAAAAAATGTTCACCGGACTGTAACTCCTTCGGAAAGAGCATCGATGCGTGACAAATTTAACCAACGTAAGCCTCCCTTGTTTGTTGATAGTATTTATGTAAAAGGTGTAAATGCTTCGCAAGCAGACTATATTCAACGTATGTTGCATCACTTACCGCGTCAGCGGATGTTTCAAGAATTGAAGCCTGAATATTTTAAACTCATTGCCGATGAGAGAGTTAGTCATATCTTCCCAAGGTTGCATTACAATCCCACTACTGGATTTTACAATCTTACACTTGAGGTTGAACTGAATGACCCTATTGAGATGGGTTTTGGAGGCCTAATCACCTCAGGCCCCAATACAGAAGGGTATCTGGAGGCCAAATACCATGGGTTGGGGCAGAATGCATCCTCCCTTTCATTTTATACCTATTTTGGTAGATTTCATACAGCGGGTACACTCATGGGAAGAATAGACTTCCCGCATGAATTTCCTTGGTTTGCCGAAGGCTCCATTCAGCTCAATCGCTACAATTATTTTCCTGTAGGATATATTTTTCTTGATGATATCCTTTCATCCAATCTTACCCGTTACGATCGCTCTGTAGCGGTGGCGGGTGGTTGGCCTATTACCAACAGCGGACTCTTCAAAGTGTCCGGTACTTTGGGGGAATGGGGGGCTCGCTATTTTCATACCAATGCCATCAAAAAGGATGATACACAAGATAAAACCACCTTGGATTATTTCTCTACTCGTTTTACTCTCGATTTTAATTCTCAGAATTTTCGTCAATATCCCACCACTGGCTCCCGGTTTAAAGCCATACTTGCTTTTACCACCGCCAATGAAAACCATTCACCAGGAAGTACTTCGCTGCAAACTAAGCCTTCAATGGATAAGCAGGCTTTTATGGACCTGAAAATTTCTTTCGATAATTTTTTTGGGAAACTGGGAAAAATTAGCACTGGGGCTTTTACTGAATTATATCTTTCTACCCGCCCATTTTTAAATAATTATACCGCCACCATGGTACTTCTTCCACAATTTGAAGCTTTTCCAGCCCTTAATACATTGGTAGCCGAAAAATTCAAGAGTACTTCGTATGCTGTCGCCGGAGTAAAATCGCTCGTTCCTTTTGGCTCTAAAATTCACTGGAGAAGCGAAATGTATTTTTTCCAGCATTTTCGAAAATTGTTCCAGGATAAATACCAAAAAGCTTATTATGGTCCTTGGTTTAGTCATCATAATCTAGCCTTCACCACAGCTTGGGTTGCCCATAGTGTTTTGGGCCCCATCAGCCTCAATCTGAATTATATTCAGGGCGAGTCTTCGCCGTGGTTTATCACATTCAATCTGGGATATGTGATTTTCTCTAAAGGCGGCCTCGACTTTTAATTTCCCACGAATTTCAATGCCGTCCTATGTATATCGAGGTTTCCAAAGCTGCCAGAGCTCATCATCAAAAGACAGGAATTTTCGCCTTTTAGATTATGAAGGTATTCTTGTAATTTGTATACTTCGTTGAAAACTATGAGTTGACTGTCGTTAAAGGCTTCTTTAATTTCTTCGGGTTTTAACATAGGTAAGCGCTTCAGTTCAATCGCGTGAGTATTGTAGTAGACTATGCGAACATCTGCCATTTCCAGCGTGCCCTTGTATTGAGGTAGAAACTCACGGCTCAGACTGCTAAATGTATGCAATTCGAAACATGCTATAAGTGTGCGGTGCGGATATTTTTCCCTAACAGCTAAGGTTGTGGCTTTTACTTTAGAAGGCGCATGCGCAAAATCGCGGTATACTGCCGAATTTTTGCTTTCTGCAATCAACTCAAGGCGATTGGCAGCACCCCTGAATGTTGCCATTGATTCTAAAAACGAGGATTCAGGAACTCCTATTTGCTTGCATGCCAGCATCGCTCCATGCATGTTTTGCATATTGTGTCTGCCAAAGACGTTCACAGGCCATCGTTTGCCATTATAAATTACAAATGTGGTTCTACCGTCTGTGTTCTCATGTTCAAGCTCTGTGTACGCAATAGATTCTATATCCTTGCGGGCTTTCTGAGCAACTTGGGAAACTAAATTATCTTGCGCATGATAAATAAGTTTTCCTTCGGGTTCTATTAAGTGAATGAATTTTTCAAATTGTAATTGATAATCTTCAAAAGTCTTGAATACATTCATATGGTCCCATGATATCCCACTGATGAGGGCTATGTGAGGTTTATAAAGATGAAATTTGGGACGAGGATCGATAGGGCTGGTTAAATATTCATCGCCTTCAATTACCATGTAAGGAGCATTTTGACTCAGCCTTACCATTACATCGAAACCCTCGAGCTTGGCGCCAACCATATAATCAGTGTCTAAACCTTCATACCGCAAGGCATGCAATATCATTGCAGTGATGGTTGTTTTGCCATGGCTGCCCCCAATCACTATTCGCGTCTTATTTTTCGATTGCTCGTATAAATATTCTGGGTAAGAGTATATTTTGATGCCTAATTTTTTGGCTCTCAGTAATTCAGGATTATCAGCCCTGGCATGCATGCCTAAGATGACAGCATCTAGCGTGGGTTGAATTTTTTCGGGAAACCAGCCGAAGGCTGCGGGCATCAGACCGGCAGCCTCCAGTCTTGACCGACTGGGCTCAAAAATTTCGTCATCACTACCCGTAATTTCATACCCTTTTTCCTTTAAAGCCAGTGCAAGATTGTGCATGGCACTGCCCCCAATGGCTATAAAATGAACCTTCATGCTTGTGGCTTTTGAGCAAAAGTATATAAAAGGTTGAATGCAACAAATCATTCACACGTCTGTTTAATCCAAAGTTGATTGCAGGCTGAATTATTTGAAGGCTGATACCTTATTTCGCAAAATATTTTTTAATAAACGTTTTTAACACATATGAAAATTCTACCCATCATTGCAGAAAATTGGAAATCTGAT
>CALJNV010000058.1 GCA_937981455.1 uncultured Bacteroidales bacterium | reverse complement strand
GTCACAAGGCCAGGTAAAAGATTGGCACCGCTTCGCAGATATAATCGGGGTTCCTTTCCTTGTCGAAGAACTACTTTAAAATCCCCCCTAATAATCAATGAGTCGATATTTGAGGGCGCTTGTCTTTCTTCGTATTTTATGGGACCTGAAGAGGTAACACAGCCCCCTACTTCCTCTTTATTGCATGAAATCCACAACAAAGGCAAAGCGGCTATCATCCAAATGATTAGCCGAGGAAGAAATTTTGTCAAAGGTTTTATCTTGATAACTATCAATGAATTAAAAAAATTGATTAATTTCTTTTTGCATGGGGTGAATTTACAGTTTAATTCCAATACCTCCGGCCACAAAATCGGCTCGGGCAAAATGGGTTTTTAAGGTCAGGTTGATAAGCCATGGACCAAAGAAATTATAGGTGGCAGTAATTTTATCATATATCCATCCATCGGATGTATCCTGTTGGTAAAGGTAGGCGCCCGCGTGCAGGCAAAGATCAAGCCGACCTAGCCTTACTCCTCCGTGAAGATTTAAAGCATATTTGAAAGTTTCAAGGGTATTGATAATTTTTCTTGATCTGCGTAATATCTCTCGGTCAGAAACGTCGTAGGTGATGTCGATTCCTATGCCGGCCAAAAGATGTTTTGATACCATCGAACGAGTATCCATGGCAAGATTACCGGCAAAAAATTTGGGCCCCTCCACGGGAAAAATTTCTTTTACCGTGCCAGTAGCAATTAATATAAGCTCAGGTTTGAATTCATATGGGAGATCCTCGTAGGTAAGGTATACACCTCGGGAAGGCACAAATTGATACGAAAAGCCCGTATTCAAAGCGGCGAAATTAATGCCGTAATTGGGTACCTTGGTAGCTCCATTGGAAAAATGAATAAATGATAGACCTGGTCTGAAGAATAAGCGATCTGAAAGAGCTATGTCTGCTGCCAGTTGAAGTGAAATGGCCGCATTGAGATGCGAACCAATGGCAGTATTTTTGTAATTGTCGATACGATGAAAGGTGCGTGTAAACCATCCTAGGCCGGTACCAAATCGAAATACAAGTTTGCTCTCTTCTCCTTTAATTAGCGGAAAATCTATATAAGAAATGCATGCTAAAACCTTTCCCAGCATTTTTTTGTTTCCTAGTGTAGAATAAAAAAGGGCTGCACCCGTTGTTGGATAGGCATAGCTCCACTGCCAACGTTTTTTACCTGTAGTGGTTTGTGCTATGTCAATTTCCCAGGCCTGAATATGCCTATTGGTAAAAATTCTCATTTCGGGATGATGAGGCATTATAAAGCCATAATAGCTTTGACCCGTTATTTGATAACCGGGTTGGGTATATTTCTCTTGTGCCTGCGTCGAATGCAGACAAGCTGATACCATTATCCAGTTGAATATTACTAAAATTTTTAACCTATGCTTCATCCCTTCCGGATTATGCCAAGCAAGTGCCAGAAATCAATTGCGAAGATACGGCAATCATAAAGAATCGCGATCGAATGCTGTATGAAAAACCAAACACCCCTTCGTATACAGCCGATTTTATCATTAATTTTGGCTATTTAATATTCAAGCGCCATCGGAATCCCTAGTTTGCCTAATGATGATGATTTATTTATTTATTTTTCTGATCATTAGTAATTTAATAAATTTTGCTCAGATTCTATTAAGCTTGAGCGGAATTTTATTTTTGGCCTACCTAGGCCTGTCGCTTTTAATCCCTGATTGGAAGCCATTTAAAATCAGAAAGAAAGTATATGCAGGCCTCCAACAACTGCTGCAATCCGAATCCTTGGTGATTTGGAGTGCTGAGGCGGACGCTTTAGGAATTTTGAAAAAAATCTACGTTTCAGGAAGTTTAACTCAACTTTTGGGATATTCTCCAGACTACTTTGACCATTCGATGGAAAATTATGAAAAAATCATTGTACCTGAGGATCATTCATATCGGCGCTTAGCACTAACTGAATTACTTACAGGTGAAAGTGAGCGATGGGAGGGAGAATACCGAGTTACCGCGGCATCGGGCGAAATTCATTGGATGCGAGAGATTATTGTTGTGAGGAAAGATGATCGTGATAATTATTACTTAGGTGGTATTATTCAGCCCAATACGTCATTGCACAATCGCAGCCAGGAGCTCAGCCGCTCAGAAGGATTTTTGCATGCCGTAATTAACGCCCTACAGCATCCCTTATTCATTAAAAATGAGGAAGGTAAATATATATTGGTAAATAAAGCCTTTTGCGAATTAATGGGCAAGCAAGAAGAAGAGTTGAAAGGTCTGAGCGATGAAAATTTGTTTGATGAAAACCAGGCCCAACGATTCAGGCAGAGTGATGAATGGGTTCTTTCACGAAAGATGGACTTGTACGAGGTAGAAACTAAATTAGGAGATAAGCCAGTTTATTATTACATTATTAAATCGCTGTATATCGACCCCAACGACAAAGCACGCTACATCATAGGACTTATGACTGACTTGACCTTGCGGCGCCAGAAGGATGAGGAACTTAAAAAAGCACTTCAGAGGGCCGAAGAAGCTGTTCGCAGCAAATCCATGTTTTTGGCCAGCATGTCGCACGAAATACGTACACCTATGAATTCCTTGCTCGGCATGGCGGAATTGTTATCTGAGACACCTTTGAATGAGGAACAGCGCGAAGCTGTTGAGGTAATTAATCAGGCGGGCATAACTCTTTTATCTATCATTAATGATATTTTGGACCTTTCGAAACTGGAGGCAGGTCGCATTAAACTAGCTTCAATTCCATTTATTTTGGGTGAAATTGTTGATGAAGTGGTGGCCATGCTTCGCTTTAGAGCCAATGAAAAGGGTTTGAGATTGGAAACCAAGGTGGATGAACCTCTACAAGTCCTTCAAATGGTAGGAGACCCTGACAGAATTCGCCAGGTACTTATCAACTTGGTTAACAACGCTTTGAAGTATACCACAGAAGGTTATGTGATTGTGGAGGCTCAAATCAATGATTTACAAACCACTCGAATATCCTTTACAGTAAAGGTTAACGATACAGGTATAGGTATACCAGAGGAAGACAAAGCCAAGGTGTTTGAGGCGTTCGCTCAGTCCAGGCTTACCGAAGGAGTAGTCCAGGAAGGTACAGGATTGGGGTTGACGATAACAAAAAATCTTGTCGAGCTTATGGGGGGAAGCATTGGTTTTGAGAGTACTGAAGGGGTTGGGTCTACTTTTTGGTTTAGTTTTGATTTGCCCATCCTAAAACCAGGCATGCCTGCATCAGGAAAAATCATGGTGAAGATGCCTAATGTACTGGTTGTGGAAGAT
>CALJNV010000057.1 GCA_937981455.1 uncultured Bacteroidales bacterium | reverse complement strand
CAAGGCTCACAGCTGAACCCAATTAAAATTATTTAAGACGTGTTTGCTACCTTTATCAAAAAACCGAACTGCAAGACGAGTAATTTTTTTCTGTAAAAAACCGCTACTATGTTCAATGCCATTATTCGATTTAGTCTACGCAATAAACTGATAATCATTTTATTTACTTCCACCGTATTCATTTTTGGCTTTTATGCCATGATTCATTTGCCGGTGGGAGCTGTGCCTGATATTACCAATAATCAAGTACAAGTGATAACAGTGAGCCCGAATCTTGCTACGCAAGATGTAGAGCAATTCATCACCTACCCTGTTGAACTTGAAATGTCGAATTTACCGGGGGTTAAAGAGATTCGTTCCATTTCAAAATTCGGATTGTCAGTAGTTACAGTTGTTTTCGACGAAAAAATGGGGACCTGGCTTCCCCGGCAACTCATCAGCGAAAAAATCAAAGTTGCCTCTTCTAAAATTCCAGAAGGGTTTGGCACACCCGAGATGGGTCCCATTACTACAGGCTTGGGCGAAATTTATCAATATATCCTGGATGTTAAGCCCGGATATGAAAATAAATACAGTCCCATGGAATTACGCACAATTCAGGACTGGATAGTTAGGCGCCAGCTATCGGGCATTCCTGGAGTGGTAGAAATCAATACATGGGGCGGCTACCTTAAACAATACGAAATAGCAGCCAACCCTCTGTGGCTTTCCAACCATGGTATTGGCATTAACGACTTGTATACTGCAGTACAAAAAAACAACGATGTAGCGGGTGGGGCATATATCGAAAAATCAGGCAAAAGCTACTTTATAAGAGGTGATGGTCTGGTACGCAACCTCGACGACTTACGAAATATTGTAATTAAAACGCGCAACGGTATTCCCCTGAAAGTAGGGGACGTGGCAGAAGTAAGGTTTGGGCATGCGAATCGTTTCGGAGCCATAACAGCCAATGGCCAGGGCGAAAAAGTTCTGGGGCAGATTATGATGCTCAAAGGGGCCAACAGTATGGAAGTTATTAATGAAGTTAAAAAGAGAGTGAAAGAAGTGCAAAAAAACCTCCCCGAAGGCATTTATATCAATCCCATTGTCGATCGCAGTGAGTTGATTCATAAAACCACCACCACAGTTATTGAAAACCTAAGCTTGGGCATACTCATTGTTATGCTTGTGGTTTTACTGCTGTTAGGTAATCTGCGGGCAGGATGGGTCATTGCTTCCATTATTCCCCTTGCCCTGATGTTCACATTCTCAATGATGTATATCTTTCATATCGATGCAAACCTAATGAGCTTGGGAGCACTCGACTTTGGAGTCATCATTGACGGAGCTGTAATCATAGTAGAATTTATAATGATAAAACTTATTGCTGCTCGAGAAGAGTTAACATATGCTGACACATTTTCGCGTAAAAACATAATGGATCGTATTTCTTTCGAAGGAAGTTCCAGGATGCTCAGCAATGCTATTTTTGGACAATTCATCATTCTCATAGTTTTCATTCCCATTCTCTCGCTAACAGGTGTTGAAGGAAAAATGTTTCGACCCATGGCCCTTACCTTCAGTTTTGCACTTTTAGGAGCTATGATCATGGGATTTACTTGGTTGCCTGTGGCCTCGGCCCTTTTTCTTAGACCCAACAATTCGTCGCGCACCCTCACAGATCGCGTAATGAATTTGGCATACAAAACCTATATTCCTTCCATTGCCTGGGCTTACAATCATAAAAAATGGGTGCTGGGAACTGGAGTGGCTTCACTAATACTTGCTGGAGGAGTATTCAGCCGATTGGGGGGAGAATTTGTTCCCACCCTCGATGAAGGAGATTTCGTAATACAACCCGTTCTGCGCACAGGGACTTCATTGAGTGAAACCATTCGACTTACCACTCGTATGGAGCAGATCTTAAAAGACAGTTTTCCCGACGAAGTGAATAAAATAGTTTGTCGTATTGGAGCCGCCGAGGTGCCCACAGATCCCATGTCGATGGAGGAAATAGATATGATTATTAAACTTTATCCCAAAAAACAATGGAAAGCTGCCAAAACTAAAGAAGAATTAGCCGCACGATTTAAAACCGCCCTGAATATAATTCCTGGCATTGAATATGAATTTACGCAGCCCATTGAAATGCGTTTTAATGAGCTAATTACAGGGGTACGAAGCGATTTAGCTATTAAAGTTTTTGGGGAAGATTTAAACATACTTGCTTCTAAAGCTCATGAAATAAAAAAACTCATTGAAAATATTCCCGGAGCTGCAGATGTTATTATTGAAAAAACAGAAGGTTTGCCACAAATGGCGGTAAAATATGATCGCCAGGAATTGTCTCGCTACAGTCTTGATATGGTGAGTCTCAACCAGGCCCTGACTTCTGCTTTTGGAGGAAGCATTGCCGGCGTAGTATTCGAAGGGGAAAAACGTTTCGATCTGGTCGTTCGACTCAAGAATGATTTTCGCCAAGATATCGAAAACATAAAAAGCCTTCCTGTATCACTTCCCAATGGTCAAATAATACCTCTTTCAGCTGTGGCTCATATAAGTTATACCACTGGCCCCGCACGTATTTCAAGAGATATGACCCACCGACGTATTGTTGTAAGCGTAAATGTACGCGATCGCGACCTACAATCGGTCGTCAAAGAGGTACAACAAATCCTTGATCAAAAATTAAGCTTACCCACGGGCTACTACATCGCCTATGGTGGACAATTCGAAAACCTACAAAATGCACTCAACCGTCTGAAATTCATAGTACCTATATCCATAGCATTAATATTTATTTTCTTACACTTTGCTTTTCAATCATTTCGAGATGCTTTATTGGTTTTTACGGCTATTCCATTAGCGTTGGTTGGTGGTGTTTTTGCTTTATGGATCCGAGGTATGCCTTTTTCTATCTCTGCAGCTGTGGGTTTTATTGCCCTCTTTGGCATAGCAGTGCTCAATGGCATAGTATTGATAGAACACCTGAAAGAATTAAAGGAGCAGGGGATCGCAGATATGAGAGAACGGATCATGACAGGGACCCGGCAACGATTGCGTCCTGTAATGTTAACAGCAGGCGCAGCAGCCATGGGTTTCTTACCCATGGCCGTGAGTACTTCGGCTGGCGCTGAAGTACAGAGACCCCTTGCAACTGTGGTTATCGGTGGACTTTTTACCTCAGGCCTTCTAACCATGATTGCTCTTCCATTGCTTTATTCCATTTTTGACGAAGTAAGAGGATTTACACTTTGGCCCCCTCGTTTAATTCGCTCTCCACGACCGCTATTAACACTCATTCCGGTTTTACTTCCTTTGTTTTTGCATTCGCAGCAAATCAAAGTGCTTACCCCTGAAGATGCTATTACCCTAGCTCTTTCACAAAATGCAAGTATAAAGGCAGAAAAAAAAATGACTGAAGCTATGCAGCAAAAAGTTCGCACAGCCGTCGATTGGGGCCCCACTACAATTTACCACTCATACGATCAAAACAACATCGCCCACAATGGCTACCCTTTGCATGTTTGGGGAATCAGCCAGCAATTTGAGTTCCCATGGGTATATCAGCGTCGCAGTCAGGTTCTTATTGCAGAACTCCACATGCAACAAACCTTCAGAATTCTGCAGGAAAATGCTTTGAGTGCTGCTGTTTTCAAGGCGTGGTGGGATCTTAAAATTGCCGGTGAAAAATTAAAACTCATTCATCAAATAGATAGTCTTTATGCCTTGATGGCTGAAAAATCCCAAAAAGTATATGAAGAGGGGGAAGTAAATCGACTGGGTTATATAACCCTGAAAAGCAAACAACAACGAGCTCATGCAAATTTGCTAAAAGCCCACGCAGAGGCGTTGGCAGCTCACCTCACCCTACAAAGCCTGCTGCAAACCTCTGACAGTCTCAAACCCGCTGCCCTTTCATGGGATCAAGCATATTTACCTTTCAAAGAACTACCCTTAGATCCAGGCCTCCAATTTTACGAATTTCGTGTGCAACATGCACAGGCCATTTATCGACAAAATGTAGCATCCTTTTTACCTGGGATTAGCGCAGAACTGTTCTCTGGAACCAATAGATTTGAAGGAAATAAAAACTACAAAGGATACCAAGTGGGTTTAAGTTTTCCCTTATGGTTTCTACCCCATCAACACCGAATAAAACAATTTAAGCTTGAACAGGAAGCCACCAGTCTCTTCCTAGAAGACTATAAAACCCGCAGGAATGCAAAATTTCATGTGCTCATCAACCGGCTTATTGCCTTAAATTCAGAGCTTCAAACCCTGCAAACTGCTTATGAACAATTGGCACCTGCCTTATTCGAAGCCAGCCAGAAAAGCTTTTATGAAGGAGAAATCGGTTTTTTCGAATCCATACTTTACCTCGAAGAAGCTGTGAATATAAAAAACCAATACCTTGAATCTCTATTGAATTACATGTATACATACGCCGAATACAAATATTTTAACCTTGAATAAATCATGAAGTTATGCAAAAAAAATATCTGCTTCATCTGTTTTTCCAAATTGTAGTAATGGCTGCCTGCAATTCATCAGGGGTTAGCACCGAAGATAGAATCGAGAACAACAATAACGTCATTGAATTGGAGTTAGCTCAAGTAAAAGAAGCTGGAATAAAGATTGCAACACCCACAGCAGACACTTTTTATGAGACTTTTCCAGTAACCGGAATTTTGGTGAGTCCCCCCGGATCCAAAGCCTATTTGCAATCCCCAGTTTCAGGATGGGTTGACGCTATACTAGCTTTTCCCGGCGATTGGGTATCAAGCGGTACGCCCATTCTCAAGATTAAGTCGATAGAGGCTATTGAATGGCAACGCGATTATGCGGAAGTGAAAGCAGAATTGAAGCAAGCACGTAGCGATTACCAACGAATAAAATCACTTTCCGAAAGCGAGATTGCAGCAAAAAAAGAACTCCTTCAAGCAGAAACACGCTTGCAAAGTCTCAGCGCTCGCCTGAGCGCTGCCCGGGCTAAGCTGGTCTTATTGGGTGAAGATACCCTAACCCATACGCCCAATCCTACTTTTCTTCTTCGGGCTCCTATTAGCGGTGTTCTTAGCAATCTAAATGTTAACCTCAACAGCAATATCACTCCCGGAACAGAAATGGGTTTTATTATCAATACTAAAAACACCCAGATAGCTATCCATTTATTGCCCAAAGATTTGGGAAAAATTTACAAAGGTCAGCAGATAGAATTTTCAGTACCAGGCACAGATAAAAAAACTGTACGTGCTGTAATTCAAAGCATCAGTCCATCCCTCGACAAAGAAAGCGGAGGAGTGATAGCAATGGCCAGGTTGACAACCCATTCGATATTATACAACATTGAAAACCTTACAGTTGCTGCACAATTGTTGCATACCCCCACAATACGGCTTGCCATACCCGAATCGGCAATTGTTGAATCGGATAACATATCATACGTTTATGAGGTAATCAGCAAAGACAACGACCATCTGAAAATTAAACCTCGAAAGATTCAAGTAGCAGGTAAATTCGGCAACAAAGTTGCCATTCTCGATACCCTAGGAAGCATTGTGATTGAGGGCACTGGTCAATTACCACTTCCCTGATAATCTGTTAGACACGCTTAGAATAATTTTAGAACTTTGCTCCAAATGTCAAACCATGATTCTCGAGGAAACCTTCTCTTTATTAAAAAAGAAATATGCTGATAACCTGGATAATATTAATCTGGAAAAGGTTGTTTTCGGTCTTCACCTCACAGCTGTAAAACTTAATAATGGCCTTATTGGTTTTGCCTCCACGCTTCCCCCAACCGATCAGGAGGTGCATTGCCGAAAAGACAAACGGTATTTGGGACCCTTCTCTCCCCTGCAATTCAAAGGACATCCAATAATCGAACTGTTCAACCTACCCGGTGAAAAAAACCTGATAATAAGTCTTAAAACGGCCGTCATCAATGCACTTTCGGCTCCTTTTCTGGAAAACAATCATTACACGTTGCTAAAGGGTACCGATCCGCTAGATCTGATCGATAACAAATGGTTGGCAAACAAAAAGGTAGTCCTCATTGGTGCCTTCCATTCTTACATCGAAAAATTTGTAGCTGTGGGTTGTAACCTCAAGGTTTTGGAATTCAACGAGAACGCTCTTCAGGGATATGAAAAACAATATTTTGCTCCAGCCACAGACTACCCCGCTTTGTTGCCTGAGGCCGATTGTGTAGTTATTACAGGAATGACTCTTGTCAATCGTAGTTTTATCAATATAGCCTCGGTCCTTTCAACAAAAAGTCTTAATATGGTGATAGGCCCTTCGAGCAGTTTTCTACCTGAAGCTCTCTTCTCAAGGAATATACATCTGATGGGTGGGACCAAGCTAAGCCGCCCCGAACTCATCTTTCAGCTGGTCGCAGAAGGAGGCGCAGGATATCATCTTTTCAAATATTGTGCGGAAAAAATTACCCTTGTGCAACATCG
>CALJNV010000056.1 GCA_937981455.1 uncultured Bacteroidales bacterium | reverse complement strand
GGCCGCCTCCCCCACCCTTTAATGAGTGAAAACCTTATTGATGCATTGAAAAAAGCAGCAACTGAAATAAGTGAGGGGAAGCATTACAAGGATTTTATAGTGCCAGCCATCAGCGGAGGAGCAGGTACCAGTATTAACATGAATGTGAATGAAATTATTGCCAACCGGGCATTACAAATTTTGGGTAAACAACCCGGAGAATACAACTTGATAGACCCTATAGAGCATGCAAATATTTATCAATCAACCAATGATGTAGTGCCCACAGCGCTTAAGGTGGCTGTAATGCATCTGTTAAATCAGCTTGAAGAAGCCATCAATCAGCTGCGTCGCGAAACTGAGGCGCTGGAGGGAGAAGGAAGAAAAGTTATACGCATAGGTCGAACACAGATGCAAGATGCAGTACCCTCATCGTATGGGATGCTTTTTGCAGCATACAACGAAGCCCTATCTCGTGATTGGTGGAGAGTAAGCAAGGCATTCGAGCGCATTAAAGTAGTAAACCTCGGGGGCAGTGCGATTGGCACAGGAATTGGCGTTCCCAGGTTCTTTATTTTAGAAGTGGTTCGATATTTACAAACCTTGACCGGCCTCCCCCTTACCCGATCCGAAAACCTTCCAGATGCAACAAGCAACCTCGATAGCCTCACAGAAGTGCATGCCATTTTGAAAGCACATGCAGTAAACCTCGAAAAAATAGCTTCCGACCTTCGATTGCTTGCCAGCGATATCGCAAAGCCCGCTGAAATCATTCTTCCCAAAAAACAAATCGGTAGCACTATCATGCCGGGCAAGGTCAATCCTGTGATCACAGAATTTGTGGTGAGTACAGCTCATCAGGTTTATGCCAACGATCAGTTAATAACTGCCCTGGCCGCCCAGGGTTGCCTGGACCTCAACGCCTATCTTCCCCTCATTGGACACCGAATGCTGGAAAGCCTGGAGCTGCTCATTGCTTCAGACAAAACCCTGAAAGAAAATCTTTTGAATGGTTTGCAATTCAATGCCATGGCAGCCATCCAACGCTTATGGCACAGCCCATCTGTAGCTACAGCACTGAACCCCTATGTGGGTTACCACAAAGCTGCCGAGCTGGCTCGATTCATGCAACAAAACCATACCGATATTTTTACGGCCAACGAAAAACTTTGTATTATTTCGCAAGAAAAACTCAATGAAATTCTTCGCCCCGAAAGATTGCTACAATTGGGATTTTCAATTTACGAACTTTGATTATCATGGCTAAAGGAAAGGAAAACAGACCTCATATTGGAATTTTTGGACGACGCAACAACGGGAAAAGTTCTCTAATTAATCCTCTAGCCGGGCAAGAACTGGCCATTGTGAGTGATATAGCTGGAACCACAACCGACCCCGTAAAAAAAACCATGGAAATTGGAGGAATAGGCCCCGTGGTGCTCATCGATACAGCCGGCATTGATGATGTAGGAACCCTTGGAGAAAAACGCATAGAAAAAACCTTAGCCATCCTAAAAACCATCGACCTGGCCATCCTGGTTATCACCCAAAACCAAATTGAAGCCCCTGAAGAAAGGCTAATGAGAGAATTCAAACAATGGGATTTACCTTTTATCATTATCCATAATAAATCAGATTTACAGGCCTTGAAATTGGAGACAATGAAAAAGGCACTCGATTGGGGAGCCATGGATATTATTGACTTTTCTACACATTACCCTGAAAACCTTGAAACAATCATTCAAGCCCTCCGCAAATCTATCCCAGAATCAGCCTTTCAAAGCCACAGTTTGGTGGGAGATTTGATCAGTTACGGAGATGTTGTGATGCTTATTACGCCCATTGATATCGAAGCTCCGGAAGGGAGGCTCATTCTTCCTCAAGTGCAAGCCATTCGCGATATCCTTGATAACGATGCTATTGCTGTAGTTGTTAAGGAAAGGGAAGCTGATATTTTTATTCGAAAAATGACTCCTGAACCTGCCCTGGTGATTACTGACAGCCAGATTTTTTCAAAAGCCGACGGCATAGTTCCTCGACATATACCTCTAACGAGTTTCAGTATTTTACTAGCCCGGCAGAGAGGCGATTTTACAAATTACCTCAAAGGCACGCCCAAAATCGCAGAACTAAAAGATGGAGACCATGTACTTTTGCTTGAATCTTGCACCCATCATGTTTCGTGCGACGACATCGGACGAGTTAAAATTCCTCGATGGCTCAGTCAATTTACAGGTAAAAAGCTTGAATTTGAAATTGTGGCAGGACTCAGCAATCTTCCTCGCCCCATCACAGACTATGCCCTGGTGATACAATGCGGGGGTTGCGTTATTACCCGCCGGCAAATTATCAATCGTTTGAAACCAGCGGTAGAGGCAGGCATACCGGTGACTAATTATGGAATGGCTATTGCCTGGGTGCAAGGTATTTATCCCAGAGCCGTGGCACCTTTTTTACATAACGTTCCAGACCCTTCTCAATACCTCTGACATAAAAAAATCTTAGTGTTATGAAAACCCAATCTTTTCTTGCCATTTACTTGTCAATTTTTTGGGGGTTGTTGTGGGGCCAAAAGGTTGAATTAGGCCCCGCTGTGTTTAACATTCAAAAGGGCCCACGGCTGGAGTCGGTCCGCTCTCTCCAAGGAGAGCCCCACAAATTTCCTAATCCACAACCTTTCTTTTCCTTTGAAGTAGATGATCAGGCGATGTCTATCGAGAGTCTGAAATGCAAGGGGCAAAGGGATAGCATTTATTTCAGTGGAAATGAGCTTGAGGGCAGCCTGAGGTTTGTCGACGCAGAACGAGGATATTTGTTTTTCCTTCGACTGAAAAATTCCAGTACTCGAAATATAAAAATTGGGAATGTGGTTCCATTGGGGCGTAGCAGCGACAAAGTCTATATCACCGGAGGAGGAGGCTACGAATGGCCCTATTATCTCAACCGAAGCAGGCTCTACAGGCCGGGGTATGGCCCCATTGGGGTGGTTCTTCCCGACAATGCCTGGCACTTGGGCTTTTGCGATTATCAACTCTCAAACAATTTATCAATCACAGGCCTGGCCCGCAGAGCGACCATTAAAGGAGGAAAATTCAACCGATGGCAAGCCGAACTGGAGCCCGGCGGAGAAGTTTTGTATAAAATCTGGCTTGATTTTCATGAAGGCCGTTGGCAGGAGGGGCTCAAAATGATGTTCCAAGACCGTTGGTTATACGACTTAAAAACTTTTGATAACAAGTTATTTGAGCGTCCCGATCTGGCCTGGATACGCAAGGCTTGGATTATGGTTCTACAGTTTGCCTGGGACCAAAATTATTACGACAGCCACACAGGAGAATACAGATACAGTGAATACATGAATTATTTCGATCGAATAACTGGCGGATACGATATTTTTACACTTTGGCCCACCTGGCCCCGCTTGGGCCTTGATCCCCGCAACCAATTCGACCTCTATTACGACCTTCCTGGGGGCATCAAAGAATTGAGAAAGCAAGCTGACCTGGCCCACCAACGAGGCAAAAAATACTTTATTTCTTACAATCCATGGGATGCTTCCACAAGATACGAGGAACATATGAAGGGTTTGTCAAAACTATTGCGCGATACCGATGCCGACGGCGTGGTGCTCGATACCCGTGGGGAATCGAGTAAAGAACTGCAAGAAACCGCTGACAACGTAAAACCAGGTATCATTATGTATTCTGAAGGCATGGCCATTCCTCGCCACATGCCGGGAATAATTTCTGGAAGAGTACATGATGCTTTATACATGCCTCCAGTTCTGAATCTAAATAAATTCATTAAACCCGATTTTGCCATTTTTAGGGTTTTACAATTGGCCGACGGGGAACTTACACGCGAAATTGGTATCTCCTTTTTTAATGGTTATTCCGTTGAAATCAATACCATGAGACCCGGCAGACCCGCAACTCTTGAAAATGAACTTAAATACCTGGGCCGAACAACCAAAATTTTGAGAGAGAATCAAAGCGTTTTCTTCAATTATAATTACATCCCCTTAATGGAAACACGAGTAGATAGCATCTATGTAAATAAATGGAAAACCGATGAAAAAATTCTTTATACCATCTTCAGTCTCAAACCAGATGGATTCCATGGTCCTCTTTTTTCATTTGATGAAATGCAGATTACAAACCCCTCCATTCAATCAGAACCTTACCATTTTGTGAGCCTTTACCATCATGAAGAACTTACACCTATTAAAAAAGATGGAAAATGGTGGATAATGGCTAAAACTGAAGCTTTTCCCCGAAGCGATTTAGGAACTCGCCGTGAGGGGCGTATCGATTGTATAGCGGTGCTACCACGTTTGCTCGAGGTAACCCTTAAAAACGATTCTCTCACGGTGGGTTCTGCTTTTGGCGATCGCATCACCATCACAGCAGGCCCTCCGGTGTATGGTGCACGGTCCTACGATTTTGAAACCCGCAAGCAAACCATTTACCTATTTAAAACCTTCGGACGCTACGAAGGTAAAATTGTGGTGCAGTTATTTGCCGGAGAAGAGCTTATGGATGAACATATCTTGGAAATCGCACCAGGAACTCCCCGCCTTTTAAAAATAGAAAATTTTTCGCGTCGCTATGCAACCCCACCTCAAGGCATGTTGCGGATCCCTGGAGGTATCTATGCTTATGCTGCCCAACGAGCCACAGGAACCCAGGAGCCTTTTATTTACTACCCTGACAATTCCGACACGACTTTCATTTCAATAAAAGACTTTTATATCGACAAGTACCCCGTAACCAATGCTCAATTTAAAGAATTTCTGGATGCCAGCCATTACATTCCCGACGATACCACCAACTTCCTGAAACATTGGAAACATGGCAAAATTCCGCCAGGTATGGAAAACCATCCGGTGGTTTACGTCAGTTTTGAAGATGCACGGGCTTACGCTCAATGGAAAGGTTTGAGATTGCCCACAGAATGGGAATGGCAATATGCTGCCCATGGGACAACCCTCAGCGATTGGCCTTGGGGAAAATCGTTTGACAGCACCCGCTGTAACTTCAATTTCAACCACACCACTGCTGTCGACGCTTTTCCCTCAGGCGTTAGTCCCTGGGGTGTAGCTGATTTGGTAGGCAATGTATGGCAAATGACAGCAGACCTATACGATGATGGAGCCTATTATTTTGTAATACTCAAAGGAGGTAGTCATTTTAAACCTACAGGGAGTGAGTGGTATGTAGAGGGAGGCCCTCAACCTGTGTATCATCGACAAATCCTTATCAAAGTTTCACCTTCCTTCGATCGTTCTTCCACGGTGGGTTTCCGTTGCGCAGCTGATGCCCTGTAACTCAAAAATTTCTCACTGACTTCATTTACCCAAGGAAAACACTCGTGCCTTTCATTCTATTTACGTTTAGTCAGAAATAGTCGGAGCTGTGACAGATTCTTTTGTCCGGCCATCGAGTAGGCTGAGCATGGCGAAGCCGTACGTCCCCGGCCATCGAGTAGGCTGAGCATGGCGAAGCCGTACGCCCCCGGCCATCGAGTAGGCTGAGCATGGCGAAGCCATATCGAGATGGCCATTATCCTTCCACCGTCATCTCTCCTGACCCAGAATCATCACCTTTCCAATATAAACATGTGATTTTCCTGAGACTCGCAAAAACCAGAGACCTGGTGCCACACCTGGAGTTCGAACTGCAAAATTCCCTTTCCCTAAGGGAATTAATGGAAGGTTCATTTTATATCTGCCATCGGCACTTAAAATTTCAACCTCTGGAATGAGTTCTTCTTCCGCAACCACTGTAAGATAAAACTCTTTGGAGGCTGGATTGGGGTAAACCTTGAAATTCGGGGTATTTCGATCATTCAAACCCATAAAATAGGTTTCATAATAAGCCTCCCAACCTTCATCACGCACCGACCCATTAGTAGTAAAAGTCAGGAAAGCCTTTCCCGAAGGACAAAGTACAGGTGGAGGCAAATTCAAAGAGTCAAACTTGCCGGAATATTCAGCCAATAATTGAGCCGTGGTAAAATCATAAATGCGAAGTTTATCGTTGCCAGCTTCTGTTTTAAAGCGTGTGAAGTAAATGGCAATTTGTTGTGCATCGGGTGGTTGTATGCGCCAGATGCAAACAGTATTGTTGTAATACCAAAAAGAACCTGACCCATCGCTTAAAAAACCGTAAGGTTCATTTAGAATCTGAGTGCCTGAACACCACTGAGGTTTAATTCCTTCATAAGTAGCAACAAAACCATCATGAGTGGGTGAATAGGCCCCTATGTATTCAACAAACACCTGATTACCTGTAGACTGGATAGGCTGGGGTAAAGAGGTTCCTGTTAAAGAAGCCAGCAAGGGGGCCGCAGTATTTTTGCCATCGTATATTTTTACAAAAGATTCACCCGCTTTAAGATCAAGTCGCGAAAAGCTTAGGCGTAGAGAAGTTATAGAATCAATGGCGTTCTGAGGACTTATCAACCAGGAACGCGATTGGGCATATTGTGGTAAACGGGGTCCACTTCCATCGGTAAAACTTCCCACATAATGCCGCAGGGTGTCGGCTGGCCGAGGGATACCCGGATAAACATAATTGATGGTATCAGGATGGCAATTGATGATTACTTCTTGAGCCAAATTAAAATTGCTGCCTCCCGGAGTCAGATTACCAGTATAGTAGTATCCATTAAACGATCCTCCCCATCCAAAATTAAAGTGGAAATACCCCCCCTCCTGATAGCCATCACAAACAAACGCATGTCCATTTACATTGGGCACCGACCAACCGGCGTAATAAAGTGGCATTTTGCGATCCAGGTGGGCTACAAGTAAACTATCCCAATTGAGATGGGTACTGTCGCGAAAAACATATTGCGTTTCCGGTGCATATTTAAAATAGGTTCGAAATGCATAGGCAGCCTTATGATTGTACATGCCTGAGCCATTAGGGCCATACACCAGATCACAAGCAACACCAATATGGTAAAGCAGACGTGCTATGGCGCTATCGGAGTCAGATATTTCGTTGGTCATTTCATCCCAGGCATAATGGGTATTACCAAAATCGGCTTCTAATAATCCATAGGGCGCTTGAGTGTATGAATAGTATCCTACCCCAGTATCAGGCCAGCGATAATAATACATAATCATGCCCATAGCTGTGGGCACACAACCTGCATAGCAATGGCCATGTGGACCTGCTGGATCTGGTGGACAAAGTTCATTATAGGGCCAATCCTGATTCCAGTTGGCAAAAGTCAAGGGCTCCACAGACTTTCCATGAAAACGTTTATCTGGAGAAGAACTAAGCAATTTCTTCCACTGCCCCAACGTTTCCTCTTCGAAAAAATTACCAGTTCTCCAAGCCTCTGCTGCCGACAGCTTGTATTGCAATAACCATGCATCAGCCGCCGGAGGTATTCGTAATTCGTCGTACCAACTGGTAAAACTATAAGCCGCCACAGGCACCATTCCCTCATGACCCGAAACCAATACAAAACCTGAGGGGAAAAAATTTACCGCATAAAACAATGGATGATTTTCATTGGGTACTGTGATGATTTCTTTGACAGATATTTCCCCGAGGTTCCATGGACTTCTTTCATAAAACCATTGCAGCGCAACGCGCCTGGCTTTATCATGATTTACGGCTCCTTGCCCATGCACAGAAACAATTACAAAGCTCAAAAAAACAACACCCATGTTTCTAATCCACAACTTCATGGCACTTTTTTTTATCAAAATTATTAAACCTATCTGAATATTAATTTTGCACTGGCAATCCTACCTCAACTTTTTATTAAATTTACTTAAAAAATTATTATTTACGAAATATGCCAAAATAAAAATCTTGTCTATTTTTTGCAAATATTTAATTTTCTTGCAAAGGTTAAATTATTTTATTTCAATATAATATATAATTCGGTATGTTTATTGAATATAATTACTACAATCAATCATTATTTACTATGAAAAGCCGACTCACGCCAATTGCTATGCTGGTAGTTCTGCTCCTCTTTTTTGGATGCAGCAAGACCGAAACCCCAACCCCAGGAACCAAAAACATCAACCAACTGGTAATCAGCCCCCAATTCAAGTATCAAACCACTAAAAATGTTGAAATCTCGATAACTCTGCCATTCACGGTTGATTACTCAAAAATTCAAGGGAAAGTTGATGTTTATTACCCACTGAACGACAGCCTCCATCAGGTATATTCAGGGCTGTGCAACGAACAAGGAAGGCTAAATGCAAATATTAGCGTTCCCTCATTTGTTAATGAACTCATCGTTCGCACCCTTGCGGGAGAAAAGATCATTTCATTGCAAAAAACGTTAAAGAACAGCCATGAGGGCGGATATTCTATTAATTTTGGCAATGACATCGATACACTACCTCCCCGCATTTTAGGGACATTTAAATCCTCCTTGCCTATAAGTTCTGACATTCAAAACACAAGCCTAACCAGCACGGGGGGTAAAAAATTTAAGAGCACGCAAAACTTGATTAATAACGGTACCTTCGATATCGACGATTTTGGGAGCATACCCACCTGGTCATCCTACATGCCCATCGACGGTCGTTGGTATATCACAGCCTATTTAAGCGGCATAGCCGGCAGAGCCATTGACCCCACGGGCTTGACAGCTGAAAATTATGTACTGAAAATTGGTTCTAAAAATCCTTACTACGGCGGTGTAGCACAAATGATTCCTGCAGCCCCTGGTCAATTAATCCAAGCAACAGGTAAATTTAAGACCAGTGGTAACAATGGACAAAAAAATGTGTGGATTTATCTCATCCCTTACAATAACTATGGAAGTCCTTTAGCCTATTATTCTATTATCAATCAGACCAATCCAACGCAATGGACGAATTTGACGGTGGCAGCTACCATGCCTGCCGGAACTGTAAAATGCGAAGTATTGCTGTGGATAAACAACTATGGAGGAGAAATCTACTATGATGATATCGTGGTTACAGGTCCAAACACTGACAGCGATGGTGATGGAGTGATAGATACTGAAGATGAATATCCCAGTGATCCCGCCCGTGCATTCAACTATTATTACCCAGCCAACAATACTTTTTCAACCCTTGCTTTCGAAGACAACTGGCCTCATAAAGCCGACTACGACTTCAACGATTTGGTGATTGACCAACGATACAAATTCGTTTTGAACGGCAAACAACAAATTGTTGATATTTATCTTGACTATAGAGTAAGAGCTATCGGAGCATCATTCAAAAACGGCTTTGGCTTTCAAATGAATATGAACCCCTTTGCCATCCTGAGTGTTAGCGGACAGAGCATCACTCAGAATTATGTTACTCTTAATTCCAATGGAACAGAAGCCGGTCAGAATAAAGCTGTTATTATCGCCACAGATAACGTTTTCAAACAATTACCCCATCCAGGAACAGGTACGGGGGTTAACACCACTCCGGGAGCACCTTATGTTGTACCGCAGATAAACACCTTGCATATTAAAATGCAAGATCTCGTTCCAATCAACCAGTTAAGTAATCCTGTAGTAAATCCGTTTATAATTGTAAATCAGGATAGAGGTAGAGAAATTCATTTGATTGACTTTGAACCCACTTCCCTGGCAAACCTTGAACTGTTTCAAACAAGTGCCGACGCTTCAAATCCCCAGGCAGGCCAATACTATCGAACCAGTAATAACCTTCCGTGGTGTATCGAGTTGCCTATTCCTTTCGATTACCCCATCGAAAAAGTCATGGTAACAGATGCCTACCTAAAATTTGGCGACTGGGCCGAGAGTGCTGGAAACAATTACAGTGATTGGTATGTAGGGGGCCAGGAGGGCTACCGCAACAACAGTGCAATTTATTCGCACAGCAATAGCAAATAAATTGAGGCTTCTATTGCACTTATTTCAGGAAAAAAGGGACTGTTAATAAATGACAGCCCCTTTAAGTTTTTAATGCTTGCATTAAATTTTCCTGTGTTTCTCGATCCATTCTCTGGCCTCAATAAAAGCTATTATCCAAGGGCTCACTTCATCAGCTTTGCGTTGTGTGGGATAATAAGCCCATTGCCAGGGGAAAATGGCACGTTCTATATGAGGCATAATAGCTAAATGACGTCCATCGTGGGAGGCAACAGCAGCAGTATCGTACATCGACCCATTCGGATTTCCGGGAAAGAAAGAATAACTGTATCGTGCTACAATATTATATCGCGACTCCTCGTAAGGAAATACAAACTTGCCTTCACCGTGTGCTACCCAAATGCCTAATTCACAACCGGCCAGGCTGCGTAACATTACTGCGTTGTTTTCTGGGATTTTCACCGTAAGGAACGACGATTCATATTTACCAGAGTCATTAGAATGCATTTTGAAATGCTTGCTGTGCTCTGGATAAATAAGTTCCAATTCGGCCATCAATTGGCAACCATTACAAACCCCCAGGGAGAGCGTATCGGGTCGGGCGTAAAATTTTTCTAGAGCCGATTTTGCTTTTTCATTGAATAAGAAAGCACCTGCCCAACCCTTGGCAGAGCCCAAGACATCACTATTCGAGAAACCGCCAACAAAAGCAATCATGTGAATGTCCTCAAGGGTTTCCCTGCCGCTAACAAGGTCGGTCATGTGCACGTCTTTCACATCAAAACCCGCTAGCCACAAAGCATAAGCCATTTCCCTATCTCCATTACTGCCTTTTTCGCGAATTATAGCAGCTTTAATTCCTGAAGGATACTGTCTGAAATGTGTTATATTTAAGGTCTTCAGCTTTCCCTCGAACACCTGTGGAAAATTATATTTCCGTATTGTTTTGGCATGATTTCTAAAACGTTCCAAGGCCAAGCTCTCTCCACTTTGCATACGATCAAGGAGATACGAAGTGCGAAACCAAATCTCACGATACTTTTCAATGTTCAAAAAATGATGTTGGCCATCGTAAATCAATTCAATTTTACCTGTAGGCCTGTATAAACCCAAACGGGTAGCTTTTATCTTGTACTTTTCAAGAACCCGCATCACATCGTCAGAAGGAGAAGTTTGTACGACTACGGCGGGTTTTTCGCTAAAAAGCAAGCGCACAAGGTCGTCATCTCCCAATGGGCTGAGATTAATCTCCATACCCGCACCGGGATGGGCGAAACACATCTCGAGCAAAGTAGTAATAAGCCCCCCTGCGGAGACGTCATGGCCGGCTAAAAGAAGTTGCCTTTGAATAAGTTCCTGTACGGCAGCAAAAGCTCGTACAAAATATTCATTATCGACAATATCAGGAACTTCAGTTCCTAATGCATTGAGCACCTGACTCAACGAACTACCCCCTAAATGGAATGGAGAAGTTGAAAAGTCGATGTAAATGATTTCACTTCTCAGTAATGGCTCGATAACCGGGGATATTGTTTTGCTTAAATTATCTACTTCTGCGACTGCTGAAATAATAACTGTACCTGGGGCCAGTACTCTTGTTCCATCTGGATATTTCTGAGTCATACTCAACGAATCCTTACCTGTGGGAATATTGATGCCCAACTGGATAGCAAAATCGGAGATAGCCTCTACAGCCCTGTAAAGACGAGCATTCTCCCCGGGGTTGTTGCAAGGCCACATCCAATTGGCTGATAAAGAAATACCCTGTAAACCATGAGCCAGAGAGGCCCATACAAGATTGGTCAATGCTTCAGCCACAGAAAGTCGGCTGGCCGCCTCAGGATGAATGAGGCCTACTACAGGCGCATGTCCTATAGAAGTAGCAATGCCACGGGTGCCCGTATAATCAAGAGCCACTACACCCAAATTATTCAAAGGTAATTGCAAAGGCCCAGCCGTCTGCTGACAGGCAACCCGCCCGGTTACTGACCTATCAACTTTATTGGTAAGCCAATCTTTACATGCAACGGCCTCACATTGCAATACTTTAACAAGATAATCTTCCCAAAGCTCGGGGTCATAGTTAAGTTTTTCTTTGAGCGGAGGATGGGTTTGATCGCTGATAACCACTCGGGGAGGATTACCAAACAAATGCTCCAACTTTAAATCGAGGGGTCGTTCTCCCGTTCGCTTATCCTCAAAAGCGAAACGTCCGTCACCGGTAATATCGCCTACTTCAAAAACAGGCGCACGTTCGCGCAAGGAAACTTCTTTCAAATAATCTACATCCTTAGTTTCTATGACCAGTCCCATGCGTTCCTGCGATTCATTTCCAATGATTTCTCGGGCCGAAAGCGTAGTATCACCCACTGGGAGTTTATCCAGGTAAATAATCCCCCCCTGATCATCTACCAACTCTGATAATGAATTAAGATGTCCGCCCGCTCCATGGTCATGAATAGAGACTATAGGGTTTGAGTCTGACTCGCAAAGCGTACGCAAGGCATTGGCCACGCGCTTTTGCATTTCAGGATTGGAACGTTGCACTGCATTGAGCTCAATGGAATTATCATATTTTCCTGTTTCAACAGAGGAAACAGCACCTCCACCCATCCCAATGCGGTAATTGTCGCCCCCCATTATCATTATCTTTTGCCCCGGCTGGGGATGCCCTTTTAAGGCATGGTCGGCATTGGCATATCCAACCCCACCAGCCAGCATGATGACTTTATCATAGCCATATTTTAGAGAAGCCCACTCATGTTCGAAAGTTAGCACGGAACCGCATATTAAAGGTTGCCCGAATTTGTTTCCAAAGTCGCTGGCACCATTCGAAGCCCTTATCAGAATTTCAGCAGGATTGTGATAAAGCCATGGCCGCTCCTGATAAAAAGCCTCCCAGGGTCTGGCCATCAGCGTTCGAGGATATGAAGTCATATAAACTGCTGTACCAGCCAAGGGCACACTACCTCGGCCGCCGGCCATGCGATCGCGAATCTCCCCCCCGCTCCCGGTGGCGGCTCCATTAAAAGGCTCTACAGTAGTGGGAAAATTGTGCGTCTCTGCTTTTAATGAAATTACAGCATGGATGGGCTTTATAACAAAATAATCAGGCTTGGAACCACAGCGAGGCGCAAATTGAATAATCTTAGGCCCAGAAAGAAAAGCCACATTGTCGCGATAAGCTGAAATAACCTTTCCTGGATGCGCCTGCGTTGTTTGTTTGATTAGGCCAAAAAGGCTTTTTTCCTTTTCCTTGCCATCCACGATAAAACGACCATTAAAAATCTTATGCCTGCAATGCTCCGAATTGACCTGCGAAAAACCAAAAACCTCACTATCCGTTAGCGGGCGACCTATCTCGCGGCTGACTTCTTCTAAATAATCCACCTCTTCCGGGCTCAAGGCCAAACCTTGCGACTCATTATATTTATGAAGATCTGTAATGTAGTGAGTAGGTTCAGGCTGAATATCAATGCGAAAAACATTGGAATCTAATTTTTTGTAAAGGGATTCTAACATAGGATCAGGCTTGTGCGTACCTGCCCATCTAAACTCCTCAATACGTCGAATTCCAGAAATACCCATTATCTGAGTGATTTCCACTGCATTGGTACTCCATGGAGTAATCATCTCGCGACGCGGCCCTATGTAAATCCCTTCTGGCCCCTTCTCGCCTAAATAATGAGATTCACCAAATAACCATTGAAGCTTTGAAATTGTTGATTCATCCGGGAGGGTCTCAGTTTCAATTGCATACACCCGCCCGGAAATGGAATTTAGGAAGTATAAAACCATATTTAACAATAATTAATTGGTTTAAAATTTGTTAACCCCAATTTATCATTACGTCCCATTTCTTGCAAAGATAGACCCCTCAAAGAAATATACTACCTTTGAAGTGAAAATCATAATTGGGATATGACTAAACCCCGCAATCTTAAAACCTTATCTTACGAGGATTTAAAAAAAATTCTTGAAGAACACGACCAAAGAGTGGTTTTTGAAAAGACCAATATCATTCCTGACAGCCAGGATGTTTATGAAATTCTGCGTAAATACATCAATTATAACGACATTAGCCGTAAATCGGTTTTAGGAATCGATATTTTCAAATACAGCTCCTACGGCGTTTTCGAGCAAACCCTTATCCCTTTTCTTTTTAAAACCCTTTTCAAAAGTGCAACCCGTCTCTGCTTGACCAATCATAAGTTTATTTTTCAAAACTACGACGAAGAATATTTTCAAAAAAACTTCATAAGCACAGGCGACGGAGGTTACATCATGTTCGATACCCCTCTTCATTCCTTGCTTTTTGCAATCAATTTTGCGGTAATGCTGAGAGTATACAATGCTTATCACCTATATCCACGTTTGCGCCGCATTATTGGAGGGGTTTCCATGCGCTACGCCATTACCCTCGACAAAATATACCTGTTTGAAGATAATTTCTATGGCAGAGGTATTATCAACTGCGCTCGCATACTATCCAAAGACGACCTCAACCGTTGCCTTATTGACGAAAATGTACATAGCTGGTTCACTATCAATATGGAAGGGGTTGAGAATCTACAAGTGATAACAATCAACGAAATAG
>CALJNV010000055.1 GCA_937981455.1 uncultured Bacteroidales bacterium | reverse complement strand
TTCATTTGATTAAAATAGATGCGTTACAGATTCTCTTGTTACGACTGCCAAAAGTTCTTCGGTAGACCATTGCCATTACTTAAATCCCCAACGTTTTCTTTGTAAATCTCGCGATTTGCCTGCACCATCATCTTTCAATCTCATTCGAAGAGTTTCTGTAGGCCTTCTTCCTCTTGGGCAATCTCATGTATAATTTTACTAACCTGCTCCTTTGTTAAGTGTAGGTTTATTAGATATATGATTTTTTTGTTAATAAGTTACAATCAAGGACAAACTTTAATGACACACTTTTTGGGTTGAGGACAGTGTCATCTATTGCCATAGGCCCCATTTATTTGCTCAACCCAGAAAAAAACCGGCTCTTTGGGGCGAGCCGGCTCTAAGACTTGATGTTTAAAAGATCTAATACATTATTTAATCACAATTTTCCGAGTATAAACGCCTTTCTCGCTTTTAATTCTCAACACATAAATTCCTTTGGACCACCCCATCACCCTGATTTGTTTTTCATAGTTACCAGTAAATGAGAGTAAATCTTCTGTATAAACAGTGCGGCCGGCCATATCGTTAATCTGAAGATTAAGATTTAAGGTTTGATTTGAGGTAAAACTGAGATTCAGGTATTCATGGGCAGGATTCGGCCACAGATGAAATTCAGAAAACAAATCGGTAGGTTCTATTCCCACAGTGAGAGTTTCATAATGCACTTGCCAGCCTTTATAGTTGAATGCACCATCAGTTTTCCAAATCAAATAGAATTGACCACTTGGAGAGGTAATAGGAGCCGGGGGATTGCCTGGTGCGTATACTCCGCTCAGAGTTGCTAACAATTGCTGAGTTTTCAGATCGTATACTTTAAGCCAATCATTATCAGGCTCACTTTCAAAATAATCGAAATAGAGAGTAACCGATGAGGCATAGGGAGGAGTTATTTTAAACATGCAGTTGCTGTTGGGTACATAGTTGAAGGAACCTGATCCATCATCGAACGTAGCCGAATAGTCGGTAAAAGTCTTCGTTCCTGAACAGAAGGTGGGTCGATTGGCCTGGAAATTAAGTAACCAACCTTGCGCCTGCCCACTGCCGTTGGTTACCATATGCAGGAGAACCTTGTTACCTGTAGAGGTGAACTGAGGAGGCAGTGTGTTGCCTGAGAATTTGCCTACCAAAGGAGCCGTTGCATCCCCACCATTGTATATATAAAGGGTATCGCCAGCTTGCATTTCAAAACGATAAAACGATACTGTAATACTGGTGACAGAATCCTCATCGGTCTGGGGATTGAGCAACCATTTGGCGCTGGTGTTGTTGAGGTAGGGTGCAACAGGCCCCGAACCATCTTCAAGGGTGCCGACCATGTCTTTAATTTCTGTAAAATCGGTAGTATAGTAAGGATAACCCGCACCCGGTTTAAAATTACGAACCATGGCTTGTTGTGTGGTAAAACCTCCTGCATTAGCCAAAGTATAATAGCCATTCATATAGCCATCCCAACCGAAATTGAAGTGGAAATTTCTCGGAGTTTGATCATCGTATCCATCGACAATGAATGCATGGCCTGCACTACTACCTGCTTCGAGACCGGAATAGTAAACAGGGTTACCCTGATCGATTTGCTCTTTTACCATGTTTTCCCAAACAGTGGCTGTATAAGCTTGGCGCTGTAAGAACTGAATCTGATTGTCGTATTTAAAGTAAGTTCTGGCAGCATAGGGTACATCGCTCGATTGTGCACCCGAACCCGTGGGGCCATAGTTCATTTTAACAGATACACCTGTATGAAAGCTTATAAGAGCTATGGGCAAATTAAGCGTTGTGGGGGAAGTATTAACCATACCATTCCAGTTGTATTGAGTATCCCCAAAATTGGCAGAAATGTATCCATAAGGAGGCAGATAGTACGAAAGACTCCCCTGCCCTTGCAAAGGCCAACGCCAATAATACATAATCTGGCTCATTGCAGTTGCTACACATCCTGCATATACATGACCTCCAGGACCAGAAGCATTCGCCGGACAGAGATAATTGTATGGATCATCCTGATTCCACTCAGCCGGCACCAGGGGATCTACACCTTTTGAACCATTTTTCAATGAACGCTTTTGAAGAAGATTATCCCAGACGGATGCTATTTCTTGTGTGGCTACTACACCATTTTGCCTCAAGAAATTAATTTGATCACGATAATCTGCCATCATACCCTTAAAACCCTCAGGCTGGGGCCGGGCTGGGTTATAACTTCCTTGCAAGCTATACCCAATTACCGGATAAAACGCGTCATCAGCTGAAACGATAACATATCCCCCTTCCTTAAAGTTAAAGATATAAAAGACTATTACATCATTGTAAGATATGGGATAAACAGATGCGAGGGTAGCATTATTGTCAGCAGTTTGCATGCTATACAGGTTCAAAGCTACCTGACGGGCTTTGTGTTCAGGAACAAAAGCCCCGAAAAGATTTAAGGCCGCAATAATCAAAAGGGCCATCATCAAGTTTCTCAGTTTTCTCATCATGGTATGAAAATCTTAAATTCTAATTTGATGGGCAAAAATAACGAAAATACACTCGAAAACGTTTTCGTTTAAAAAACTTTAACACTTTAGCTACCTTTGCGCATCCCAAGCATTGAAAGAACATGATTCAACCTATACATCGAGTAGCTGCCATTCACGATATTTCTGGCTATGGTAAGGCTTCCTTAACGGTAGTTATTCCCATTTTATCTACGATGGGGATTCAGGTATGTCCTATACCTACTGCTGTATTATCAACTCACAGTAAGTTTAAGGGTTTTCACATGCACGACCTAACCGATGACATGGAACCCATCATG
>CALJNV010000054.1 GCA_937981455.1 uncultured Bacteroidales bacterium | reverse complement strand
TACCCGCAGATATCCAGATTTATGGGTTTTATTTCCTGGATGCAAATAGATTATTTGCCTATGGGCAACAAAATGGATCTGCCGCGATTAGCGGAAGTGAGGATGACGGAACAAACTGGATAAATCAAGTATTTTCGTTTTCTGAAATCATTTGGCTTCAAATGGTAAAACCTGATGATGGCATTGCTCAAGTTTTGTCGGGAGAAGTTTACCACATTGGTAGGTCTGCCCATGATTTTAACTTAATTTATTACGGCACTACACACATGATTTTTGATTTGGGTTTGGCTCCCCTGACGAGGGTTACATCCTGGCGGTTACTCAAATCATCCCAACGAATTTGATCGGGCCTATGTTTTTGCTACCCAAAACGGAGGCCAGAACTGGTTTATGTATGGCCCTTACTGGAATCTACGTCAGATAGAGACTTTTTATGGACTTAATGGCATTGCCTTCGGGAGTTTTGGATGATTGATGTCGTTGGTCCGGGGTAACCTTTGAGTAAGGAAAATCATCCTAATGGAGAAGCCTCGATTTTTAAACAGTTTGAAGGGTCTCCCTTAAAAATTCTTTTTCCAGGCGATGCTATGTAGAAAAATCTATGGTTTGGCAGGCCGCTGCATAAATACCCGATCACTACATGGGGTCAAACCGGCATTAATAAGTCTGCAACGCCTTGCCCAAGGTATTTATGTTTTAGAATTGGCAGGAAACAGCCTCACAGAATTAAGTTTGCTTATGGATGTAAGGATGTAGAAAAACAGTTCCCCATCGGGTGTCAGCCTGGTTTTAAAACAGGGGCACCCGATTTTTTCTTACAGATTCTGACACATTAATTGCATTTACAACTTGTGTAAGCATGAGGGGGTAAGTGTATTCAGGCCTTTCTTCTTAAATTTTTTTAAAAAGCTATCCTATTTTATGTAAAAACTCGCTAACTTGCAGGCGAAAATTCAAAAAGGTCTGTCATTTGATTGATACATTCGAAAAAATCATTAAAACATCTGATCTTCAGGCACGAAGTAGTGCATTGTTGAAGCGTGCATTGGCCGTGTTTTATCATCGCAAAGCATTGAGCATACCCGCTTTAGCCATCGAATTGGGGGTAAGCATACCCACCGCGGGCAGGCTTGCCAGCTTGTTAACCCGCAACCAGTTTGTGCATCTTATTGGAGAAGGACCTTCTGGGGGGGGACGCAAACCCCGTATATACCAAATCGATGATCAGCATTGGTATACTTTGGCTCTTGATGCCGGTCGTGAGCATCTACGAATTGCTCTTTTCAATCTCAATGATCAAAAAAAGGCTGAATCTATCTCCATCCTACCATTGGAAAGCACGCAGTTATACTTGGATGCTACAGTGAGCCATATCAAGCGTTTTCTCTCACGTCATCATTTAAGCCCCGACCAGGTGCTCGGAATGGGTTTTGCTGTACCCGGCCTCATCAATACGCAAAATTCCAAATCTTTGGTGCATTTTACAGGGTTTTCGCGACCAGTTAACGAAATTTTGGCCGATTTGACGGGTATTCCGGTGGTAATGGATAATGACGCTCGCCTGATGGCCAAGGGTGAAGCTTCGTTTGGAAAGGCCAGAAATGCACAGAATGCTATTTACCTTTTTGTTGATCGGGGAGTGGGCGCTGGTTTGGTGGTCAATGGTGATATATACAAAGGTAACCACGGTTATGCCGGAGAGTTTGGGCACACCCATTTTATAGGAAATGAAAACAATGCTTGCTATTGTGGCCAAACCGATTGCCTGGAAACCTATACCAATTTGTATGCATTGACAAAAGTTGCAGGACAAATGGGGTTCAATTGCGATATTTCGCAAGAAGCCTGGGTAAACATCATTGAAGCTTCGTGGCGGGGTGATGAGGTGGCTATGAATGCAGTTGCGGAAATTGGGCGTCGGTTGGGTCTCGCCTTGGTGAATCTGGTACATCTTTTTGATCCTGAAATTATTATTGTGGGAGGAAGCATGGCTATGGCTGGCCACATACTGATTTCTTCTATTTTTAATACCCTCCGGGAACATTGTATGTCAGCTTTTCGTGAAGACCTTCGACTGGAAACATCCGGTATGGGCCAAGATGCTTGTCTGGCGGGTTGCCATGCCATGGTAATGAAAAATTTTTTTGCCAATGCATGAAAAAAAAGCCGAACCCGGTCGTCGCTTTGTGCTTGAAGCGGGCGTTGGTGATATAGAGTCTGCCCTGCTCGCTTTTAATGCCGGAGCTGGACGAATTGAATTGTTTGCCAATATGCCCGAGGGAGGGACCACCCCCTCGGTGGGTACATTAAGTACCGTTCTTGAAAAGGTCAGCATTCCTGTAATGGTGATGATTCGTCCCCGTGGCGGAGATTTTGTATACACCCCGGATGAATTTCAGGCTATGTGTAAGGATGTGAAAATGGCCCGTGACCTGCAGGCTGCAGGGATTGTCATAGGATGCCTTTCAGCCGATGGATGCATTGACCTAGATAAATGTGCTCGGCTCATAGAAGTAGCGGGCGCAATGGATATTACTTTTCATCGGGCCTTCGACCTTACCCCCGATCTATCTTCTTCTCTTGATGCACTCATTAATTTAGGCATACGCAGAGTACTTACTGCAGGGGGAAAAGCCACTGCATGGGAAGGTATAAAGGTCATCCGGAAACTGAGGCAACAAGCTGGCAACTATATATCCATCATGCCCGGTGGGGGAGTGAGAGCCTATAACCTATACCCACTCGCCAGGGAAACAGGTTGCCAAGAGTTTCATCTGGCCCCTGTGGTGAAGCGTGAATCTGCCTTGCCCTTGAATCCCACTTTTCCTAACACCTTTTACACCACTACCCTTGCCGATATCGAAGAAATATCAAGTGCAGTCAATACCTTAATTAACGTATGAGTAGAATTATTTTCTTTATTTTTCTTTTGCTTTTCGCTTATTCCATACAAGCCCAGCAAACTCCAGAATGGCAGGATCCCTGTATTGTGGCGGTTAACCGGGAACCGGCCCGGGCCTGGTTTATCCCTGCACCCTCTGAAAATATTGCCCTGGCTCAAGATATTAGCCAAAATCCTAATTATTTGTCGCTCAATGGCACATGGAAGTTTTTGTTTATCGATAAACCTGCCGATATCCCTCAAGATTTTTATCAAAATGATTTTGACATTACCCGCTGGAAAGATATTCAGGTTCCCTCCAACTGGGAGCTTCAGGGATATGGATGGCCTATCTATGTTAACATTGCTTACGAATTTACCCGCAACCCAGATCCGCCCCGCTTACCTGTTGATTATAACCCTGTAGGATTATATAAACGAACATTTCGCATCCCGTCGCACTGGGATGATCGACAGGTGTTTTTGGTAATTGGAGCCGTCAAATCGGCTGTTTATGTTTATATAAATGGCCAAAAGGTGGGATACAGCGAAGATTCCAAGCTACCCGCTGAATTCAATATCACGCCTTTTCTTAATAAATCCCGCGATAATTATCTCACACTTGAGGTGTATCGCTGGAGCACTGGGTCATGGCTTGAATGCCAGGATTTTTGGCGTATTAGTGGCATAGAACGCGATGTTTTTCTGTATTCAACACCCCAGGTACGTATTCGTGATTTCTTTGCCAGGGCAGGCCTTACTCATGATTTCAAGGACGGTCTGCTTGACCTCGATGTAAACGTTAAAGCCTATGATGCCTCCCTCAGCCAGGGTATGCGCCTGAGTATTAAACTTTTTGACGCAGCTAACACACTGGTCTATAGCGACTTTAAGAATCTATCGAAAAATCCACAAGAGGAAATTTTACACTTCAAAACTGTATTGCCCAACATTAAAGCCTGGTCGGCTGAGTTGCCCTACTTGTACAATCTCATCATCACATTGACAGGTCGAAAGGGAGAATCTCTGGAAGCTGTGGCTCACGCGATAGGTTTTCGAACTTCGGAAATTAAAAACGGACAGTTTTTGCTGAATGGAGAGCCTATATTGTTGAAAGGGGTGAACCGGCACGAGCATGATCCCCTCAGCGGACATGTGGTAAGTCGAGCTTCGATGATTAAAGATATTGAGTTGATGAAGCAACACAATATCAATGCTGTAAGAACATCTCATTACCCTAATGATCCCTTTTGGTACGAGCTATGCGATAAATATGGTATGTACCTTATCGATGAGGCGAATCTTGAGTCGCATGGAATGGGCTATGGCGATCGAAGCTTAGCCAAAGATACGGTATGGAAAACTGCTCATCTAAATAGGGTTTTGCGAATGATAGAACGCGATAAGAATCATCCGTGTATCATTTTTTGGTCGTTGGGAAATGAAGCCGGAGATGGAGTGAACTTTGATACCTGTTACGATGCCGTAAAACAACGTGATCCTTCACGGCCAGTGCATTACGAACGGGCCGAAGGGGGACGCAACACCGATGTTTACTGCCCCATGTACCCTTCGGTGCAATATTTAGAAAAATGGGCTTCTCGTCCTCAATCTAAACCATTGATTATGTGTGAGTACGCTCATTCTATGGGTAATAGTACGGGCAATTTGGCGGATTATTGGAAAACCATTGAATCTCACCCTCAATTACAGGGCGGTTTCATTTGGGATTGGGTCGATCAGGGATTTCTACGTATCGACGGAAGAGAAAAACGTTATTACGTGTATGGAGGGGATTTTGGACCCTCCTTCTTGCCATCCGATAGCAATTTTCTTATCAATGGTCTGGTCTTTCCCGATCGCACACCGCACCCTGCGCTTCATGAGGTGAAAAAGGTCTATCAATTTGTCGACTTTGCGTTTACGGAACCAGCAAATTCTTCTCTTAGGGTTTCGAACAAGTATGCTTTTTATGATTTAAGCGCAACCTCATTACGCCTTGAATTGCTTGTCAATGGCGAAGTTAGAGGCAGGGAGCGATTGCCTTTTCAAGGAGTCGTTCCTGGAGGAGTTCGGGATATAAGTCTACCTATAACTTTCAAAGGATTATATAATGCTGCCGATGAAGTCTTTTTAAATGTCTATCTTGTGCTTGACCAGCCGTGGGGAATCCTCGAGAAAGATCATACACTGGCCTCAGAGCAAGTGGTTTTACAAAGCTATACACAAAAAACAGAACCTACCTATACAGGCAATCTTCGAATGAGGGATGTAAAAGATCTTCTCACAATTGAAGGAAAGGATTTTGAATACATTTTCGACAAACACACCGGGCAACCCATACAGATGG
>CALJNV010000053.1 GCA_937981455.1 uncultured Bacteroidales bacterium | reverse complement strand
GGCAGAGAGCAATTGAAAATTGAGATTCGAAAACTGTTTCTGTAATCGTTCAACAAAAACCCAGAGTTCTTTACCAAGCGTGGTGGGCGAAGCGGGCTGGCCGTGTGTATGGGCTAACATGGGTATGTTTTTCCATTGTCGCGCCAGGGTTTCCATTGCATGGAGCATTTCGCGCAAAGCTGGTCTGATGATCCTATCAAGAGCATCACGTAGAGCCAAAGGCAGGGCTGTATTGTTAATATCCTGCGAGGTAAGGCCGAAATGGATAAATTCTTTATAGTCCGTCAAACCCATCGTATCAAACATCTCACGCAAAAAATACTCAACCGCTTTTACATCGTGATTGGTGATTTGCTCAATTTCCTTAATCCTCAGTGCTTGAGGGGTTCCAAAATTCTCAGCCATTTCGCGCAATTTGCGCAATTGGGCTTTTTCCACAGTTTTTAATGGGGGAAGAGGGATACGACAGAGCGCAATAAAATATTCTACCTCTACCTTGACCCTGTACTTTATTAAGGATTCCTCGCTGAAATAAGCAGCCAGTGGCCACGTAATCTGAGCATACCTCCCATCTACAGGTGAAATGTTTTGCAATGCAAATGTACACACTTTTTCTTAGCGTATTAGTTTTTGCAAAGGTACAGAAATGAACCCGTGTGATGCCTCAAACAAAAACCCCTGCCTGCGAAGGCAATGGATCTGATGGTTACCCATGGAGCATTGCCTTAGGTTTTTCTGTAATGTGGCTTGAGTTGACAGAGGCAAGAACCCGTCAATTTACTTTCCTTGTTCACCTTAACAGGACATCCACTTCTTTCCCAATCAACAATTCCCCCCGATAAATTAACTACTAACGAATAGCCCTCATCAATCATTTGGCGCGCAATCATTCTGCTTTTGAGTCCTGATGCATCAGCTACAATATAGCATTTGTCAGCAGATAGAGTCTCTTTCCAAATATTGTATTCGTTGGCTGGGGCGAGAATAATTTCTGCTACATCAAAAGCCCGATAATCAGACTCATACAATGGTCTTATATCCAGCATTATAGCACCTTTTTTACAAAGCTCCATGGCTTCCCCTGGGGTAACATTGCGCACACCCTGGATCAAAATCCCATAACGTGCCAGTTCTTCTTTATCAATCATACTTTCAATTTAAAAGGTGACTATTTAAAAATTAGAGTGTTACTTTACAAATCCATAAACTTTTTCTTTCAACAACTCACGAAATTTATCAGGTTTGCTTCTTGCCAACATAAATCCTTCTTCGGTAAGGTCAGCCAACTTGTTCCCTTTATCATCTACAAGAATCAAAGAGGAACCCCAAATATCATATTTTTCGACCAATTTCTGATTCTTAACGTCCTCTATAGTCAACACCTCCAATGCCACTTTTTGGTTTTTGTACAGTTCTTTCATCTCATTTTCCAGTGCTACTTTTGTTTGCTTCTCAATGGCAATGCAGCTCGCGCATCGGTGAATGCCATGAAAATAATAAATCTTTAACGTGGGTTTACCTGCTGCCATAAGAAAATTAGAAAAGCTAAGCAGTCCAAAGAATAAAATCCATAAAGTCAATCGTTTCATACTCCGTTATTTTTTAAAAGTGAAATATTTATTTTAATATTTTGCAAATTTACGAAATGACCACCAAATTATTGAAACAATAACAAAAAATGTGCCTATGCAAAAAATCAACCTATTTGATAGATCATTGCAATTATACGAGTTTCCTTAACTTTGAAGTTTGAAAACTCAAACCATGACTTGGTTTAATTCCCTCATCGAGTGGTTAATTAAAAAGCGGATACATCAAATTGATTTATTTAGAAAATATCCGCATGAAGTGCAAAACGATTTACTGGAAAAGTTGATCAACGCCGGGCGCCAGACCGAATGGGGCCGGCTATGGAATTATGATGGCATCCGCAATTATCAAGACTATGCACAAAAAGTACCTGTTCAGGATTACGAAAGCTTAAAGTCGTATATTGATAAAACCAGAGAGGGGCAGCAAAACGTCCTGTGGAATACAGAAATTCGATGGTTTGCGAAAAGCTCAGGCACTACTACTGATAAGAGCAAATACATCCCGGTTAGTTTTGAAGCATTAGAAGAATGCCACTACAAGGCTGGAAAAGACATGCTGGCCATTTATTGCAATAATTACCCGGTCAATTCCATTTTTCATGGTATGGCTCTTGCTATGGGAGGGTCAGGGACTCTTCGGGAGGTAAATAATACAGAACTGATGGAAGGCGACCTTTCGGCCATATTAATGCATAACTTACCCTGGTGGGCCGAAATAAGGCGAACACCTCAACTTTCAGTCGCCCTGATGGATGAATGGGAAAGCAAAATCGAGACAATGGCACGCCTTACGCTAAAAGAAAATATCACCAGTATAACAGGCGTTCCAAGTTGGACCTTGATACTACTACGCAAAATACTTGAAATTTCAGGAAAAGATAACATAAATCAGGTATGGCCCCACCTCGAAGCCTTTTTCCATGGTGGAGTAAGTTTTAAGCCTTACCGACGTCAATTTGATAACCTGACCCCTTTGGCGCCTTTGCGGTATATGGAAACCTACAATGCCTCCGAAGGTTTTTTTAGTATTCAAGATGACCCTTCTGATGAAGCCATGTTACTGATGCTTGATTACGGCATCTTTTATGAATTCATACCCTTTGAGCAATTTCTTGTGGGCGAGCTTAAGCCCATCCCATTGTGGGAGGTAGAAACGGGTAAAAACTATGCAATGGTAATAACAACCAATGGAGGACTCTGGCGCTATTTGATTGGCGACACAGTAATGTTTACATCGCGAAACCCTTATAAGATAAAGATAACCGGTCGCACACGTCACTTTATCAATGCTTTTGGAGAAGAAGTAATTGCCGATAATGTGGAAAAAGCACTTTCCATTGCGTGTGAAAAGTCTAATGCTGTTATAGAAGAATACACCGGAGCTCCCAAATACCTGGGAGATATTGGAAAAGGTGCACACGAATGGATCATAGAATTTTCGAGTCCACCCAGTGCATTAGATTACTTTACGGAAATTTTTGACAATGCACTGAAATCAGTAAACTCTGATTACGAAGCCAAACGTTACAAAAACATGGTGCTTGAGCCCCCTATTATTCACACCGTGCCGAAGGGAACTTTCTATAAGTGGATGAAATTTAGAAACAAATTAGGCGGTCAAAATAAAGTACCTCGTTTGGCCAACGATAGAAAATTTGTAGAAGAAATTTTTTCCCTCTTAAAAGACGAAAATTTTATTGCTAACTCACAACAAAAGTAGGAAATATGCATATAGCCATTGCCGGAAATATCGGTTCAGGAAAGAGCACTCTTACTGAACTTCTTGCCAAGCACTTCTCTTGGCAGCCCCACTTCGAGGACGTAGAGACCAATCCTTATCTTCATAGCTTTTATGAGGATATGCAACGTTGGTCATTTAACCTGCAAGTATATTTTCTCAATAGCCGGTTCCGGCAAGTTGTTGAGATTCGCAAAAGCGGTAAAACGGTCATACAGGACCGAACCATTTATGAGGATGCTTATATTTTCGCTCCTAACCTTCACGATATGGGTTTAATGGATACACGCGATTTTAATAATTATCGGAGCCTTTTTGAATTGATGGTATCGTTCATTGAGCCTCCCGATTTATTGGTGTACCTCAGAGCTTCGGTCCCTACACTGGTCAAACAAATTCAAAAAAGAGGAAGACCCTACGAAGAAAGCATACGCCTCGATTACCTTAAAAACCTCAACGACCGTTATGAATCATGGATAGGAACCTATCGTGAAGGCAAATTGCTGATTGTAGATGTAGATAATCTCAATTTTGCAGAAAATCCTGAAGACCTTGCCGGAGTCATAGAACGGATCACGGCCAAATTGCATGGACTGTTTTAAAATCAACCCAGAAAAATGAAATACATTTCCTTTCCAGTAATACTGAGTATAGCCATTTCATCGCTCATTGCTTGTAAGCCGTATGGTAATTTTAAACCCATGAACAAAAATAACTATCCCGCGCCTCCAATGGCCACACCTCGACCCGTTCTATTTCAAGAATTTGACAACCGTAGAGTAGACCCCTATTTTTGGCTTCGAGATAAAAATAATCCCGAAGTCATTAACTACTTGAAAGCAGAAAATGCTTACTGCGAATCGGTAATGGCCGATACACGTGAATTGCAGGAACAGATTTTCAATGAAATAAAAAATAGAATCAAAGAAGACGATGAAAGCGTGCACGTACCTTACAAAGGTTACTTTTACTTTAGCCGCACCATAAAAGGTAAACAATACCCCGTATATTTTCGCCAAAAAATGGTAGGAGGCGCAGAAGAAATTTTATTCGATGTAAACCAGATGGCCGAGAACCAGCCGACTTTTCTTTTTGACCAATATGAAGTTAGTCCAGATAACAGGTATGCGGCTTACACTTACAATACAACCGGGTCCTATGCCGAATACCACCTCAAAATTCGAGACCTTTTTACCGGTACTGATCTCCCCTACGAAATCGAAAAAGTTCAATCGTTTGAGTGGGCAGCCGACAGCAAAACTCTTTTTTATGTTATCGGAAACCAATCCCTGAGGCCCTATAAAGTATTGCTTCATAGAATCAACTCACCAGAAAACGATACACCGGTTTTTGAAGAAAACGATGAACTTTTTAATGTATCTATCCGAAAAACTTCTTCAGAAGACTACCTTGTGATCCATTCCTCAAGTTTTAACACCAGTGAAGAAAGATTACTTAATGCCAATCGGCCCTCTTCAAATTTTATCGTTTTTTTACCTCGTCAAAAGGGTGTCAGATACACTGTAGAACACCATCGCAACAAAGGGTTTTACATCTATTATCAGGATGAAATCCTTAAAAACGGACAAATAATGCTAGCTCCTGAGAAAGCTCCGACGGACCGGGCTACATGGAAAGAAATTGTTCCGCACGACCCCGCCACAAAAATTCAGGAAATAGATGTTTTTGATAAACATCTGGTGCTTTTTACACGGTCTAAGGGTTTGACAGGTATCCAAATTTACGCACTGGAAGGCAAACTGCTGCATGAAATTGAATTTCCCGAACCTGTATACACCGTTTCACCTCATAGCAACCCTGAATATACCCAGAGCGTTTACCGATACTCTTACTCATCCCTCAACCGACCCACCACAGTATTCGAAATCAGTTTAATTGATTTTACTACGCAAAAGTTGAAACAACAAGAGATTCCGGCGGGTTTTGATCCCGAAGATTATACTGTGGAACGTGCATTTGCCCAAGCGCCAGACGGCACGCAGGTTCCCATGGCAATACTTTACCGTAAAGGATTAAAAAACAACGGAACCCATCCTGCGCTTCTCATTGGATACGGAGCGTATGGTTACAGTACGGATGCATGGTTCAAACGTTCAGTTTTCTCACTGGTTGATCGCGGATTTGTTTATGCCATCGGCCAAGTAAGAGGAGGAAGTGAAATGGGAGAACAATGGTA
>CALJNV010000052.1 GCA_937981455.1 uncultured Bacteroidales bacterium | reverse complement strand
TAGCATCGACCCATATTTTGTTGAAGCTATCAATGATAATTATCGACTTCTTGAGGGTACCCTTCTGGTTGATGGGGGTATAGCGGTTGATTCGGTTTGTGGTTTCGCATTCGATTGCGATAGTCTTCCCAGGCCTGCAGGAAGTGGGTGGGATATTGGTGCCTATGAGTTCCATCCTCAACCCAGTATGCCTGACAATGGCAACCCAAAGCCTAACAAGACAAAAAGCATTGATTACAAGGGAATTATAATAAATTTACATGAATGGAAATTTTATTTAGTCCAGGAAGGTATTCAAATTAGACCCCCAGAAGAAAGGGTTCCGTATTCTGTTGTTTTATTTGATTTACAGGGCAGAATTTTGAGTTTAACAGATAAGTTGGTAGGAGAAGCCTTGCTCCCCAAGCCCAAAGAAGTTCAAAAATCTTTGATTATCATTGTAGCAGAACAAAATGGCAAACGGCATGTGAGCAAACTTATGGGTTATTGAGCCTAACCTAATGATAAACCCCACTCTTTGGTGGGGTTTGCGTGGGTTCCGAAATACAGGAACTCTCATAGACAAAAGGTTAACTCTAACAATCCAGTTTATTGGATGATAAAACGATTGTCTCCAGCAAGTTCTATTTTCCTTTTAAAACGGTTGTAATGAAAGTAGTTCTGAGGCTTATGACTTTTTAGATTGCGAAAAACGTATTCGTTTAAAATATAATCATAAGTATACGATGCATATTTGCGGCCCAGCGCCTCTGCCATTTGGTAAATTTTATCAAGAGTAAGGGGCTCTGTGCGAAGGTAATGTACAATGCGTCCATCGTTTTCTGTACGACCAAAACCACTTTCAATCAATTCATCACTCACATAATTTTCAGCGTAGAAGAGTCGTTTTCCTACAGGGCGATTCAAACGATCAATACCAAACCAGGCATGCAACGATAGGGCCTGCAGGTTTATATCTTTTTGGTAAAGTGCATTGTAAATAAATTGTTCATCGGTCATTTTTATAACAAATTCCCGAAGTTCAACCTCTTGCATTTTTACAACAAACGAATTTTCTTTGGGGGGACATTGTATAGAATCAGGACCGTCGAGGCATACGCTTACTCCTAATGCCCTGAGTTCTTCCATATAGGCATTTATAAAACGCGTGAGAAAAGTGGAATCGGATATAGCTTTCAGAAAAAGGGATTGGGCCAGGCGGGCTGAGTCGCGCTGCATGGCGGTTAACCCATCTAAATTGTCCTTTGCACTTTTTTTAATATTCGTTTTTTCTACATAGCCAGCTGGGACAAGATATATGGAAGTGTTTTTGGAGGAGGTGGAAACAAATTCCTTGGCCAACTGACGGGTTGGACTGCATGAATAAAATCCCATCAATAACAATATGACTAAAAAAAGTGAATTGTTTGATATAGTATGTTTCATGCGTTTTTGGGTTTAGGTTTACGGCGCAGTGGATCAATGAATAATTATCAAAAATTTTGCCAAAATCTGAAATCGGTGTTTTGTTGAATAGCACCTTGAATGCTTATAGAATTTACATAAGAGCGCAATAATTATTTTTATTGAATTAGTTTTATACGTTCGGAAAAAGTATCTATCTTTGCGGGCTTTTTACGTTAAATAGGCAATACACTGATTAATAATTTATTAATATTAAAAATTCAACATGCCATTACAGAAACTACGCAACATTGGAATTGCAGCACATATTGATGCAGGTAAGACGACTACAACAGAACGGATTCTCTATTTTACCGGAGTCAATCGAAAGCTGGGTGAGGTGCATGATGGTGAAGCTACAACCGATTTTATGAAGCAGGAACAGGAGAGGGGCATTACCATAGCTTCAGCGGCCATATCCTGCCAGTGGAAAGGACATCCTATAAACCTTATAGATACACCGGGACATGTCGATTTTACAGTAGAGGTAGAGCGCTCCTTGCGAGTGCTTGACGGTATGATAGCTGTATTCTGTGCCGTGGGGGGGGTTGAACCGCAGAGTGAAACAGTTTGGAATCAGGCCAATCGTTATAAAGTGCCCAGAATTGCTTTCATAAACAAGATGGACCGCCCCGGAGCCGATTTTGATGATGTAGTGCTTCACATGAATAAGTATCTGGATGCCAATGCTGTGCCTTTCCAATTGCCCATAGGCATTGAAGATACCTTTGAAGGTATGATTGATTTGGTTGAGATGAAGGCATATAATTTCAACGAACGAGATACCTTCGAAGTACCCATACCCGATGCTCTTAAAACCAAAGCAGAGGAGGCAAGACATTTTCTTTTGGAAAAATTGGCTGATTTTGATGAGGAGATTTTTGAAAAATTTGTGGAGGAGCTAGCAGTTTCTGCCGAGCAGATCAGGAAAGCCGCTCGTCATGCTACATTGCATATGCTTTTAACCCCAGTATTTTGTGGTTCAGCATATAAGAACAAGGGCGTTCATCAGTTGCTGGATGCTGTTATCGATTATTTACCCAGCCCCCTCGACGTTGGTGCTGTGGTGGGTTATGATGTGGATGATGAATCGAAGACCCACTCGAGGCATCCAAGTATTAAAGACCCTCTTGCTGCCCTTGCATTTAAAATTATTTATGATCCTTATGTGGGTCAGCAGACCTTCGTTCGCATTTTTAGTGGAAAATTGACTACGGGTATGTTGGTGCAAAATACCACCAAAGGCAAACCCGAGCGCATTGGTCGCATTATGCGCATACATGCAAAAATGCGAGAAGATGTTAATGAGGCAGGTCCTGGCGACATAGTGGCTTTGGTAGGTCTAAAATATACCAAGACCGGCGATACTTTATGCGATCCTGCACATCCCATTTTACTCGAATCTATACATATTCCTCCACCAGTCATTGATCTTAAAGTTACCCCTGCCAAGAGAGGTGACCGTCAAAAAATGGGCGAAGCTTTACACAAGCTGGCCAGCGAAGACCCATCATTTACCATGCGTTTTGATGAGGAAACGGAAGAAACAATCATTTCGGGCATGGGCGAACTCCACCTTGAAATCATTCTTGATCGCTTGAAAGATGAATTTGGTGTGGATGTAGTGGTAGGTGAGCCTTCTGTGGCTTTCCGCGAAACCATTACCCGTGAAGCTGAGGCAACTTACAAACATGTTAAGCAAACTGGGGGTAAAGGACAGTATGCCCATGTTGTGTTGCGTATCGAGCCCAATGAAGGAAAAGGTTATGAATTTATTGACCGCATCAAGGGCGGAGTTATTCCAGCTGAGTTTGTTCCCTCGGTAGATAAAGGGATACGTCAAACGCTTGAAAAAGGTGTTCTAGCTGGTTTTCCTGTGGTGGATGTTAAAGTAACTCTCCTTGATGGTTCTTATCACCCGGTGGATTCATCGGATTTTGCATTCCAAACCTGTGCTTCCATTGCTTTCAAGCAGGCGTTTGAAAAAGCAACTCCTATTTTGAAAGAACCTGTGATGAAGATAGAAATCAACTCACCCGATGATTACATTGGTAATGTAGTAAGCGACCTGAATAAACGCCGGGGACGCATTGAATCTATGCGACGTCATCGCAAAGGTTCACAAAAAATCAATGGCTTTGTGCCTCTGATGGAAATGTTTGGATACGCCACCCAATTGCGCAACATAAGTTCTGGCCGCGCTAACTATTCTATGGAATTCTATCAATATATGCCACTTCCTTCGGCTATGCAGGAAGAGGTTATCAAGAAAATAAAAGAGAAAAACCAGGAGAAAAAATAACATAAGTATAACTCCTTACCCTATGGGCTGTCTTCAATATAGAAGTCAGCCTTTTTTAATTAAAAAAGAAATCAAACCGGGTACTGTATAACCCTCAATTCAAAGGATTCATGCGAAACATTTGTCGATTATGATGGAAGGCTGGGCCCTAACCGCTTGCACAGGCCAACAATTCCACGGCATGCCTCAGCTTGTGAGGAAGGGCTGATAATTTTGATTAAACTTGCACCATGAACCTTCTCAATAAAATAGTTTAGGTGCATGTCATTTTATGCTGATTTACATATACATTCGCATTTCAGTCTTGCCACGAGCAAAGATCTGACCCCTGAGTATCTTTATGTATGGGGAATACGCAAGGGCATCAAAGTCATAGGTACCGGCGACTGCTTGCATCCAGGATGGATGGACGAGTTGAGAAGCTCTCTTGAAGAAGCAGGAATGGGTGTTTTCCGGCTCAAGAAAGAGGTTCGTCCCCCGCTTCAGATTCCAATACAAGGAGCAGAGGAGCCCCTTTTTATGCTTACCACAGAGCTGAGCAATATTTATAAGAAGGGGGGAAAAGTAAGAAAGGTGCATAATATATTGCTATTTCCTGATTTTTTGAGTGCTGAGCGTTTACAGCAAAAACTGCGCTTAATGGGATTTAACCTAACTTCAGATGGTCGTCCCATTCTTGGGCTCGATAGTCGAGATCTATTGGAAATAGCTCTTGGGGTAAATTCTCAGATCACTATGATCCCCGCTCATATCTGGACACCCTGGTTTTCTGTGCTTGGCGCATCTTCGGGGTTCGATAGTATCGAAGAGTGTTTTGGGGATCTAACTAATTATATTCATACGCTTGAAACAGGCCTGTCAAGCGATATTCCCATGAATCGCCTGGTAGGGCATCTTGAGCCTTATCATTTTGTAAGCAATAGTGATGCGCACTCACCTGACAGGTTGGGGCGAAATGCCAACCTTTTCCACTGTCGGCCCGATTTTCATGATATAGTTCAAGCGCTTAGGGAACGTCGTTCAGAAACCATCGATTTGTTTCCACAGGAAGGGAAATATCATTACGCAGGCCATCGGAAATGTGGGGTTAGTATGAATCCCCTTGAAGCTGCAAGGCACAAATACCTTTGCCCAGTTTGTGGAAAAACATTGACTGCTGGAGTCTTGGATCGTGTGGCAGCTCTTGCTGATCGAGCACCTCGCTCAGAAGGGGAATTAAGCCCTGTGTTTCATTACATCATTCCTTTACCTGAAATTATTTCTCAGATCTATGGATCCGGAGAAAAGTCGGCCAAAGTGCAAAACGCCTATTTGAATCTGCTGCATCAACTGGGACCTGAAATGAACATTCTTCTTGATATTCCTATTGAGGAAATAGCCCAAAAAGGTGGACTGGCCCTGGCTACAGCCATTCGGCGTATGCGCGAGCGTAGGGTGTATATCAAAGAAGGATATGACGGAGAATATGGTGAGATTAGTGTTTTTTCCCCAGGTGAAGCTATGTTCTTTTCACAAAAAGACAAACTTTTTGAAATCGATAATTCGATAGAAGAACCACCTATTAGGCCCTTGCTAAGCTTCAATCCTTTGATGGATAATTTTGACCAGGAAGCTATAAAAGCGGAGGAAACTCAGAATCAATGGCTGAAAAAAATGGATGCATTAGCCAGGGCCCAGAAAAGTGCCATTCAGCATTCAGTAGGTCCGGCAATAACGCTGGCAGGCCCTGGCACGGGTAAAACCTATGTTCTAGTAAATCGAATCATTCATCTAATCAATGAGTATAAGTACAAGCCTGCAGAAATTCTCGCAATCACTTTTACTCTAAGGGCGGCCCGTGAAATCAAAGAACGTCTTCAAAAAGAGCAAATTCCATGTAATGGAAATGAGGGAGTGAAAACGGGAACCATTCATTCATTGGCGCTTGAAATTATTAGGGAGGCCTGGCCCAATAAAGCTTTTACGATTCTTGATGAAAAAGATAAAGTGGATCTACTCAAATCTCTTGTTTCAACTTCACAAAAAGGCAATCTAAAAAAGGTTTTACATCAACTCGAACTTCATCGAAATGGAATTCCGAGTTCCGATTATGCTTCTCTCGCTCAAGCTTATCAGCAAAAACTCAGAGCAGAGGGCTTATTTGATTTTGAGGAATTGGTATTGATGGCCAAAGATTTATTCATCGAAAATGCTTCGCTTCTATCTTATTTGCGGTCCCGCTATCGGCATATTTTGGTAGATGAATTTCAGGACCTTAACCCTGTACAATATGCTTTTATTCGCCTATTGGTTGGAAATGAGGCTAGAAACTTATTTGCCATTGGTGATCCCCATCAGGCCATCTATAGCTTTAGAGGTTCTATGCCAGCTATTTTTGATAAAATTCAGCAAGACTATCCCGATGTAAGCGTTTATCGCTTAAGTCATTCCTATCGATGTTCAAGGCAAATTCTGGATGCAGCATCGGCTGTGCTTGGCAGGGAAGAACCGTTGCAAGCTCTGTTTGATGCTGAAAAAGTGTTGGTTGTTGAATCATCGTCCGATGCGGCGGAGGCTGAGTTTATTGCTCGGTCCATTGATCAAATGATTGGAGGTACTCGTTTTTTTGCTCACGATAGTGGCATAGCAAATACTGAGGGTAAGGCTGCATTGGCTGATATTGCTGTTTTGTGCCGAACGGCTCGGCAATTTAAATCTATTATTAAAGCACTCAACGATCATGCTCTTCCCTGGCAAACGGGCTTGGGTGGCAATGCTTGGCCTAATGATGAAATGGCGGATGCACTGAAATGGATAAAATTGCACCAGGGCGCTTCTGTAAAAGATCTCTTACTGAAATATTTTTCTGAGCTGAAAATAGAAAAGAAGCAATCCCATGAGGTTTATCCATTGCTTTTAGATATTGCGCTGTCATTCGATACTGATACAGAAGGGTTTGCAAATTTTGTAACCCTTAGTGCCCCTACGGGTCTATATGCTTCAGGCAATAATGCTGTTCATGTGATGACATTACATGCCGCCAAAGGTTTGGAATTTGACCATGTATTCATTGCAGGCTGCGAAGAAGGGCTTCTTCCTTATACACTGTTTGATAATCATTCGCTGAACATAGAAGAAGAAAAGAGGTTGCTCTATGTAGGAATGACCCGCGCAAAACGCAGCCTGTTCTTGTCTTATGCTCGGCAGCGTCACTTGTTTAATATGCAAATGAAAATGGCCCCCAGCCGATTTCTGGCTCCTTTGCACTCTCTGGCAAAATTCATAACCACTCACGAAAAAAAACCGAATGTCGGCCGTCAGTTACGATTGTTCTAAATTACCAATGAAAGCGTAAAACAAATCTCCCAGAGGCTACTTTTGTAAAGCCATGCAGAAGCAATATGTGATCTGTCTTGTTATTGCTTGCATTCAGCAAAATTTATTGTCCCAAATCCATGATTAAAACCTTTTTAGGCATGCATCGGCCTGGCTTAATCTTGCGACCAAAGGCACAGGATTTGAAAAATGGAAGGTATCGGCTTTGATGCAGTGGCGAATGGCCAATGATTCATTGTACCCAAGAAATCAACTTTTCTATGTCGAATACCGTTTTGATTTTTCCAAATCTCGGCAAATATGTGGTTTGGTCTTAGAGTGCCGTGATCCTCTGGGGCTATTTTTAGGTTTTCTTCAGAGCCTAGGTTTTCAACCAATCCTTGGTATTCGTATCATCGAATGGGTTTGGCATTGAATGCAATGTTTTTTTAAGGAAAGTATTCATCTGCTGACGTTTTCTTTACGTCCAAATTTTTTTTGAGACGGCTGCCTACCCTTCCGTGGCTTCGGCCTGGTTTTCACCATTTTCTGAGGCCTTGTTGCCCAGGCAAACAAGAAATAGGCTGTTTTGGCTTGATGCTGGAATTTTGTCAGGTGTGGGTAAGATGGATTGCTGGGCCGACAATCAGGCCTACCGCTTTGAGGTGGGGCTAACGATACACAATATGATGTTGGAGCAGCAGGCTGCCAGGGTTGATGTGGATCCACGAAGGGTATATCATGGTCATGCAGGCTGTTTGTTAGAATGGGATCGGGCTTGGGGGACGATTGTCAGAGGCATGTATTTAAACAATGGTAGATCCTTTTATCAATTTGAGCTAACCGGGCTCTATCGACGGCATTTTACGGTGTTGACAGGTTCAGGGTGGGATTCACTTTTCGCAATAGCGACCATGTGAGCTTCCATGGAGGATTCAGAATTTATGGCACTTCAAAGCAAACCCTTTCGGTCGATTTAGAGTGGGCCCGTGATTGGACCATAAAGCCTCAATCCCTTCCTCGTAATGATTACCGAAAAGTATGGGAATTTAGCCTGATTATTAATCCTTTAAAAAATGCTGGGGGTTGGATCATTGTTCCGGTAGTTATCAATTCGAAAGCCACTAAAAAACGGTAACAAAACGCTGTTACCGTTTCTCATAGTCAAAAAGGTTATAAGTTTTATTGATTTTTTGATTTTAAACCCAGGCCGAGGGAAAAAACTGTACGAGTGTTTTTTTTCTCTTCTTTGGTTTGTGGATTTTTTACAGGACGAGGGTGGCCATAAATTTCTTCGTAAATATCTTCGTATTTTTTGTATATGATGGCACGTCGAAGTTTAAGAGTAGGGCTGAGTTCTCCGGTTTGTGGCGACCATTCATCGGAAACCAGTCTAAAGCGTTTGATTTGCTCATGCGGGCTCAGTGTAGCATTAACTTTTTCTACCTCTTTTTCAATGCGGTCGATTACTTCTTTGTGGGTGATTAAATCATTGTTGTCGCGATAATGTATCTTATGTTTCGAAGCCCAGAAATGTAAGTGGTTGAAGTTGGGTGAGATAAAAGCACTTGCAAATTTTTCATCCTCTCCAATTACCATGATGTTTTCAATGAAAATGGATTCTTTGAAACGATTTTCAATCACCTGTGGCGCGATGTATTTACCCGCTGATAATTTGAAGATTTCTTTTTTTCGGTCTGTGATTTTCAGGAATTTGCCATCTTCGATGATACCGATATCCCCTGTATGGAAATACCCATGTTCGTCGATAACTTCTGCGGTATATTCCGGGTCTTTAAAGTATCCCATCATTACATTGGGGCCTTTGGCTAAGATTTCACCATCTTCGGCAATTTTTACTTCAACGCCCTCGAGAATGGGTCCAACAGTCCCAAATTTAATATTGGGCCAGTGATAGTGACTTACCGCTATGACGGGAGAAGTTTCCGTGAGACCATATCCTTCCATGACGGGGAGTCCGGCAGCCCAGAACACTCGCGCCAGCCTGGGTTGCAAAGCTGATCCTCCTGATACAATCACTTTTACATTCCCTCCAAGCGCTTCACGCCATTTGCTAAAAACTAATTTGTTAGCAATTTTAAGCTGAAAGGCAAACAGTCCACCGTTAGCATTGTTGAATTCAAATTTGTGTGCCAGGTTTAATGCCCAGAAAAAAACAGCTTTTTTGAACCCCTGGAGGTCTTTACCTTTGGCTACTATACGATCATATACTTTTTCAAGAAGCCTGGGTACCGTAGTGAATCCATCTGCCTTAATTTCACGAAGATTATCAGCAATAGTTCCCATGTTTTCTGCGTAGTAGATTCCAATACCCAACGACTGGAAATGATAATTCATCATCCGTTCATAAATATGACATAAAGGCAAGAAGCTGAGAACTTTATGTTGATGATTTAAGGGTTGTAGTTTGGCCGTTGCCAGGAAGTTTGACACGATGTTGCGGTGGCAAAGCATGACTCCTTTGGGCATGCCTGTGGTGCCACTAGTGTAAATAATAGTAAACAGGTCTTCTGGGGATATAGAACTTTTGATTTCTTGAAGCTTGGAGTAGTGCTTTTCGCGATTTTCCTTTCCTGCCTCCACCACCTGCATCCAATTGAGAGCTCCTTCTACATCACTAAAGGTATACACTGCTCTTATGCCCTCAATTTCATCTATTACAGGTTTTATCTTTTGATAAAGAAGTTTGTCGCCAATAAAAATGGCTTTGGCTTCCGAATGTTCGAGGATGAAGCGGTAGTCTTCAGGGTTAAGGGTAGGATAAACAGGAACGTGAATGTAGCCGGCCTGAGCCAAACCCATATCTACAAAATTCCATTCGGGTCGATTGGGGGTAATGGTAACAATCTTATCTCCTTTTTCAAAACCAAGTTCCATCAGGCCCATGCTGATGCTATCAGCAAATTCTCTGTAGTCGGTGGCAGAAAACAAAACCCACTGTCCATTTCGTTTGGCTGCAAACACATCGGCCCGCGGATACTTTTCCACCCATTGGTCAATCAAGTCAAAGGTGCGCTGTATTTCCATGAATTCTTGATTTTGGATAAACGATGATTTTATAGATATTTAAGATCTTATAACTTAAAAATGAATTCAAAAATAAACATAAGTATTTTACCAATTGGTTAAACTTATTGATCGTCAAAAAAATGTTTAAGTAAAAGGCTAATATGTATTGATTATTCAAAAATCTATGCATATATTTGTTGCTAACTCTTAATATCATGAATTTGATCCCTAATTTAAAAATTTAAGGCCTATGAAAATCATTATTGTGGGTACGGGTTACGTGGGATTGGTTACAGGTACCTGTTTTTCGGAGGTAGGTATCGATGTTACCTGCGTAGATATTGATAAACAAAAAATTGAAAATCTTACAAAGGGTATAATACCTATTTATGAACCAGGTCTTGAACCTATGGTTTTACGCAATATGGAAAAGGGTCGTTTACATTTTACGACCAGTTTGAAAGATGCAATTGCCGAGGGTACGGATGTAATTTTTAGTGCAGTAGGCACACCTCCCGATGAAGACGGTAGCGCCGATTTAAAATATGTGCTGGGTGTAGCCCGCGAAGTAGGCCAGAGTATGAATGATTATATTTTGATGGTTACCAAAAGTACTGTACCTGTAGGCACGGCAGAAAAAGTAAGGCGGGTTATTCAGGAAGAATTAGATAAGCGAGGGGTGAATATTCCTTTTGATGTGGCTTCAAACCCCGAATTTTTGAAAGAGGGCGATGCAGTTAACGATTTTCTAAAACCCGACCGAATTGTCGTAGGTACTGATTCAGAGAAGGCTGTAGAGATTTTTCAAAGGTTGTATAAACCCTTTACCCTCAATGGACATCCTGTTATTTTCATGGATATACCCTCGGCCGAAATGACAAAATACGCTGCTAATTCTATGCTGGCCACTAAAATCAGCTTTATGAATGATATTGCTAATTTGTGTGAGATTGTGGGGGCTGATGTAAATATGGTGCGCAAAGGCATTGGCAGCGATAGCCGCATTGGGAAAAAATTTATTTACCCTGGCATCGGTTATGGGGGTAGTTGCTTCCCAAAAGATGTTAAAGCCCTCATAAAAACGGCTGAGGAAAATGGATATCAGCTTCGTGTGCTCAAAGCCGTAGAAGAAGTGAATGAAGACCAGAAAATGGTATTGTTTAAAAAAGTAAAGAGTTACTTCAACGGCGATTTGAAAGGTAAGCAGATTTGTATATGGGGATTAAGCTTTAAGCCTCAGACAGATGATATGCGTGAAGCTCCTTCTATTGTCATTATTAATAACTTGTTGGCGCAAGGGGCTCAAGTAAAAGCCTACGATCCTGTTGCAATGCATGAGGCCCGGCATCGTCATTTTGGGGATAAAATACAATATGCCAAAGATCAATACGATGCTGCCCTTGATGCAGATGCTTTATTGCTGGTTACTGAATGGGCAGAGTTTAAATTTCCCAATTTTGCCGTGCTGAAGAAAATTATGCGAAATCCTGCAATTTTTGATGGACGAAACATTTATGATGCAAAAGAAGTAAAAGAATCAGGATTTGATTATTTCTGCATAGGTATTGATACGACGCGTCGTTAACCAAAATCCAAAACCTTGCCGGAGCCATCCTCGCTGGAGGGGCTCTGGCTTTATTATTTAAAACATAAAGTCATGAAAAAGAAAATATTAGTAACGGGAGGGGCGGGGTTTATTGGTTCGCATCTATGTAAACGCTTGCTCAATGAGGGACATGAAGTAATTTGCCTCGATAATTATTTTACAGGCTCCAAAGAAAACATTGTGGAGCTCATGAAAAATCCCTATTTTGAGCTGATTCGTCATGATG
>CALJNV010000051.1 GCA_937981455.1 uncultured Bacteroidales bacterium | reverse complement strand
AACTTTTAATTCTTTCAAAAATAAATATCTTAAAGTCATGACCCCCAAGAGTTTGAAAAGGATGTTCGGGTTTTATTTCAACCAATAATTTAAAAGACTGATTTTCAAGTAGGGCTTCAATGGGTAATTGTCCTTCGTTAGGTCCGAAATGCCCGTCCCACAAAACCACAGCTTCGGGTTCTATTTCGTCGGCGTTGAAGCTTGCGAAATGAACTTTCATAGCTCCTTTGCTATCTTCAAAAGCTCCTCTGCTTGTTAGAATGCCGACCAGGGGATGGAAGTAGTACAACTTACGATCGATGAAGTTATTACTTTTAAGCCATTCACATGCTCGCTTAATCTCGACTTCTTCAGCCGAAGGATGGTATTGATGATAATTCTTAAGCATGGGAAGGGCAACAAGAAAGGAGGCAAAAAGAGCCAGGTGCTTATCCTTTATTTTTATTTTACCTAGCTCCATTCCAATAAAATGGAGGCCCACCGTTGCTAATATGGCAGCTACGGGTGTAACCGCTCCCATTACCCTTATGAGCCCCAACGAATTGCCTTTTCCTGACCACCAGGCATAACTATGAGCGGCGAGATATGCAAGGTAAGTTCCCGTGAGGAGCAACCAAACCGAAAAGTCGCCTTTGACTTTACCCCACATTCGAGGCAATGGCCACGTTTTAAAAATCCAGAGACTGATTCCTGCTAAAAAAAGAAAAGCCAAAGGATAGCCTAGTATACTGGGAGTCTTAAGCACAAAATGAAAAAGCTCTCCCTTACCATAGATATCGGTTGCTCCGCTGGTGTAAGGATTTTTTGAAATAAACCAAAGAAAATCTCCCATAACATAGTATCCAATACATCCAAATACAGCGTATCCTGTGAATAATAAAAGGATGGGCTTGAATTTTTTATGAATCAAAAAAACCAAAATAAAAACCGGAAAAATTACAAAAGCCTCGAGTCGCGCAAAGGGAATAAATCCAGCCACTAGTGCTGAGAGCTCATATTTTTCCGCAACAAATAGATATATGGAAAGTACCAGCAGAAAAGCCATAAGCGTTTCTGTTAAGGGGTTGAGTAGCAGGTAAAAGTAAATGGGGGTAAAAATTACCAGAGGAATGACTACCCATGGTTCAGTGAATGCTAGTTTTCTGACACTTAAATAAGAAAACCAGGCGGTTAAAACTGCTAAGATAAGGGTGTAAACTTTTAACCAATGAAAACCTGCCAGGGCAAAGGGCATTGTAGAAAGCGTAAATAAAGGCCTACCCCATAAATCGAGAATCAACGATGGTTTTTTCCATGCGCCCAAACTAATGTAATAATGCGTAAATACATCTCCCTCATTACTAAGATTATAAATGAAAAACATTGGGATGGACGCAAGGAGAGTCGACAAAATCAGCGCAATGAGGGCCTTTTTATGCCCAATGGGCTCTAAAATGTCTGAATGAAGGCTCATCATGTAGTTTTGATTTTTTTATTAATGAATAACGATGAAAACCAGAGCATAGCAAAAGTTAATAAAGCATTTACGAGTAAAAGCTCAAAACCCAATTGATACCCCCAGAGCCAGCGAGAAGAATTCATGCTCAAAAAATAACTAAGGATGGGACCAAGTAAGGCAATGAATGGAGTGAATTTATCAGCCAGTTGCCGGCGAGTAAAGAGTCCATAGGTAAAAAGAGCTAACAAGGGCCCGTATGTATATCCGGCTATAGTAAACACTGCGTTAATAACCGTACGATCGTTGAATGATTTGAAAATCATTATAATGGTAAAAACCAATAAACTGACGCCCAAGTGCACCAGATTTCGTGTTGGCTGGCTAATTTTCTCTTTAATCTTCAGAAAATCGATACAAAACGATGTGGTAAGGGCTGTAATCGCTGAGTCGGCTGAGGAAAAGGCGGCCGAAACAATACCAATTAAAAAAAATAATCCGGCGATAGATGGCAGATATTTTAATGATAGAAGTGGATAAAGCCGATCGGTATTTTTAAATATTCCTGCCTCTGCATCGTAGTAAAAATTGTCGCCTGGCAGAAAATATAAACCTTTATGCTGAATATACAAATACAATAAAGCACCTAACGACAGAAAGAGTAAGTTAACCGGTATAAGCGTGAGGCTCATGGAAACCATGTTTTTTTGAGCTTCCTTGAGGTTGCGGCACGTAAGATTTTTTTGCATCATGTTTTGGTCTAAACCTGTCATTACAATGGCAATAAAGGCTCCTGAGAAAAATTGTTTAAAGAAGTTATTCTTTGAAGTCCAGTCCCAGGTGAATATATTGCTAAATGGGCTCTCTCGAATTTGTTTGACCGCTTCAAGGGGGCTGAGTCTCATTTCGTGAATGATTGCGCCGACCGATAAAATGACGGCCAGAATCATAAACGTGGTTTGAAGGGTGTCGGTCCATACTATGGTTTTAATGCCTGCCTTGTAAGTATAAAGCCAGATAACGAGCAATGTTATGAGCACAGTGGCTTCAAATGGAATACCAGCTGAAGAGAAAAAAGCCATTTGGAGTACTGTAACGGCCAAAAATAGTCGTAGAGAAGCACCAATGCTTTGCGAAATAAAAAATAGCATTGAACCTGTATGGTACGACCAGTGGCCTAAACGTTGGTCCAGGTATTTATAGATAGAAATGAGGTTGAGCCTGTAATAAACAGGCATCAAGATATAAGCTATAAAGAAGTAGCCTAGAGGATAACCCAAAACGAGCTGGAAATAAGTAAACCCTTGATTTCCTACTTCGCCCGGCACTGAAATGAGGGATACGCCAGATATGGAGGCGCCAATCATTCCATAGGCTACCCATACCCACGGCGATTTGCGGTTTCCAATAAAAAAAGTTTCGTTGCTGGTATTTTGGGAAGTGAAGCGTGCAATTACGAAAAGTAAAAGGAAATAACTGGCCAAAATGGCCAGAACTATTGGGGGTGTAAGCATAATTTACGGGTAAATTAAATATGTTTGACGTTTGTTCCTGAATTGATCCAGTGCGGGCTCCCAGCTTTTTCGAATTTCTTCTTCGCTAAGTCCTTGCAACAATTGTTGTCGTAGGGTGGCGTTACCCGCTAATTTGTCAAAAAAATCAGGGTGCGAGATGAAGCGATTTTTGTCCCTGCTTCTTTTAAGAAATTCTTGAAAAAAGTACAAGGTGAAACGCCTGTGTGTACTATCGCTACGTAGATCAAGTCCGTAGCAAGTTTTATCTTCATGCAAGGGATGATGAGCTGCCCCAGGAATGCTCCTAGGAATGAAAGTAAAATTACCAAAACTGGAATCCGGTGCACCAACAACCTGGAATGGCATATCCGTTCCTCTTCCAACCGAAATCTGGGTGGCTTCAAAGAAGCAAAGGCTTGGATAAAGTCTTATGCTTTGCCCATTGGGTAGGTTGGGCGAAGGTTTCACGGGCAGTTCTTTCCACTCGTTGCGATTGTAATTTTCCATGGGAATTATCTCCAGCTTACATTTTTTGCCTCCCTGCAACCAACTTTCTCCATTGATCATAAGGGCCAGCTCCCCTAGGGTCATTCCATAAACCACTGGAATGGGGTGCATTCCTACAAACGAACGAAATGCGGACTCGAGCACCGGCCCATCTACATAATCCCCATTAGGATTGGGCCTGTCAAGTACATAAAGTGGTATCTCTGCTTCGGCACAGGCTTCCATTACGTAATGCAAAGTGGATATGTAAGTATAAAACCTTACCCCTACATCTTGCAAATCAAAAACCATTGCATCAAGACCCTTCATTTGTTCTGGACTGGGTTTTTTATTTTTCCCATAAAGAGATATTATGGGCAACCCACTCGTTGGATCTTTTTGATCAAATACTTTTTTACCCGCTTCAATATCTCCTCTGAAACCATGCTCTGGTGCAAAAATCGCTTTTACCTTTATTCCAGCACCCAGTAAAGTATCTATCAGATGTTTATTCCCAACTCTTGAGGCTGCATGAGCTACTACACCAATGCTTTGGTATTGGGATAAAGCCATAAAATATTCAGTGGTTCTCTCTGCACCAGTCTTCAGCTGGCCGGATATTTTCTTGGGTAATCCTAGGGTAAAAAAAACTACAATGATTGCAAATACAAAACGCATGGATGAGCATGATTTTACCACAAAAATAGATACTTTCTACGGGTATTCTTTTGTATTTGAAAATTTAAAAATTATGAAGATTGAGTAATTGCATGTTTGTTGAAGTTTGAGGATTTTATTTTTAATTCAGGGTTCATATAAACAAAGACAAACTACAGTATCTTGATGTGTCCATGTATTTCGTCGGCTGCTTAGTACAAATTTTTTAAACTGTATTTTGCCACGACCCAAGACTTTGATCGCTTTATAGCTAATTTTGATGCAGTAAATCATTCAGGTAGTATGGTTTTAAAGAATGTATTGAAAATTTTATTAGGAAAAGATAACCCTTTGTTTTTTTACCACTTTTTTAGCCACACTGCCAGCAGCGCCGATATGGTCTAATCTGAAAAATTTAAGTTCCCCATGGAATCATCTTGCTCGAAAAGAATTAAAGGATTCCGAAGGGGCTTAAAATTTTGTCGCTGGGGTGGGCCAAACTCGCGTACCGCTTCAGAATAAATGAGTTCCTCATCCTTAAGGCACTGAGGGCTTCTTTGCCGCTAAGGGATTGCTTAGTTGGGGGAATAAAAGCCAAACACCGGAAGAATAACCTCGTGGTGGTATATTATATCTTAAAAACTACTATTATAACGCGCAGATCAGAATATGTGATAAACTATTTTTTCTCTTTATATCAGCTTAATCAACGGTTAATTGGAATAGTGTACCCGATTTTATTGTAGATTCTCTTCATCTTTGTTACATTTGCCTAAACATCCAATTCGACATAATTTCCACGAGAATGTTTTTTCATTTCGTTTTAGAACGATTAATTTTTTTTGATTGCGCCAACGATTTTAGTGCATAGTTGTTAATAGAAACAGCGTGGGGCAGGTAACCTTTTTTGAAAAAAAAGAACTTAATTAGTAGAGGAACGTGAGACGCCTTTCAACATCAGAAATCATAGATGGTATTAAAGAGAACGATCCTCATGTTCTTCATTATGTTTATCAATCGTACTTTAAGAAAGTTGAAGCTTTTGTGGTTGCCAACAGCGGTAGTGCAAGCGATGCAGCCGATTTGTTTCAGGAAACCATGATAGTCATCTTTCAAAAAGTACGAAATGATGATCTCAACCTTAGAAGTTCTTTCAAATCCTTTTTTTTCGGTGTTATCCGAAAACTATGGCTTAAGCATCTGGAGGTAAATCGGAGGAGACAGCACCAGGAGAAGTCCTACAGCGGGGACATGGACGTATTTCAGGTGACCGATGATTTATACAGTGCGTACGACCAAGCCATTATCAGGCAGCTTATTCTCAAGTATTACAATAAATTAGGTGCGAAATGCCAACAAATACTTGAGCTTTATGCCCACAAAATGCCTGTCAAGGATATTGCTGAAAAGCTTGGATGTTCGGAGAGCTTGGTTAAAAAAAGGAAGTTTGAGTGCAAGGAGAAGCTTGTTCGGGAACTCATGAATGATCCTCTTTTTAAATACCTTTTCAACCATGAATGATTGGGGAGAAAAGATTGAACTCATGCTTTCAGGCGAACTCAATCTAGAGGATGAATTTCGCCTGAAAGAAGAAATGCAACGAAACCCACTTCTACGCCGTGAACTGTTTTTGCGTAATATTGTTGATGAAATCCTTCGAGACAAAGAAATGATAACTTTTAAGACCAATTTAGAACGTATTGAGCAAGAGGAGCGAGCCTATCGCAAGCCTTTGTCAATGCCGGTTAGGCGGCGGTGGTATATCTCTGCTGCTGCTGTTTCGGTGGTACTTGTTTCGGGGCTTGCCTCGCTTTTTTTACTGCGGCTTCCTCCTACGCCTGAAGAAATCTACAAGCGTTATTATCAGACGGCAAAGCCCATTATGCTCGCTCGTTCGGCTCAAAACCTACAGGGAGATACTTTTAACAGAGATCTACAGGTTTTCGCCAGTGGAAACTATGCAGAAGCTTCACGTCGATTGGTGCGTTACACATCAAATCCTGCAGCAAAGTTTTATACTGCTATCGCTCTGATGGAAACCGGCCAGTTTGGTCAGGCAGAGGAGCTATTGCGTGCAATAGCAGCCGATCCTACCAATCTTTTTGCTGACCAGGCGCAATGGTATCTTGGTCTCTCTCTCTTAATGAATCGAAAACCTGCTGAAGCCAAAACTGTGTTTGGTAAAATAGCCGCCTCGCAAAGCCTTTACAATGACAAGGCTGCAGAAATACTTAAGCAGCTTGACTAAGATTACGACGGCGTTTTTGCCGCCTAATATACACTTTTGATAACCCGGCCAGAATAATAACTCCCGTTGTCAGCAGCACCAGGAAACTCAATCTGGCCGGCTTTTCTATTGTAATAATTTTGCTTTGACCTACAAATCCGTAGGGAGACCAGAAATAGGGATGAGATTTCAACCGATCCGAATCTTTTAAATATTCTCTACGCGATTCCCAAAGCGCTTCATCGGCGGGAACGCCTTTCATCAATTTTTTGTAGAACCGCTGAACTATATCGCTTCCGATGTTGTCATCTACTTCCCAGAGGGTGGCTAATACAGAAGGAACACCTGCATAAAAAAATCCTCTGGCCAGATTAAATACACCTTCGCCTGCCATGGTGTTGCCCATCCCAGAATTACAACTGTTTAAAACCACCAGGCTTGCCGGCAAAGATAAGTTAGAAATTTCATAAGTACTTATAAGATTGTCCTCCACACTGTCTGGCTGATTGTACATTACAAATTTGCTGAAAAGAGGGTTGAGCGTGTCAATCCATGTATGTGTTGCCAGATGAATAACTCGGTATTGGGCAGCAATCTGCTTAAAACTGGCTTCGTTGGCTTTTTCATGGTCAAAAAGATCGCCCCCTGTCATCCGTATTATCTTTTTGGTTTCTTCTAACGAATAGGGTAGATCAGGTAAACTATCGGGATAAAGTATGATGGGGGTGGGCATGAGCGAGGTATTGGTTTTAAAAGTAACAGGGGCAAAGGCTACTACGTTGTTCTTGGGTGCAAGGGTTTTTTCGGGAATTAATAGGTTGGTGGCCACATAGGCATACCTAATGCAGTAATCCTCCATCAGATAAGGTAGGTTTCGATATTCAGGGATTTTACTATTGACAGGTTGCATGAGAAAAGTCTCAAAAGGCAAATGATTGAGTATGCCTTCGGGTATAACTATAAGCTTATGAGAGGGTTGGAAAAAATCTCTGTAAGGTTTTATGAGCATCTCATAAAATAAATATGCATTTTTAGTAAAGGTAAGAAATTGGGTGGAAGCATCGACAGTGAGGCCCATTTGAATGGCCGAAAGATATTCCGGAACAGCTTGATAGAGTATCGATGGTGCTTTTTGTTTAATGACCCTAAGACCCTCAGAATTAAGAATAAAAACATAAAGTGTTGAATCTGCGAAAGTGTATTCTATAAGGCTTTCTTTCGATGTAAGGATCTTTTTAAGTAGTTGAATATCAAATGTTTTTCCTTCATATTTCCGAGCATAATAGGCTGGGTAGTTTTTCCTGATTTGTTGTATATGAAGCTCTAACGCTCTTTCAAGTTTAAATATTTCACCATTCCATAGTTCCACCTTGGCTGCGTTGGGGTTTCCTGAAATTTCTTGATCGTAGATAAGTTTTTTGTAACCCATGATGCGATTACGTAAATCTCTTTCTTTGTCTAGCACATCCCGAGGTACTGTACCCAAAGCAATTTCATCTAAGTCTCGAAAAGCCAAAAGCAGCAAAGCCGATTTGCTTCGGTCGCTGTAATCGAATGATTCGACGAGATATTGCTCGTTGTGTGTGAGATTGTACAGCTCCGCAGAGGTTTTCATGGCTAGCTCCAAATATTGCCGTATGTTTTGCGAAAGTTGAATTATGCTTTCTTCGCTGCTGTATGTACTTCTTATCCTATCAGTCAATGTTATAGCAGCTTTTAAATGGCGGCTGCTTTCAAATAGATATGTTGTATCTTGGGTTTTTTCCCATATACGGCGAAGTGCCAATGCCTTGTTGAAAAACGCAGAAGGCAGATAATACTCTGGCACTTGGGGAAGGGGGCCTGGGACGCGGATTATGTCTGAAGACTTGCTAAAGGGTATCCACGACTCAATGGCCCGTTGAAAAAGCTGAAGGGCTTTCTCTTCATGCCCTTCGGCCAGTTCTACTTCACCCATTTTTACCATCGCATAAGCTCTATCCCGGTTCTGCTGACCAAATATTTTATCGAAAAGGTTGAAGGCCTTTTTGAAAAATTCTCGTGCTTTTGCATGCTCATTGTTTTTCAGATAAAATTCCCCTAGATAAAGGTAACTCGTCCCCAGTTCGTAGGGATTTCCTGCCTTGCTCTCTGAGAGTTCAATGCTTTTTCGGAAAAAATACATAGCAGAATCTTTTTTCCCTAAGCTCTGGTAACATCGCGCCAGATTGCGGTAAGCTTTGATATCCTCGGGCCGATTCCCTTCTTGTGAAATCCCTTTAAAAGTATATGACAGAGCTTTAATATAATTTTCTTTAGTAAAATAAATATATCCCAGATTGGTGTTTATTAGCCTAAGCCCCGGATATTCAGGGTTGATGGAGCGCATTATTTGAGCGGATTTATTAAAATAAATTTGGGCTTTATCGTAATCTGCCCTACTATTGTATATTTTCCCAAGATTCATGTAGACTTCTGCCAAATCTTTGTATTCCGGCCCAAAATGATTTATAAAGATTTTTTCCGCTTTAAGCAAATTTTCCTGGGCCTCATCGTAGTTGCTCAGGGTAATATAGAAATTGGCAATGTTGGCATAGGCCCTGCCTGTCTCTACCGAGTTAACTCCAAAAATTTGTGCTTTTAGACGAATACTTTCACTGAAATAACTGATGGCTTTGTCATAATTTCCAAAATAAACATATATAATACCCAGGTTTTCGCTGATGCGAGGGATTAACTTGTTGGATTTTGTTCTCATTAACTTGGCTAAATTGAGTGCTTTTTGATAATAGCTCAACGCCTGGTCTAATTGCGCTTGCATAAAATATGATACCCCAACACTATTATATGTGGAAGTAAGCAATGTGTCATTCGTTCCGAAAAGTTTTTCTTTGATTTCTTTGGAAAAAATAAAATATTCAAGCGCTTTCGAATAATTTCCATGAATTAACTCCGCATTCCCCATTTGATGAATAATCTCTGCTTTCAGGGAGTCATTATTTGGGAAAAAAAGTTTAGCAAGGCTGTCAGCTAAAAGAGCTTTCTGCCGCATAAGCCGGCTATTTTTTCGATCTTTTTCTAAGTTTGCAGATTTAATTATAGCATCAATAGCAGCTTGCCACTGTCGAGTTTTCTGATAATGAATGGCTAAACGATCGTAAGTAGCAATGGCCGAATCGATTTTTCCTTCTGATTCAAACTTATTGGCCTTTTGATTGTCGTTCAGGATCATCTGAAATGCCGATGGCACGCTGGGGGAATTTTCTGATTCATGGTTAGCGAATTTACAGCCACCCCAGATCAGAGCAATCAATATGAAAATCAATGTTCTAATTTCTGTCATTAGAAAATAATGATTTAGGGGTTTTCTCTCTAGTGGGAATGCAAATATAAGGAAAGGGTTAAAAACAGGTTATTGCCTGAAAGATTTTATACGATCTGGAAGTCTTTTATACCAATTTCCTGGGGATAGCTCAGGGTAAGTTGCTGAGCTAGGACTTAAGGACTTAAAAAATTGAGGGGAAATAAAAAACTTAGGGGAGGCGTGACCTTCTGAGGAAAACCTGAGGGATAGAAGAATCGCCCAATGTATCGGGAAAATCGTTTGATGTTCTTTAATGGGCTTGCATGAGCTACAATCCAGCTATTCAAAGTAATAAGGTGATGGCTCTCTGCAGAATTCTGATAAACGTTAGCCTGCTTTAGGGTATTTATCTGGAAAACTTTGTTTTATTACCTGGTCTTGTAATCATGAGAATTCTGCAACAAATGTCATCAATGATTGGTTTTTTGCAAACTTTATATTGCCCTTTTTATGTTTCAAGTTTATCCGCACTGTTTTTCTCTTAATATTTTTAGCCTGGGGGACAATTTTAAATAAAAAAACCGGCACCTGCCGGTTTTTTTATATTTATAAGAGTGCAGGAGAAATGCTTTGGTGGGCTTACTTAACGAATGAACCTCTTAAGGTTTTTAATGAATTTTGCGTGGTAAGGGTACATTGATAGAAATAGACTCCCTGGCTGAGGGATTGGATATTTAGGGGTAATGTATGAATTCCGGCCTTTAAAGGCTTTTCAAAAGCAGTCATGATTTTTTGACCCTTGGAGGACAAAATTTCTATTTTAACTTCACTATCAGTGTCCAGATTGAGTTGTATGTGCGCCTGATCTCCCACGGGGTTGGGATAGAGGGTCAAAGATTGGTTGAAGGCAGGTTTGTATACTACTTTTTTCAGTTCCAGTTTGAAATTGGTAGGAATATTTCCATTGTTATCAACGATATGACTGCCAGAAACGGGCGTCAACACAACCTGGGTGTTTTCGGTGAAATTTGACAGGGTACGTGCCTCTATGTTGAAA
>CALJNV010000050.1 GCA_937981455.1 uncultured Bacteroidales bacterium | reverse complement strand
TTCATTGTTTCCGTTAATATCTTGCATCCAGCCGATGAGATTTCCATGGTTGTAAAGGGTATCGGGGTGCAGAGCATTGGTGTCACCCCCCAGCCAAGTGGGCATGTCGCTATTCCAGTAAGCCACTCCATCGACCCAGGGGAACCAGAAAGTACCACTTCCATCGGAGTAAGATCTGTTAACACCAAAAGCCAGGTGGATTTTACCGTTTTTGTCGATAGCGCCGTGGGCAGATCCATCGGGGCAATAAAATTTATCCGTAACCATGGTGGAGGAGAAGAATGGATAGGGATGTTCCCAAACAATAATTTTTTCCCATGTGTTGCCATTGTTGCCTGAATGCATCACAAAAAGGTCTTTGTCATTATCAACAACAACAAAAGCAATGTGGTCATCATAAGGAATGAGCCAACCATAGGAATCGCCCCCAAATCCCAGGTAATAATTGTTTGACATTTCAGGGAAGAGTTGCCATTCACCAAAAGTTTCACCACCGTCTTCTGATTTGCAATAAACCAGGGCACCATCAAGGCCCTGGTATACGGTTCCACCATTGGCAGTGGGTGAGGTAAGGGCAATGATATGGATGATGTTGTTGTCGGGACCCGAAGAGATCATTCTGGGCCAGAGTAATCCTGCTGCGCCTGTAGGAGGGGCAAGTTCTTTTTCATTCCAAGTGCCTGTTCCTTTTGTGGTACGCTTGGCAATCCAGAGCCCTTTTGTACCACTCTGGTGGGCTACCACAATTTCTCCACTGGGCCCACAGGGAGCGTAGCTGGGCCATCCGGTTTTTACTGTTTCAATGCGGCTGGAGGGGTCAGGTCCCCATTGCATACCATTGAAATAATTGTAACCGGTTCCACGATCAGGATAGGATGTGGGGTTTTTACCCATGGTCCATACACCTGCCTTGGTTCCGTCTGGATAAATGTAAAATCGTCCATAAGGGGTGCAGGCGTTGGACTGAAGATCGTAATTGGTTGTTCCCAGATCTTCTTCAATAGCATCAGTGGCTGGATTTACATAGGGGCTAACTTCCTTTACAGGGCTAACTCCCTCAGAAATAGCTTTTTCCTTTTTCGCTGCAATGGATGTTCCATTGAGCCTTACTCTTGCGGTTTGGGCCATTACGCTCCATACCACAATCACGCTTAATAGCATCAGTGTAAATTTCCTCATTGTGACAATAGGTTTTAATTAGACGCTTCAAAAATAGTAAGAGGAATTCGTTAAGCAAATAAATTGTATCCGGTTTATAAATATATTTTTAAGTTTTTTAGACTACTTTTCTTTTTGAGAAAAAGTGCTTGCCTTATAATCAGGCTTTTATCCTGGTGTCTTTTGGGATTTCTTTGGCAGGGCCAAAGGGCAAATTTTCATCGAAAAGTTTTCGCAGGGTCCAATGTTCTTTGGCTTTGGTTCCTCCTACAGCATCCAGCATGGCTTGCATTTTGGGGTTAAAATCGCCTACCCAACTGATCTCCAATTCTTTATACCAAGGTCTTTTTTTCATGGCCTCGTTCAGGTGCCATATCATGCCGGCATCTACTCCATATCGTTGCACCTTTGGAGCTACCCCAAAAATTATCATGCGGGCCCTATCTAATCGATGGCTTTTTAAATTGTATAGCAAACGTAATCTATTCAACCCGTTGAGTTTACCCTTGAAAGGTTTGATGAGCTGATTCAGATCAGGAAAAACAACCAGAAAACCTACGGGTTCTCCTTTGTGGTAAGCAAACCAGATAAGCCCTGGGTCTATAACGAATCGATTTTCTTTAAATGTCTTGATGAGAGTGGCAATTTCTATGGGTGTGAAATTTTCATGCCATTGCCAGGCTTCATCATAAACCTTTTTAAAATCGGCAGCAAACTTTTCAATGTTTCGAAGCTCCAAGGGTTTAAAAGTGAATTCGGTTTTTTTGAGAATCCAATCTGCCACTTTCCAAAACCTTTCAGAAAATGGGGCATGTATATCGAGATGCTTGGTTATCTGGCTGTAGTAGCGTCGAAATCCATATTCTTCAAAAAGCTTTTTGTAATACGGTGGGTTATAGTTCATTCCAAAACCTGGTTGGGTAAAGCCTTCAATCAGCAGCCCCCAAAAATTATCATTCTCCCCGAAATTTATAGGTCCATCCATGGCCTTCATGCCCCGCTGTTCAAGCCATTGCTTGGCTGCATCAAAAAGCCTACGAGCTGCTTCTATGTCATTAATGCATTCGAAAAAACCCATACCCCCTACGGGATACTCACCTGTCCAGGCCTTTTTGTGATTAATAAATGCCGCCACCCTGCCAATAAGTTGCCCCTCTTTTACCAACACCCAACGGGTGGCTTCGCCGTGTAAGTAAAATACATTGACTTTGGGGTTAAAAATATTGTTTATAAGCCGGTCGGGTGGGCAAACCCAAACAGGATCATTATTATAAATTTCGCGTGCGGTGTCAAGAAACATTCGGGCTGTTTTTCGATCGCTGACAGGAATCAATTGCATGGTATGTTTCGCTTTTGGGGCAAAAATATTAATAATACGTCGAAAGGCTGGAAGGCTTACCTTAAAGTTTGATGTAGTGGTGCGGGTTGAATAGGTAAAATGATATTTCGGCCATTGATGAGGTTTTTCTTAGAAGTTTACGCGAGATTTTTTTACCCTTCAACTAAAGTATAGAAATGTACTTGGAGCAAGCAAGCTGAAAATTGTCTAAATTTCGCTGATATAAAAACCTATAAAGCATGAGGAAGTCGTGGTTTCTTTTTCTAATGGTTTGTACTGTTTTGTTAACCAAAGGCCAAACATTAAATCAACAAAAGGCCCAATACATCCATCAAAAAATTCTTACGCTGGATTCTCACACTGATACCCCGCTGTGGCTTGTGCGGGAGGGTATAGATTTCATGAGCGACAATACGACCAAACCCGGAATTAAAGTAGATTACCCTCGTATGCTTAAAGGTGGGCTCGATGCTGTATTCATGGCTATTTATACACCTCAAGGCCGCATCGATTCTAAAGGTTATTCGCAGGCATATCGTCAGGCCTTAAAACTTTTTCAAACCATCAGGCTAATTGTTTCACGATACCCTGATAAAATATCATTAGCATTGCTTCCGGAGCAGGTTGTTGAAAATGTCGAACGAGGAAAGTTATCGATTCTCATAGGCGTTGAAAATGGATATCCACTGGGGGAGGATATTCGAAAGGTAAAAGAGTTTTATGATTTGGGAGCGAGATATATTACATTGTGTCATGCAAAAAATAACCAGATTTGCGGTTCTTCCACCGATCAAAAGTCAAAGGGGGGATTAACCTCATTTGGAAAAGAAGTGGTGCGAGAGATGAATCGGCTGGGCATGCTTGTTGATGTATCTCACATATCCGATTCCGCGTTTTATGAAGTATTGCAGTTGAGTTCAAAGCCTGTTATAGCCAGTCATAGCAATGCAAGAGCGTTATGTAATCATCCACGCAACCTCAGCGATGCGATGTTAAAAGCTTTATCGGCAAAAGGGGGAGTGGTGCAGGTATGTCTTTTAAGTGATTATGTGAAGAAATTTCCATCTAATAGGGCAAGAGATTCAGCACTAAAAGTTTGGGAGCAACGCTACCCTGATTATGGTTCGTTGGATGAACAAGCTAAAACCCAGGCAAGTAGAGAGCGAAGCGAGATAGAGCAGAGATATCCACGACCCAAAGCAAGCGTCAGCGACCTGGTCGATCATATCGATCATATTGTAAAAGTGGCCGGTATCGATTGTGTGGGGATTGGTAGCGATTTTGATGGTGGAGGTGGGTTAAGCGACTGTCACGATGTTTCCCAAATGTGGAAAATTACAGCTGAATTACTTTCTCGAGGCTACACGGAAGAAGATATCAGGAAAATATGGGGGGGTAATTTTTTGCGGGTGTGGAAAGCAAATCTTAGAGGACTGCCATAGCTCGCACTGGAGCACCATCTGCGTTTATAAAATGCAGGGGAAGTGCTGAAAAACCAAACATTTTTTCAGAAGGCAAGGGCTCTAAACCTCGTAAATTTTCTACCAATAATATGTTTTTGCCTAGCAAGAGGTGATGGTTGGGAAAATCTATGCTATGAAAGGTATCGAACGAAGGCGCGTCGATTCCTATACCTTTTAAAGAAAGACCCATTAGCAGGTTGGCTGCTTCTTCTGACAATACTGGATAATTTTCAAAATAGGCTGGGTGCCCCCAGTAGCGGCTCCAACCCGTATGCAACAAAACCCATTCGAAACGGAAGTTGAGCCCCAGTAAAATCTTAAGGTCTTCTTTTTTGATGATTCTGTGACAATGCGTTAAGTCGGTTTTTACAGCCAGTCCAGTAAAATGCTCAATGGAAATTTGGTTGAGAAAAATGCCGTTTTTTATCATATGAGCTGGTGCATCCATGTGTGTACCTGTATGCGAAACGATATCAATATCGCTCTCTCTGAATCCATTTTCTTCAACCGTAAAAAGGGTTTGAATTTTAGGCGCAGGTGTACCTGGCCATACTTGTATATTTTCGGTGATAAGATGTGTTAAATCGTAAACCATGGCATGCAAATTCTAATTAAGCCGTTTGGTGTTTTCTGAGCATCAAAAAGATTCCCACTGCAATAAAAGGAAGGCTGAGTAGCTGACCCATGTTAATTAGCATGTTTTGCTCGAATTCCACCTGGGGTTCTTTAAGAAATTCGATAAGAAGGCGAAGGGTGAAGATAAGAATGAGCAATAACCCGAGAAACCATCCGGGTTTCATTGTTTTCCCTTCGCGCACGCGTTTGCGATAGATCCAAAACATCCAAAGAAATACCGCAAAGTAAGAGAGTGCTTCATAGATTTGTGTAGGATGCCGGGGTACGGCGTCTACTCTCTCAAAAATAAAAGCCCAGGGAAGATCGGTAGGTTTACCATATATCTCGCTGTTGAAGAGGTTTCCTGTTCGAATGGTCAATCCTGCCAGGCCCACTAATATGGCCAGCCGATCGGCGATCCACCAGAATGAGATTCGTGTTTTTTGTGAAAACAGTAGGAGACCCATTATCACACCAATGCCTGCCCCATGGCTGGCCAGCCCGCCTTCCCAAATTTTTAAAATGCGGATAGGTTCGGCCAGGTAAATTTTGGGTTCATAAAACAAGCAATGTCCCAATCGGGCACCAATTACAGTACTGATTACCACATAGGTCAGCAAAGTATCGAGGTGCTGTACAGGTTGGTTTTCCCGCTCAAACATGTTACGCATGATATAATAACCAACGGCAAAAGGTAGTGCGAACAAAAGACCATACCACCTTACGTGGATAACCCCCAACGAAAAGGCTACAGGGTCCGGATTCCAGTGTATGAAAAGGATTTCCATGGGTCAAAGATTTAAAGGCAAATTTCTAGTATTATGAGATTCATTCCAATCAGTCTTATAAAATTTTTAGAAGCGTTGAGCAAGTTTTTTCCAAAATTTCGGGATTGTATTTCTGCGTTTCAACCAGAGATGTTTCAGGCATAATGAAGGCTTGGGGGGGTAAAATTTCGATTTCTTTTTGCGAAAAAACACGGAATTGGGAGTTGGTTCGGTGGAGGCTTGCAAGATATTCCTGTTCAGGCTGGCCGGGTGTGGGTACCAAAACCGCTTGTCGCTGAAGTGCCATGAGGTCCATCAAGGTGGAATATCCTGGGCGACAAATGATTTGTGCAGAATTTCTCACAAGGTCGTAAAATTGGTCATCGGGCAGGTGAGAGATAAGGGTAAGGTAAGGAGATTTGCGAATAATGTCAGCATGGCCCGGAAGACCTCGGAGGATGATGGTTTTATAAGGACCTGAATGAAATAATCGAATGAGGATGTTTTCAAAAATTGTCCTTTGGGGTTCGGGGCCTGAAACCAGGGCGAGGAAGTCGTATTGAGGGTGGGGAAGCTTAGGGGCAGGTTTGTCGAATCGCGAGAGTGGACCGATATATTTGAATTTGTTAGGAGTATGCCTTGGGTGCGAAAGCTGGCCGGCCAATCCTGGTTGAGGGGCATAATCGGGTATCCAGATTTCATCGAATGGATGAAAGAACCAATGGGTAGTCATTCTTACCATGGGTAAGCCGAGTTTCCATAATCCGTTGATCCTCACTTTTATTTGATGCGTAATCAAGACGGAGGGAATATCGGGATGCCACAACCCATATCTGTTATCAGAAATAATGAAACCTATTTTATGCGTAGTTACAAGGTTTTTGAGTATCTGGTGCTCTTTGTATAGGCTGAGTGCATAGCCGGGCAGACCTTTGACAACGGGAAGCATGAGCCTGCGTCCACGCGTTTGGTAGCTAACTATGTGACCAGGTAGCATGATTAGCTCAAGCCCTGGATAGCGATTATTGAAAAAATCATAAACCAGTCCATGGCCTGCCAGCACCACTTCGGCGCCCAGTCCCATGAGCATCTCGATGATTGGGACGCAGCGCGTGGCATGTCCGATACCCCAATTAAGGGGGGCTATAAGAACTTTTTTCATCCCCAACATTTAAAGGTTCCCTCGAGCATAAGGAGCCATGTCCTGGCTTGCGATCATTCCCCTCTGAAGTTTTAAGTAACCCGTAATGGCTATCATGGCGGCGTTGTCGGTAGTGAAGGCAAATTCTGGGATGTATACTTTCCAACCCCGATCTGCAGCAGTATTGAGAAAAGCATTGCGAAGGCCAGAATTGGCAGATACTCCGCCGGCGATGGCTATTTCCTTTATGCCCGTTTCACGGCTCGCCATTACCAGCTTTTCCATTAATATTTCAATAATTGTATGCTGAATAGAAGCACAGAGGTCGTTTTTGTTTTTTTCAATAAAATTAACGTCTTCTTTTAATCTGTCGCGAATAAAGTATAAGATGCTGGTTTTTAATCCACTAAAACTAAAATCGAGATGGGGAATGGAGGGTTTGGCAAAAGGAAAAGCCCAGGGGTTTCCCTGCTGGGCTAGTCGGTCGATTATGGGTCCACCAGGGTAAGGAAGTCCCATAATTTTAGCTGCCTTATCGAAAGCTTCACCCGCCGCGTCATCCAGGGTTTTACCTATTACGGCCATTGAGAAATAATCGTCTACCCTTACAATTTGTGTATGGCCGCCAGAGACGGTCAAACATAAAAAGGGGAAAGAAGGGGGGCGATATTCTATATTAGGTTTCTGGATGAAATGGGCCAGAACATGCGCCTGCATATGATCCACATCCATCATGGGAATTTTTCGTGCTAGGGCGAAGGCCTTGGCAAAAGATACGCCTACCAAAAGGCTTCCCAGAAGCCCGGGCCCGCGGGTAAAGGCAATGGCCCCTATATCGGAGGGAGCTATACCTGCTTCTTTGAGGGCTTGATCTACCACGGGTATAATGCTCTGCTGGTGGGCGCGGGAAGCCAATTCAGGCACTACTCCGCCAAAACGTTGGTGAACTTCCTGGCTGGAAATAATATTGCTCAACAGCAAGTTATTATGAAGAACAGCTGCGGAAGTATCATCACACGATGTTTCTATGCCGAGAATAAATAAATCACGCATTTTATTTTCAAAAGTCTGGCAAAGGTAGAGATTTTCTGCTCTTTGCCTGGTTTTAAAGCATAGACCCTGGGTTGTAACCTGGCTGAAAATCGAATTGCTGTCGTCCTTCGCCAAACCAAAAAGTAACCTGACCCCAGGTACGTACCTTCCGATGGCCTGCCTCAGCCGGATACCATCGTAGCAACTTCGTCAGGCGTATAGCTTCTTCGTTGCACCCCATGCCCAGGTAATCTTCGGTAATGATATTGGTAGCAGAACCATCAGGCTCAATAACAAATCTGAGTTTAACCTTTCCGTTTATTCCCATACGTTTGGCGGTTTCAGGCGTTTTTAAATTTTTACTTACCCATGCAGCGAAAGTCGTACCTGCAGGAAGTATGGGGCGGGGGGCTGCGGTAAGTTTTGAGGCTGGCCAAATTCGCATGCTTGTATCCCAGCATGTATCGGGATGCATCCATCCTCTGCGTTCAACCACTTTGGCGTATTTTCGAATATTAAACTCAACCTGCGTTTCTACAGTATCCGGTACTTTTTTCCCGGCTTTTATAGCCGGACTCCACCTGCTACCTAAAACCAATCGCTTAGCTTCCCGGTTGAGCAATGGCTCGATACCCTTCATTATTTTAACAGAGGTGGGGATACCCTCTTCATTGATGATGAGCCTCAGCAACACTTTGCCTTCTATTCTTTGGTTATAAGGGACTTCAGGATAAATCATTTGGAGGGCAAGAAATTTTCTTAACCCTTTCCACCCTCCCCCGGGAATCGCTTCCTGTCCTATAAGAGAATAAGTGTTTAGAAGCAAAAAAAGTATAATCTCAATGTGCCTCATGTTCGGGTTTTGACCTTGTAAAATTACATATTTTAGAACACGGGAATTTAATATGGAAGATTGTATTTTTTGAAAGCAAATTAACCTATCCTCACTAGAAATCGGTAAATTTGACTATGTTTAAATTTCGTAATTCTCTATTCTTTGTAACCCTTCAGAAATTGGGATTACCTGCTTTGCGGGTTTACTCAGTGGCATGCCTGCTGTGTATGGGCTGTAGTGATAAGTTTTTTACCACCAATAATCTGGTGGAAACCTGGCTCAACCCCAAATGGCAAGGCCCTATACATGTGATGGTGTCAGCAGAGAATGCTGATTCTGTGATAATTTTTCTGGGCTTAGACCCAACTCGGTTTCCTGTGGTGCATAAAGACGAGGAGAAAATTTACAGGTCAGGTTTTTTAAGGTTGGGGATATTTTCCTTTACCGATAAGAAGATGATTATCGACACGGCTTCGCTCAATTTGTCTTTTCCTATCAATAGAGCGGAGAAATATCTGGTTTGTAGCGTAGGTATGAAAGCGCCATTTGTGAAGGATTATCAACTATGGGTTAAGCCTGAGCGACAGCCGGCCAGGTTTTATCCTGTTCTTCGATCTACTTATCAGGCTGATGCTGAATGGCGATTGACCCATGAAAAAGGCGAACCCATTTTAGACCCGAATGAACTACTTGATAAGCCTACACTTATTGGACTAAGGAATGTAGCTAAAGGAAAAGAGGTATTTGTTCGGCGCTTCAATTTTTTAACCTGTCAGCCACTTCCCCCTTTTGTAAACAGTTTTACGCCCTGTCCTTCGCAAATGAGTACGCTGGGCGTGTTATCAGTAAATCAAAATCAGACGGTTCCTGTGATATTGCCAGGAGGGGGTATATATTTGTTGCAGGTTGATACTTCGGGGGTTGGTGCAAAGAGGGTTAGTATCATAGACGAAGCATCTCTTCAATGGGTTAACCATCAGGCTCTTCGGTACATAACTACACAGGAGGAATGGACTCGACTCGAACAGGAGCAGATGGACGTTTGGGATTTTTGGGTGTCTGTAGGAGGAAGTACTCAAAGGGCAGTACAATTATCGTCTGCTTTTCGAAATTCCGTCATCGAAGCATGCAGGTTATTTGGGGAAGAGGTTCTTGGTGCTCTCACCGACAGAGGGATGATATTCATTGTCTTTGGGGCCCCCACCTCGGTTTATACCTCGCAAACAGTTGAGACCTGGACGTATGCCCCTTCAGGTGCAATGCCATTGCTTACCTTTGATTTTGATATTACCCATACCCCTCAGGGCATTTCAAAATATAAGCTCCGGCGCAATCCATATTTTCGCGAGCCCTGGATGAAAGCAGTTGAGAGGTACAGAAGATGATTTCAACAAAAAAGGGGTTTTGTATCTTTGCCGATAAACATGAAAGAGCACTTAAAACAATAAATTAAATTTGAAAGAAACATCATTGATTTACGGGCTACATCCAGTGATGGAGGCTATAAAGGCTGGCCGTTATTTCGAACGACTTTATATTCAAAAAAACCTTGAAGGGGAAAGCGTACGACAGCTTCGACAATTGTTAGTACAGCATCATATTCATTATCAGATGGTGCCTGTAGAAAAATTGAACCGGCTTACGCAGGGGAATCATCAAGGGGTGGTCGGTATTCTCTCAAAAATAACCTACGTGGATATTGAGCAGTTGCTGCCCGGTATTTTTGAAAGGGGTGAAACCCCATTCATTGTAATAGCCGATCGCATCACCGACGTAAGAAATTTTGGAGCGATAGCCCGAACGGCTGAATGCGCTGGTGTGCATGCAATAGTGGTACCCCACCAGGAATCGGCCATGATAAACGCCGATGCTTTTAAAACATCAGCTGGAGCTTTGGTGCGTATTCCTGTTTGCCGCACTTCAAACCTTCGGATGACCACCCTGTTTTTGCGTGAAAGTGGCTTACAGATTGTGGCTGTTTCTGAAAAAGGATATGAATTGTATTCACAGGTCGATTTATCTGGTCCTGTAGCTCTTATCCTTGGTTCCGAAGAGAATGGTATCAGTCCGCAATTGCTTAAATTGGCCGACCATATCTGCAAAATTCCCCTCATGGGACAAATCGCTTCTTTAAATGTTTCGGTTGCGGCTGGAATCGTTTTGTATGAAGTTGTCCGACAACGCAATAATTTGTAAAAATGGAAAAGATCAAGCTTTGGATTAAGGAAAAACCCTACGAATCACTATTTGGATTGGTTTTTATAGTGGGGGCTGCGCTCCGTTTGTATGATTTTAGCGAGTGGTCGCTGAGCAATGACGAATTGAGCGCTCTCAATCGTCTTCGATTCGAATCAGTAGGCGAACTTATTCAGAATGGTATCCGCCCCGACGGTCACCCGGCCTTCACACAGCTTTTTCTTTATTTCTGGACGGCTATATTTGGCCTTAGCCCCTTTATGGTGCGTCTGCCTTTTGTTTTAGCCGGTATTGCGTCGCTTGCCCTCGTATGGAAGGTGGGCAAAGAGTGGTTTCATGAACCTGCTGGACTCTTTGCAGCATTGTTTCTGGCTGTTTTGCCATATCCTATTCTATATAGTCATTTAGCCCGTCCTTACAGCTTTGGCCTGCTATTCACCCTCCTTACCGCACTTTTTTGGGGTAGATATTTCTTATTGAAAAATCAAAAACCGGCTGTGCTCATAGGGTTCGCATTATCAGCCGTACTGAGCATGTACACGCATTATTTCAGCTTCATGATGTCTGGTCTTTTCATCATCGCTGGATTACTTTTTAGCCATCGCTATAACTGGAAACCCTTTGCATATGCAATACTTGTAATAATCATCTTATATCTTCCATATACTGGTATCTTCTTTCATCAGCTCTCGCTTGGAGGCGTGGGTGGCGAACAGGGCTGGCTTGCCAAGCCAAACTGGGATTGGATTTTCGATTTTATTTATTTTGCGTTGGGCTCTTCGGCCTTTCATCTTATTCTTTTCCTATGCTTTGTGGTGGTTTATTTGTTAAATATTTTTTCCAAAAACGAGCGCCTCTCAAGGATTCAATGGCTTACTCTCGCACTTTTTACTCTCCCTTATGCAATAGGGTTTATATATAGTATCGAGATAAACCCAGTGCTGCAATACAGCGTCATGTTGTTTGCATTTCCCTTTTTACTACTTTTTATTTTTTCCTTTTTGGGTACCATATCCTCTCGTATGGCATCGATATTTGTAGTCGTCGGTCTGGCGGGTGGAGCTTGGGTGGCTGTTGAAGCTGCTACACCTTATCGCAACGCCCAATTCGCCGATTTCAGGGGATGTGCAGAAACTTATATGCAATGGAGCAAGAAATACAGCTTCGACAGCATTTTTCTGGCTTCAGCCATTAATCATCCTTACTACCTGGAGTTTTATTTCAATCATGCCAAACAGAATCCCCCCTCCATATTTGTGCTGGAAAGTAAGAATGGAATGGAACTG
>CALJNV010000049.1 GCA_937981455.1 uncultured Bacteroidales bacterium | reverse complement strand
GCAGCTTCCAAATGGTCTTTCAGCCATTCCAGATAGAGCTGGAGCTGACGATTCGACTCCAGTGCAAAAGCATTGTCAGTGTATTTCTCCTCGTTCATCAGGCTGAGTTCACCCATGTAATGTGTAAAAGGAATGGTTAGTGCCCTCGAACCCATGATCACACCGTATTCACCTAATAGTAAGATTTTTGCATAAAATCGTTCAGTATGTTCCATGAGGGTAGGATTAAAGAATTTTTTGGGGACCAGTGCCTAAATGGTCATAAATGAATTGTGTAGAAACTGTATATTTTTTATGTTCTTCAAGCCATTTTCGCACGTTTGTGGTTTCAGCTTCGGGATAAATCAAATGAATGTTGGGACCTGCATCAAGGGTGTATGTTATGGGCAAATGATGATGCACGGTTGCTTCCTTAATTTTTTCTATCCAGAATATTGTTTCGGGTTTTAAGAGAAGGAAAGGAGGGTTGGAAGTCATCATTAAAGCGTGTAGGTCGAGAGCCTCCGATTCGCACAGGCGAGCAAAAGCGGGCCAATCGCCTAAAGTAAGAATTTCGATAAGGCTGCGCGTATTTTCTGCAGCTCTTACAAATCGCCTGGGGGCGTAAGCATGCCCATACATTAAAGCATGTCCAGCCGAACTTGAAACGTTTTTGGTATGGTCAGAAACTACTATTATTGTATCTTGAAGTTTTTTAAACACGTCGTGTATCTGGTAATCAGCCAGTTTTATTGCATATTTATCACTGGATTCAGGGAGTGCGCTTGTTTTTCCCCATACCGTCCAGCCCCCATATACTGAGCGCGCTGCACTTCCACTACCAATGCGAGCCAATGATGAGGCTCTACGAAAGAATAAGTCCTCATTCATTGAGGAAGGTGGATTGAGCTCCCATTCCATGGTTGTAAGACAAAGTGCTAACGCTCCAAATGCAGAGGCTGAACTTGCAATGCCCGCTCCATGAGGAAAATTGTTGGAGGTTTCTATTTCAAAATCAAAGTCTTTAAGCCATCGAATGGTTGCAGCTAATTCTTCCAAATATGTGGTAACGCGTTGCGTAAACGCTTCATGAAATTCTCCCTCCTTGTACACCTGCGATTCGGGTTTACGCCTACCCGGATGTTCATAGGCCTTGACCGTTGTCGTTGTATTGCATTGACTCAAAGTAAAACTCACCGACGGATTGGAGGGCAATTGAAATCCTTTTTTTCCCCAATATTTTACTATGGCAATGTTGCTGGGACATTGCCAGGTACTGTTTAGCTTACTCATGCTTGGAATTCAAATTGGAGGTTTTAATCACTTCATGCCATTTAAGTAAGGTAGGGTATCCCTTGGAAGTAAAATACTTACGTATATCTTCTTCCTTTTCTCTGCTAGCTACTAAAACTAAATCTCCACCCCAGGCCCCGAGAGGTTTCAAAGTTCCAGAAAAATCGTCGAATAATTTTTCCAGGGGATTGGAAATCCTGAGGTTTTCAACTACCAGCTGTGTATATTTTGACAATAACCACGAAAATGTGTCAATATCGTTTGCTTGGCTAACCCTCTTCGATATTTCTGACGCTTTTTGTAATAGAGTCGAAGACACACTTTTTGAGAGTATCTCATTTACAGCGGTTTGACTATCTTTTTTGATGTTTAGCGGAAGAAAATACAGATGATGGGTAAAATTAAAATCAGGATTTACAAATTTTACCTCAGGATTTTCAGGATTTTGGAAAAGTAGGGGTTTTTCATAGTGGGCACATGCTACATCGTAGCCTGATCCTTTGCTGACCTTTCGATGTAAAACGAAAGGATTTGCATCGATGAATCGCGCAAAGTTGACAATGAGTGAAGAGCTGCTTCCCAAACCCCATTCTGGAGCGAAGGTGAGACGTGTATCAAAATGGTAGATTTTGGCAAAGGGAGCCGGATTGATTTGATGGGATGCCTGTAAAATATTTTTGATAAAATGAGCACTGTTCTCAGAACCCTTTAATAAAAGGGGTTCTAAGGTTTGTTTATCGATTTCGCATGAAAAGATTTGCTGGTTGTTGTACCAGGTGGTCCATTGGTGATTGGGAGAATGAGTGTTGTCGAACACATTGAGATAATGCCTGTGTAATGTAGGAAGGGCATAGGCTGTAGCCCCCCACAAAACAAAATATTCTCCGGTAAGCAGAATTTTGCCGGGCGATGAGGTGGAAAACACGGGTCTATGCACCTGCACTCCTGATTTTTTTTAAAAATAGTTCAACAGCACTATAGGAAACCTTATGACCGTTGAAATGTTCTCGAGCAAGTACTTTTTCTGACTCTGTAGCAGCCAGCGTATTAAGTATATTGCTCAGATGCATCATCATATGTCCTTTTTGAATACCCCAGGTTGTCAAAGCTCTTACGGCCGAAAAATTATTTGCAAGTCCAGCGGCTGCAGCAATTTGCATGAGTTCTTTGGCCGAAGGATTGCCCAATAGTTCAAGGGCAAAAGCTGCCATGGGATGTAAATTTGTTAGCCCTCCCACTGTACCCAAGCTTAGTGGCAAGGTAAGAGAATAATAAAACATTCCTTCACTTAAATCGATGGTCGACAAACTCTTATATTGTCCATCACGAGCGGCATATGCATGAACGCCGGCTTCTACAGCCCGAAAGTCGTTGCCCGTGGCTAAAACTACAGCATCCACCCCGTTCATGATACCCTTGTTGTGGGTTACGGCTCTTGAAATATTCTGACGGGCAATTTCTATGGCTATAGCAAATTTGCGGACAAAATCTTGGGGTGTTATTTCAGGATGTATCCCAGCCAAAAGTGCCACTGGTGCTTCCAACTTGGCTTCTACGAGGCAATCGGGAACATAATTCGAAAGAATAGACATAATAATCTCAAGGTTTTTCCCCGGTAGATGTTGGGCGAAATATTCCGTTAGACCAGTAGCCATTTCTTCAAGACATGAATTGATGAAGTTGGCCCCCATGCTATCAACAGTATCAAAATCTACATCCAGTTGATAGTAATTGGCTATTTTGTCGATACTCGATACGATTTTTATTTTTTTTAAACCTCCCCCTCGGTTTTCCATCCGTGCCGTGAGCGGCTTCAGTCGTAGCTTAAGAAAATATTCCAAATCTTCTTCAAACTCTTTGAGCTGCTCGGGGGGGGCATCGCTTATGAAATGCACCTGTCCTTTTTTTACGGTTGAAATCACACGGGTATGAAATCCGCCCCGCTTGAGCCAAAATTTGGCTGCATTGGCTGCAGCAGCCACAACTGAGCTCTCTTCAATAACCATAGGTATGTGATAAATGCTCCCATTGATGTTGAAATTTGGTGCAATGCCAAAGGGAAGGGGATAGGATGCTAAAGTATTTTCGCTGAATTCATCGAAACGCTTCTGAAATTCAGTGTCTTGAATACTAAAAAGATCTATCAACCTGCGCACTCGGGCAGGATTATCAAATAAGGAAGATAGGTATTCTATTTGCTTTTCTTTAGGTAATCGTGAAAAGCCTTCAACAGGTTTTAAGTTTGTGTTCAGAAGGGCCATATTTTATTTAATTCCTTGTTGTTTTGTATTTATAATAACAGATTTTAAAATAAAGTGTTTAATCATTAAGAATGATTATTAAACATGATTTGCGGAAATTGCGCCTGCAAATTTCTGTTTTTAACAATCGATAAACCAAAGTGTTTTAGACAGGAGCTTAATCAGTTGTGGATCATCTGTTTTAAGAACTTGAATGTCAAATTTTTATAAATCAATCCAAGGATTTTTTTATGAATATTTGCGGGTATTAAAAAAATGCCTACCTTTGCAGCCGGTTTTTAAGCAATGTTCTTCACCCTCAATGGCCCGTTCGTCTAGGGGTTAGGACGCAAGGTTTTCATCCTTGTAACAGGGGTTCGATTCCCCTACGGGCTACGTAATTTAACCTTGCCCCCTCAGGCAAGGTTTTTTTTTGCTGTGTGCTTTCCTAAAAGGTATTTGTTTATCAAATTTTCCGTAAAGTTTGCAATAACTCGTTTTTTTATACCTTTACTATTCTTAATAGCTGATAGCAAACAAAGTATGAAAAAAGGCCTGTTTCATTCAATGTATTTAAACCTTTCGGTGGCCGACCCGCTGAAGGAATATTATTTTTTTAGAGAATTGGGTTATGATAAAACGATATGCCCATTTGAGGAGGGTTTTTGCCTGACAGATGGCACTCTACGCTTACTCATTACTCCCAAAGGTTTTTTATCCACAGGAATCGTCATGGCAGGGGAAGATATGGAAGAGATGAAACGTGATCTACACAATCGAGGGATAATTTTTTCTGCATGCCATAACACAAATTTCCCGAGCATTGTTGGCCCCTCAGGCACTACCCTCAGTTTGCTTGAAATGAGTGAAAAGATGAGCGTACCCCTAAAAGGTATACCGGTCTCTATTTGTGGTACTTTTTTTGAGATTAGTGTACAAACTATTGATTATGATGCAACCGTTGCATTCTGGAAAAAGATGGGTTTCGAGATCATTTATGGAGAGGAAAAAGGGGATTGGGTCACCATGGCGGATGATTTTATAAAAATCGGATTCTACCGCAAAGGCACTGTGCAACACGAGTTTCGTTCACCCGCCATAACCTATTTCGAGCCTGACATGAAAAATCGCATACAATTGCTCAAACAATTGCGAGTTGATATTGCCAAAGAGTTAGGCGATTGCAAGAATGGTCCTGTGGATGCTATTTTAGAAACTCCGGCGGGTTACAATATTTTTCTTTTTAAGGCCTGAACACTTTTAACTATTTGTGCACCTTTTTAATAAACTCTTCAACTTCAGGCACTCCCCCCTGATACACCAGATAACCATTGTAGGGCTCTCTTTCAGTAATTTCATCGTTGATAGGTGTTAACATGAGTCGTTTTACCTCCTGAGGATCATTGGTTTGGCCCAAAACCCAACTAAGTTTTATGAATGCAGTTTCGGGAAGCATGTTGCCTGCTGGAATGATGCCTTTGGCCATCATATCGCGGCCGGTGTCATATACAAACATATGGACATAGCCCCAAATGGTTTGAACCGTCATGTACATATGGATCCCGGCTTTGTGGGCCCTTTCAATGGCTGGATAAAGCTCTTTGTTAACATGTCCCAAACCGGTCCCTACAAAAACAATCCCTTGGTATCCAAGGTCGATGATGGAATGAAGAATGTCGGGATTCATGCCAGGGTAATAATAAAGCATGGTTACTCTTTCGTTGTAAAATGGCTTGATGATCACATTGCGGTCTTTGCGGCGGGGATTGTACTTTTCTTTGATTGGAATTACCCCTTTGCGTGTAACCCTGGCCACAGGGGTATCGCCTATGGTACGAAAGGTGCTGCGATAACTGGAATGCATTTTACGTACTCTGGTGCCTTTATGCAAAAGCCCGTATTCGTCGCTGGTAGGCCCAAACATGCAAACCATCACTTCTGCAATATCCCCGTGTCCAGCTGCAGTCATTGCGTGCATAAGATTAAGTGCAGCGTCGGAGCTGGGCCTGTCGGAAGAACGCTGGGAACCCACCAGAATGATCGGCACGGGTGGGTTTTGAACCATAAAGGTAAGAGCAGCGGCGGTATGTGATAACGTATCAGTTCCATGCCCGATCACAATTCCATCTACCCCTTTTTCTATCTCTTTGCCAATGGCAATAGCTAACGCTTTATATTGGGTGGGTCCCATGTTTTCGCTGAAAACAGCAAACAGCTTTTCCGTTTCTAGATTGCAGATTTCTGCCAATTCAGGAACTGCTCCGTAGAGCTCTCCAGGTGTAAAGGCAGGAATGACCGCTCCTGTGCGGTAATCGAGTCGCGAGGCAATGGTACCTCCTGTGCCCAAAAGTTTAACTTTGGGAAGACCTGGGGTTACAGGAAATTGCTTCTCGGGAATTTTATAATTGGCTTTTTTAAACCCTACTTCCCGCATCTGTTCAATGGTGCGTATATCGATACCAATGTTGTATCCTGTACTGATTTTTACAACGATATGTAGGTCGTCGTCATTTTCTGCTCGTGGCAAGATGGTGCCTCTAAATTCACCTCTGGTCGTTTTAATTTCGGCCTGGCCCCATACTCTTACATTGTATTTCTGGAGCATTTCGAGGGCTCTGCCTTTGTAACCCTGAAAAATATCTTCGCTCATTATTGCTCGTGCTTTAGTTTTTGCCTTTTTATGGATAACAGTTTCTCAGCTATATATGACAATCTTCTCTGGCGAGTCTCTGGTTTTTTAGCCTCTTCGTAGGCGTAGATGTACTCTCTGCGATGCGAATCACTTAAATTTTGGAAATCTCCCAGAAGCCCTGCTTGCTCAAGAAAGTTTTTCATTTCTTGGGGTAGAACAAGCTCCTTTCGATTTTTTTTCACAGAAACATTTGGCCATTCACCAGGTTTTATGCGCAGAGCTGTCCAAATATTATTTAATGCTATTTGCGAAACAGGTCTATATCCTAATGTTTTGATGGGCTTCCAGCCTTCATCGGTTTGTAAGTCGCTCACTATCAAGGATGTTTTTTTGGGATAGGCCACCCAGAAGAGGGTATCGGGTTTGAGCAATTCTTTAATCTTAGGTATTTGATTATTTAAAATCTTGCTGTTTTCTGCCAATAATAAGATAAAATCAACTTTTTCGTTGGCCTCGGTAGGTATAGAAAGCAATTCGGAAAATTCTTGTGCTGCTTCGCCATCAGTGAATGCTCGCATGCCAGGTTTAAAATAGAGCTTTTCCAGAAGTGTTTTCATGGTTTTTTAACCGTTTGTTCTACTATCTTGTAAAGCTCTGTTAAAGAAATGTTTCCAAGGCTTATGTGATGTAATCTGCCCATGATCCAATGAATTTTATTTTGGGGGGTATTTTGGAGGGCAATTTCATCGAATTTTTTGCTCAGGAAATCAATTTTAGCTATAAGCTCTTCATGGGTATTTTTTTTGAATTTAAGGATGGTGAGTACCGACTCAAAGTCCATACCCGGATGACTGTAAACTTCGGGGAGCATTTTTCGTGCAAGACGTAGGTCGAGGCCTTGTTCCTTTAAGAACTTAAAGAGGTCATAAATACGTTCGTAGTTGAAATGTGGGTTTTCTTTCATATGGCCTTCGATGTGCCTTAGATGGTGTCCAAGAAAAGTTCCTGTGAAGCGAGCTTCCACTTGAAGGTCTTGATATATTTTTTCTATCAAAGGAAAGAGATTTCTTTTGAAAATGTAGGTAAAGGTGTCTTCGGGCACATTCCAATTTTTGAGTTGATGATATCTTTCGATGACTTGGCCGGGCAAACGTTGACGAATTTTTTCTATGTATTCATCAGACAAGGGGATAGGTGCTGAGTCGGTATCGGGGTACATACGGTCGGCACCGGGGAGCACTCTTTCGAAAAGGGTGGTGCCATTGGGCAAGGATTTTCGTGTTTCGGGCGGCACGCCATCGAAAGCCATCAAGCATCTTTCTTCCACGGTTTCCAGGGCAGTGGCTATATCATCTTCTGGTCCCCATAAGAGCATCTGAGCATCATCCTCTCCAGCATCAAGCAGGGAGCGTATTTTTCCCCATGCTTCTTCTTCGACCTCAGGAACGAGTGCCTCACTATGCGTCATATTAGGTTTTTCAATGCATGCAATTACTTTGAGTCGGTCTGAGATTTCATTGGCAAAACACTGACCGGGCTGAGTAAAATGCGATAGAATTCCTTTAAAACCAGGCAGATTTACTGCAACAATTTTATATCTTTTATCTCGCGCTTCGATGAGAGGTGGAAAAATAAATTGGTAATCAAACCAATTAATTTTTCGATAAGTTATTTTCCAAACATGGCGATCCATCCGCGCTCGAAGTTTTTCACGTATCAATAAAAGAGCCCATTGCCTGAAAGCTTCATTATGCGTTAGTTCCGGTATCCATTTAGTATGCGAAACCCCCTTTATTTCAACTCTATGTCCCCCTCTACACGATACATTTACATCCTGCCGGCCTGCACCACTGCCCGTGCGCACCTTTCCTGTACTGCGATTCAGGAATCGTATGTAGTTGCATGCTTCCATTACCTCATCAGGATTTTTACAATCGGGATAGGTGACCGTTTCAATAAGTGGCATGCCCAGTCGGTCTGTTTTGTAAGTACGGTAGTGGCCAATGTCGCTGATTTCACGGCAAGAGTCTTCCTCAATACTCAGTTGAATCAATCGTACTTTTTTATGCTTGAGGGGGATCTCTCCTTCTACACCCACAATGGCTGTGCGTTGAAATCCGGTGGGTATGCTTCCGTCGAGGTATTGTTTTCGTGTAATGTGCACTTCACCAACAATGTTTAGTTTCGAAAGCAATGAAATTTCTATAGCTATGTCAAGCGCCTGCCGATTCATAGGGAAGGGTGGGGTATCGTCTACTTCATACGTACAGGTAGTTTGGTGCTTCACTCTGTAAAGGATATGCTTACGAGTTTTGAATTCCATGAGTGCTGTACCATCGTATTCCCCCAATTCGCTGAGTGTGGGTCTCATATGCCTGATTAATTCGGCATCGAAATCATCATCGGCATGATATACGCCGGCCGGACAATTACAAAAAAGCTTTTTGTCGGTAAGTAATTGTTGGTGAACTTCCAATCCCGACATAAATCCTATACGATCGTAGTCGGCCTGCGTGGCTTGCTTTCTTGAGATATACCCTGTTTGTTTTCTGGTTTCTTCATAATTGGCTACCGGATCGAAACTATTCTTGCGGTTGCGCTGATTCTCTTGTTTATCAGCTTGTTGTTTGCCCATTTCCCTATGTATGATTTGTTCTCAAATGTAAAAAATATGAATTAGCCTACAAGCTGTATTGAATGTTTTATTAAATTTACATCGTATAAGATGAAAAATGAAGGCTGTTCGATTGGTCATCAAGGGGCGCGTGCAGGGCGTTGGATTTCGATATTTTGTATTACATCAGGCTCGCTTATTCGGGGTAAGGGGTTTTGTAAAAAATCAGCAAGATGGTAGTGTGCTAGTTGAGGCGGTTGGAGAGGAAGAAATTATCAACCATTTCATCGAATGCTGTCGGCAGGGCCCCCCTCTGGCTAAGGTTACCGAATTATTGGTAAATAGTTCTTTATTCACTGATTATGAAGACTTTAAAATTAAATAATTTTTTATAAATTTTTTTTATTTTTGCACGCAAAAATTGCAGGTCGTACCAAAACCAAATCCTCTCAATGAAGAAGCATTACGACATTACCATTCTAAATGAAAGTAATACCCCGGGTTTCCGTTTCACTGTTATGGAAAAAGCTTACAGACTTTCTATAAATGGTTATGTTAGAAGAAAAAAGAGCGGAGGGGTCTTTATTGAAGCAGAGGGGGAA
>CALJNV010000048.1 GCA_937981455.1 uncultured Bacteroidales bacterium | reverse complement strand
ATGATTTTTTTGAAAACTAATTATATATATAATTAATATTTACGAATTTAAAATTTTGTCGCTTGATGTAACCCCTGCGTGTTTCATCATTTAAAAATAGGGCTGAAAGTACGCATAATGTGTCTTAAACTTAGGGCTTGTTTGAAATACAAAAAACCCTATCCCATTTAACCTAAAATCTTATTATATAAATAGTTACCTCAATAGACCCTCGGATTCTATGATCTATGCTTAATGCATAAGGGGGCTAGGTAAAGGTATTCAACGCCGCTTAGAGATAGTCGCCCAGCATTTGAGCTTCTGCTCCATAAATCGCTGGATGCTTAATTTTAAAATGGTTTCCCCTTAAAATGCCTAAAGAACGTTAGCTCAGAGCCAACAACCCAAAGAAAAACTTGAAGCTTCTTCATCGATGAATACGCCCGACTTGAGGCCTCTGAGGCTTAAGTTTACACTCAATACACTTTGGTTCATCATAAAATCTGTAGAATAAAAAAATTAGAATTTTCCCTCTGTAGGACGGTGTCCCAGGGCTTTTGACAAACCATGGTCGAAAAATTCTCTTCAGAAGAAAGTTTTAAGCGCAAGGTGATCATGCAAGTGCTCGCAGACGTGATGTTAATAATGAAACAAACATCCCCTGCAGCTCTTGAATCCAATGCATTCGACTTGAGTTTAAATATTAAACACTGCTGAATTAGCAACCCTTTGCGTTGGAATGCTAATTGAAAAATTTCACTCTTCTCTGATTTCCATGTTAGGCCCAATGATTTTTTTCAACAATACGGTGCCTGTGTTGATTGGGTTGTTATTCTGTGGACCATTAACTTTATTGTAGCCACCTATGAAAGATACATTCAAACGAAAACCCCAATAAAGATATTTCTTTGACGCATAGTTGATTGTATATATGTTTATAAGTGTTGAATCTTACTCATCCATCATTCATTCACCCGAAATTAAAAATTAAATTGATTTTCAGTTTAATAAACTTTTTTGAGAAAAATGTTAGATAATTAAAACCATTCCAAACAAAATCAAAGGAACAATGCTAACACCTCCTAGCGATTTTTCGTTTGAGATCTTTTATGCCAATTTGTCATAAATTCAAAAAGGGATTACCTTTGAAAAAAAAATGCAATGGATATTTCCGCAATTAAATTAAGGTTTGGGATTATTGGCAACTCACCCATGCTTGACAGAGCCATAGATATAGCCAGGCAGGTGGCTCCGACCGATCTAACCGTGTTGGTAACCGGAGAAAGCGGCTCAGGAAAAGAGTTTTTTCCGCAAATTATCCACTCGCTTAGCGCCCGCAAGCATGGGCCCTATATTGCGGTAAACTGTGGTGCTATACCCGAGGGCACAATAGATTCCGAATTATTTGGGCACGAGAAGGGGTCATTTACGGGAGCCCATGAATCGCGCAAGGGTTATTTCGAAGTGGTAAACGGGGGAACCATTTTTCTGGATGAAGTGGCCGAATTGCCCTTGTCTACGCAGGTAAGGCTTTTGAGGGTACTAGAAACCGGAGAATTTCTTCGTGTAGGTTCTAGCAAAGTACTTAAAACCGATGTAAGGGTAGTTGCAGCCACCAATGTAGATATTCCTTCTGCCATAGCTCAGGGAAAATTCCGACAGGATCTTTATTACAGACTTAACACCGTTCCCATTTCAGTCCCTCCCTTGCGAGAACGCAAAGAAGACATTTATCTGCTCTTCAGAAAGTTTGCAACCGATTTTGCCGCAAAGTACCGTATGCCCCCTGTACAGCTCGATGAAGAAGCACGACGCATACTTGAGTCATACCGTTGGCCGGGCAATATTCGACAATTGAAAAACATCACAGAGCAAATTTCAATTATTGAAAAAGAAAGGCTTATCACTGCACAGACACTGATGCGCTACCTCCCTGCCCATCCAGTCTCTGAATTACCCGTTTTATATAACAAAGAACACCCTCAAGGTGGCAATGAACTCTCGGAAAGAGACCTGCTTTACAAAGTCCTCTTCGACATGCGTCGCGATATCAATGAACTTAAAAAGTTAGTCTTTGATATCATGGGTCAAACCAACCTATCACCCGAATTAACCGAGAAAAACGCTCAACTTTTCAGAGATATAGCCATGGAATTTACACCCCAAAACACCAATGCAACAGTGAGAGCCGTGGTTCAGGATACTCTTCCCGATACCATTGAACCTATCGTTGTTCCAGAGGTGATTGACGATACACTCTCTATTGAAAAAAAAGAAATAGAACTCATACGCAGGGCTTTAGCTAAACATAATGGCAAACGCCGGAAAGCAGCCGAGGAATTAGGTATTTCCGAAAGAACTCTTTACCGAAAACTAAAAGAGTATAATATCGAATAATCTCTTGCCTTCTTCTGACCCAACAATTACAACTAAAATTCTTGTTTTTTATTATTTTTGAGCAAAGCAAACTTTAAAAATAAAAGCCATGAAAAAATTTGCTATTTTCTTGTCAGGATGTGGAGTTTATGATGGCGCCGAGATACATGAGGCGGTCATGGCCATGTGGGCTGTGGATAAAAATGGATGCACCTACGACCTTTTTGCACCTGATATTCCGCAAGCCCATGTTGTAAACCATCTAACAGGCGAGGTAATGAAGGAAGAACGTAATGTTTTGATAGAAGCAGCTCGCATTGCCCGAGGAAAAATAAAAAAAGCTGAAGAATTTAATCCTGCAAATTATGATGCATTGCTTTTCCCTGGTGGATTTGGTGTAGCGAAAAACTTTTTTACCTACGCATTCGATGGAGTGAACGCCAAAGTAAACCCTATCATCGAAAAGGTCGTCCGCGATATGCATGCAGCAGGCAAACCCATTGGTGCCATGTGTATCAGTCCTGTTCTCATCACAAAAGTTTTAGGAAAGGTTACCACAACGATAGGAACTGATGCCCAAACCGCTGCACATATTGAAAAAATGGGTGGAAAACACATCGAGTCGTCGGTGGCTGAAGTGGTCTCTGACAAAGCCAACAAAATTTTCAGTACCCCTTGCTATATGCTCGAATCGCGCATCAGCGAAATTGCCGAAGGAGCCGACAATCTGGTGAAAACCTTGCTTAAAGCAATGTAATCAGTTTTTAAGCGCCTTCATTCTGCACCCAATGAAGATCTAACCCAATTTCTAAAACTTTATTAAAAGATTGCCCCCAGCTCATTACCCTATTCAAGCCTAACCAAAAACGATTATAAAAAGGGAACTGAGACTGTCGGCTCCCTTTTTTAACATTTTATGGCCTAGCATGGCAAAAAGCCTAAAGCCCTATAATTTTAGGTAATGTTGTGCGGATTATGATGGGAAAGGGTAATAGCAGGCAACACCAGATCCATAATAATCTTCAAACATTGCTTGGGGGTATACAAATCGGTTCGAAGGTGAATATGCGGTTGCACAGGGGGCTCAAATGGACTATCGATTCCTGTAAAATTTTTTATTTTCCCCTCGCGAGCCATCTTATACAAGCCTTTAATATCTCGCTTTTCGCATATTTCGAGGGGGCAATCTGTAAATATCTCAATCATATCAGAGGCGCCTATAATACCATTAACCATGTGGCGTAAATCTTCTGTGGGAGCTATAAAACAATTAATCGTAACAATTCCACTCTGAAGGAACAACTTATTAATCTCAGCTACACGTCTTAGGTTTTCTCTCCGATCTTCAAGAGTATAGCCCAGATCTTTATTGATTCCCATTCGAATATTATCTCCATCGAACAATTGAACGATGAACCCCTGCTCAAATAGAGTATTTTCAAGCAAAGTGCCCAAAGTTGATTTTCCAGCGCCGGAGAGACCGGTAAACCATATGACCTTACCCCTCTGGCCCAATTTTTTTTCTCGCTCTTCGCGTGTAAGTGGCTTTACCGTGTAAATATTCTTTTCTACCAAATAATTTTTCAAGTTTCAAATTTAAAGTTTTAGAAAATCTTTATAGAATAAAAGTTTAATGGATGAAGAAAATCGTTTTCAAATGTCTTTTTCTAACTTTGCCCTTCCTAACTATTAACCTAATTTCAACGATATGAAGGCAAAATCACTGATGTTTTTTGGATTGATCACACTTTTGCCCTTTTTAGGCATGGCCCAGCAAGAAAAGGCAGATAGTTCTTATCAATTTACCTTGATAAAAGAGATTCCTCATACGAGTGTCAAAGACCAATACCGTTCGGGAACCTGCTGGAGCTTCTCTTCCCTATCATTTTTTGAATCCGAACTTATTCGAATGGGCAAAGGGGAGTTCGATCTCTCTGAAATGTTTTGTGTGAGAGATGCTTATGAAAAAAAGGCTGATCGATATGTTCGTATGCAAGGCTCTTTAAATTTTGGCGGTGGAGGTGCATTTCACGATGTGCTTTACACGATCGTCAAACGGGGCATTGTGCCAGAAAATATTTATCCAGGCTTGGGGTATGGAGAAAACAAACATGTGCATGGAGAACTGGATGCCGTTACCAAGGCCTATATTGACGCTGTAATTAAAAATTTCAACAAAAAGCTCTCCACAGCCTGGTTCGAAGGATTTAAGGGTATTTTAGACGCCTACCTGGGCAAAGTGCCTGAAAAATTTACTTATGATGGCAAAGAATATACCCCCAAGAATTTTGCCGAAATGCTCGGTATTAAAGAAGAAGATTATGTCTGTATAACATCTTACACGCATCATCCTTTTTATAAAAAATTCATTCTTGAGGTTCCCGACAATTGGGCCTGGGGCGAATTTTATAACCTTCCGCTCGATGAAATGATGGAAGTGATGGATTACGCTCTAGATAAGGGTTATTCAGTAGCTTGGGCTGCCGATGTAAGTGAAAAAGGATTTGCCTATAACAAAGGCCTTGCCGTGGTGCCCGAAACCGACGTTGCCGAGCTAAGTGGCAGTGAAAAAGCACGTTGGGAAAAACTCACCGACAAAGAGCGTCAATCGCAAATGTACAACCTCGACCGCATTGTACCAGAGAAGAAAGTTACTCAGGAAATGCGGCAGAAAGAATTTGACAATTATCAAACCACTGATGACCACGGGATGCACATGGTGGGTTACGGTTTCGATCCGTTGGGCAACAAATACTACTATATTAAAAATTCTTGGGGTGCCGACAACAAATTTGATGGCTATTTTTATGCCTCCATACCTTTTGTGAGACTTAAAACTATGGATATCATGGTGCACAAAAACGCTATTCCTCCTTCAATTCGCAAGAAACTCGGTTTATAAAATGACTCAAACGCATTTTTGAGGCTGCCTTTTCGGGGCAGCCTTTTTTCTGTTAACAATTCAAGATAAACATTCCGTGAACTTAGAAATGAAAGTATCGCTCAAACGACACCCATTGCCTTTTTTATCCCTAGTGGAAAATGGCCAGGGCTGTTGTATTTTTACCGGCCACAAAGTAAGTTGCAGCGATAAAAGGCTGATACAAATACTTCGAACAGGGTTATGAAGAGAAACTCTATATTTTATTTATTAATTATTTTTTTATCAGGCCTCTTACTTTTGTTTATCATTGCTCCCCTGGTTGTACTTATCATGGGAAGCAGCCTGAAAAATATTTTCGTTACTGCAGCAGACCCAAAATTTCAAGAAAGCCTGTGCCTAACCCTTTTCACTTCGGCTGTAGCCACTGTGATAGGAGCCGTGGCAGCCATTCCTCTTGCCTGGTTATTAGCCCGACACGATTTTCCATTTAAGATGCTTGTTACAGGCATTATCGATCTACCCATAGTAATTCCTCACACAGCTGCAGGCGTCGCATTATTGGGTTTTATTTCTCGTGACACCATAGTGGGAAAAATAGCTTCTTATATGGGGTTTAATTTAGTAGGTAGCCCTATAGGGATTAGCCTCGCCATGGCTTTTGTTAGTATTCCCTTTCTAATAAATGCGGCTCGCAACGGATTTGAAGCAGTGCCTCAAAGGCTAGAGCAAGCCGCAGCTACACTG
>CALJNV010000047.1 GCA_937981455.1 uncultured Bacteroidales bacterium | reverse complement strand
CAAAAATTAATAGACCAAATTTCAGAACTTAATAAATCCATTCTTGCCAGCCGCCACGATCAGATTTTTTTGATGGAAGACAGAGACAAGTTAAAAATTGAAAATCAACAACTTAAAAAAGAAATAGAAGAACTGAAAATTGAAAATAATACACCCCGTCAGTCAGCCATAGCATCAGCTCCATCCATGGAGTTAATAACAGAAAACAATTTACTGAAGTCGGAGAATATTCAGGCTAAACAAACCATCATGAAGTTAGAGGAAGAAATTCATCAGTTGAAAAAAGCGCTTGAAGAACACCCTGTAGGGTCGCCCGAAACCGAGAATGTACAGAAATACAAACTCGAGCTACAGAAAGTACAACAGATGCTTATACAGACCGAGGATAAACTGCGCGAAATGGAAGAACGCAATAAATTCCTGGTTTCTGAAAAAGATCGACTCACAGCAGAATTAAACATTAGCATGCAGAGTGTTAAAAATATGCGAGATAGACTCGAGACAGTTGAATCTGAGTTTCTAAATCTTAAGCAAGAAAAACAAAACCTACAAGAAAAATTGGATTCCTCCGCGAGCATTTATGCACAATTAGAATCGTTAAATGCTGAGATTTTGCGATGGAAATCGGATTATGAAAGCCTTCAGCAGCAATTGGCACAGGAAATAAAAATCAGAAAAGATATTGAGTCAGATATTCAAAAACTATTAGGAAGACTTGGTGGAGCCTAAAAGGTAATTTTATTCAGGGCTGAAAAACAGTCGAACAAATAAATAACCCAAGGCTTCCACTGGAACTGTGCGGAAGCCTTTAGAATTTTTCCACCAATGACGGGGATCGAAAGTGAGATCCGGGGCATTCAAAACACCAATTTTTACCTCAGTATCCGCAAAAGCAAGTTTGTAAAGGTAGCTGCTACGAGCGGCATGAGCCCCCATAGAGTACATATTAATTGAGGCGGGTAATTCTCCTCGGCTCAAAAACCATTTCTTCAAAGCCAAAGCAGAAGCGTACGTACGATCCCTAAAGGCTTCATGGGTTGGTACACTAAAAACTTTATCGGCAGGTACACCCATTTGTATAAGAACAGCCCGGGCCTGATCAGCGTAGTTATTATAAAGGCAAAACCCCATTCCATTGGTAAAAGGAATGCCTGTGGTTACAATATATTTGTAATTTCCTTTGTCAAATTCAATAGCAGCCATCTGCAAGGCATAATCCGGTAAAAACCCTTCAACTACCATTACCTCGGCCTGAGGGAGGGGATCATGAAACGACAACCACTTGCCAATCTCCAATAAAACAAAATAAATCAATAAAATAGCAATAATCCCTCCCGCAATCCATCCCCACAGGGTGGGCATTTTTACAAATTTTTTCCTGAAAAATTTCAGCCGCATGCAATCAATGTATTAATCTTGATACAAACCTACAAAATTCAAGCGATATAAATTTTTACAATAACTTAATTTTGATTTAAAAATGCATTAACAGCACTGCCTACCCGTGCTAACTACCTTTGCACCAGCAAAAACATAAAGCAATGAAAAACACAAACAAGTTATTAATACTATTCTTCTTATTCGCTTCCTTCGCTTTGTTCGCAGAAAATGAAGGCCATCTTAAAAAGCACAAATCATCATCAGTTGCCGAGCAGAGTATTTCCATCAAAGGCCGTGTGGTTGATGTTAACAATCGTGAGGGCCTGGCTGGAGCAGAAATAACTGTAGAACCTTATAAAATAAAAACTTTTACCGACTTAGAAGGGAACTTTGAAATCGCCGGTCTTACTCCAGGCCAATACACATTAATATGTTCATTAATTTCCTACCGAGCAAGCCTTCTTGAAAACCTTGAAATCAGTCCTGAGACCAACAAAATCGAAATTGCGCTGGAAGAGATTAAGTGATTGCTATAAATTTCTCATTTAGATCCCGGCAATGCCGGGTTTTTTTATTTTTTAACTTCGATCCTCTTCTGTCAACCAATGCGTATAATGCTTTAAGCTGCGTAAAACCAGTGCTGTTAGCAGTGCTGCAATAAACACAATGGCCGAAATCCTCCATTCAAAAATAGGCAACCCCTTAATCCAAATACGAAAATAATCCACGGCAAAATAGACAGCGGCTAACGCCAAAACTCCTGAATATTCTCTACGCAAAACCGATTTTATGGAAAATGGCAATTCGGTCGGGCGGTATAATCTGAAATCAGGTAGAATCGCTGGAACATTTTTAGACCAAGCTTCAAAGGATTGCCCAAATTTGCGTCGCAGGAAAGCCTCCTCGGCAAACATAATCCTTTCATAGTAAATCCAGAAAACCAAAATGATAATGACGAAATACCCTAGATTAAAAGTAAAAACAGCCAGCCCTGCCCACATTAAAAAGTTGCCTAAATAAAGCGGATGCCTTACTATGGAGTATATTCCGGTGGTATTGAGGGTTTCGGCCACCTGTTTTTGCGTGTTTCTACCCGATGTACCCCGGGGAGTAGTACCAATTGTATAAGCCCTTACAACTAAACCAGCCATTGAGAGTACTATGGAAAAAAGAGTTAAAAGACCTTCATATTGTTTATTGGGGGCGTTTCTCACAACAGGAAAAATCGTTAAAAGAATAATGAGAGGAACATAGCTGCGATATCGAAACAACCAATTGCCTGATTTTTCAAAACTATCCTTGAGTGCCACTTTTTTTCGGCAAAATTAATCTTAAAGAGGAATCAAACGAAGGGTGTAACTTTTCAAGCATTTACAGGTCTAATTTATAAACCAATAAATAATAATTAAAACCATGGATTATGAGTAAAGTTTTTCAAACAATAAGCCTTACTGCTGTATTTCTCTCAGCCCTAATCCACATAGCATTCGGACAGCACCTCATTCAAAAAGAAAGACGACCTGCATGAGCATTTACATGTATTGTCAATAAAAGCTCAGCCGATATTATGCTCAAACAAGGCATTAAGAATGAAATAGTTGTAGAAGCTGATGCAGAAATCATACAGAGGGTAGAAACTTTTATCAATGGAAATATTTTGATTATTGATATCCATCCCAAGCGGCCTTTTGTCAAAGTACACCATCTAAAAATTTGGATTACTGTACAAAATATTGAAGAGATAACTCTCAATGGTTCAGGCGACCTAACCACTTTGGCCCCCTTGAAAAGTGGCCAGCTCAAACTCAAGATCAATGGAAGTGGCGATGCCCGCATCGAAATGGAAAATGGAAGTCTTGATGCTTCAATCAACGGGTCGGGTAATGTATCGATGGAAGGAGTTAGAGGTACTTTGATTTTGGCCATTAATGGTTCAGGCGACTTTCTAGGAAAAAACATTCAAATCGAAAATGCAGATATTACGGTCCTGGGCTCTGGAGATGTGAAATTGGAAGGCAAAGCAGCTTCCTTAAAAATCAATAGCAATGCCTCGGGCGACATAAATACCCAATTAATGCCAGCTGAGCATATGATAATCAATGTAAAAGGCTCTGGAGATATTATGGCATGGGTTACCAGCTCTGTGAAAGTCTTTTTATATGGTTCTGGAGATGTTATCATATACGGGAAGCCTAAAGACCGCCAGGTAAGCAAAGTGGGTAGCGGAAATATAAGATTCATTTGATTACCATGGGGTGATGGTTCCACTGTTGGTCGTAAGCCGGATTGATTCCGGCTTTTATTTTTGTTATTTTTTTCCAAATTTTAAATAATTTCGTAACGCCTTTTCATCTTCATTGCTCCCTATAGATTTAAAATACATTACCCTTTAAGGGAATAGTTAAATTTAACTCATTGATAACAATGAAATTACCTAACCAATAAATAAAACCTGCGTAAAAACTGATGTTATGAAATTGCTTGCTATAAAAACTATCTAAAGATATTATTTAATAGGTACACATTTTGAGGTTAGTCAATAGTAACAAAATGAATTCGTAGTATCTTTAGGCCTAACTTTTTAAAGGCTAAAAATCAAAAAATTGGAAATTATGGAGACTTTTACAAACCAACCCGAGGTAATTGGAATTATTAGCCTGAGTATCATAATATTACTTTTATTACTGAGCTACAATGATCGGAAAGCCTGTCGTCGAAAATATGAAGAAGCTTCGCGCAAACTCAAACTCAAAGAGCAGAAAAGCAAAGAAATAATCGAGAAGTTCTTCAGAACGGTGAGTCATGACATACGCACGCCGCTAAACGGTATTATTGGAATCACTGAATTGTTGAGGCAATCAGAACTTACAGAGAAACAACAGGAGTACGTTAATCTGATAACAGTTTCAGCCAATCAGTTAACAGCAGTAATCACTGATTTAATGGAGTTTTATGCTTTTGAGAAGCCCTCAGCCCTTGCACGCGAATCGGTTTTTTCCATTCACGAAGTGGTAGGAGAGATTGGCGATTTACTTATGGAAAAGATAAATCAAAAACATCTTGCGTTCAATGTTATCATCGACCCACGCATACCCTTTTACCTCAAGGGTGACCTTATGCGCTTGAGAATATTGCTAATGAATTTATTAAAAACTTCACTTTATCACACCGCTAAAGGGGAAATATCAGTTCAAATAGAACTTATGCGCCACTTTAACCCCAACGTCGAGATAAAGTTGCATATCGCCGATACAGGGACTCCATTTTCAGAAGAAGACCTTAGAGCATTCATAAGAGACGGGATGGAAAATATATCCACAGAGGATAGCTCGTTTGTTGAATACCTCGATCCTTCGAGTAGACAAAAAATGATAGTTACCCGGCGAATAGTTGAAAACTTGGGAGGCACATTTGCCATTGAAAGCAAACAAGGATTCAACAATGCCTATTGGTTTTCTCTAATTTTTGAAGATGTTACCGAGAATCAAAAAAAACATACCGAACAATTGGTACCCTTGCGAAATCTCAAAGTGCTACTTGTCGATATCAATGCCAGTTCCAGGGCTATCTACCGACAATATCTACAATATTTTAAAGTGAAATTTGATGAAGCAAATTCTTATGAATTAGGGCGTACTAAGCTAGAATTGGCAAGCAATCAGGGCGATCCTTTTCATGTGGTTATTATTTCAGAGGATGATGGAAAAGAAGAAGTCATCAATTTCTCTCGCACTCTAAAAACCCAACCCCTATACAATCAACCCACAATCATCCTGTTGTGTGGCAATCCTGAGATTATCTCTTCGCAAGATGTTAGCATGAAAAACTTTCACAGTATAATTAGTAAGCCAGTTAAAATAAATGACTTATATCAGGCATTAACCCCCTTAATAAAAGTTAAAAGTTCACCATCCTTGAGTGAAGACACCGGCACATCCCAACCCAAATTAAGGATATTGCTTGTGGAGGACAATCTCATTAACGAAAAAGTAGCCGTAGCAACGCTTGAGCGGTTGGGTCATAACATTGAAACAGCATCCAATGGAGCCATAGCTGTTCAGAAATTCATTGAAAAGAAATATGATCTTATTATCATGGATATATTGATGCCAGAAATGGACGGTATAGAAGCCACTCACCGAATCAGAGAACTTGAGAGGATGCAACCCTCCAGGGGGCATACTCGCATTGTGGCTTTGACAGCCGAAGCTCATCCCGATGACCGTGCCCGATGCTTGCAGGCAGGTATGGATGACTACATAACCAAACCCTTTAAGCATGAAGAACTATTAAAAATTCTAAACAAATAAAGATTATGTCAAAAAAAATATTGGTTATAGAAGACACAGCAGAAGTTAGGGAAAACATTGCTGAGATATTGGAATCAGAAGGATTTGAAGTTTTTAAAGCCGAAAACGGAGAAATCGGTATAAGTATGGCTGAAAAGGTCCAGCCCGATTTAATTTTATGCGATATAATGATGCCGGGCAAGGATGGTTACGAAGTATTGGAGGATTTAAGGAAAAAAGTGCTTACCAGTACGACGCCTTTCATTTTTCTTACGGCTAAAAACACCCGTGAAGATCTGCGCAGGGGAATGGCCCTGGGGGCTGATGATTATATTTCCAAACCCTTCACTATTGATGAACTTATCACAAGCGTGAATACACGTTTAAAAAAAGCAGAAGAATTCCGAAAGCGAAGTGAAGAAAAATTGCAAGAACTTACTCGCAATCTAGGCATGCCAGTTGCAAGCGTCATTAATGAGCCCCTGAGGGCTATCATTGGATTTTCGCAAATGGTAATGACAGAATACCCTAACATGGAAAAGCCGGAGATTGCTGAGCTCATGTCACTGGTGTATAAGGCTGGGCTGAAGCTCAATAAAATAGTAAGAAAAACCATGCTCTTCTATGAGCTGGAAGCTCTCGCATTTAAAAATCATGAAGTGGAGGAACTCAAAAGAAGTGGATGCGAAAACCCTGCTGAAATCATCACAAGGTCAGCCCAGCAATTAGCCCTAAATATGAAAAGAAACGAAGACCTATTTACTGTTATTGACATTCAGACAAAAGCCCGTATAAGCTGCGAACATCTAAAAACCATTGTTGAAGAATTGGTTGAAAATGCACTTCTTTATTCACCCCGTCGTTCATTTGTAAAAGTTATTGCTGGCGCCGATCATCATAGATTGCATATCACAATTAATGATGAGGGCATAGGTATGACAAACAAACAGATCGCCTCTATAGGTGCTTTCACCCAATTCAATAAAGACTTTACCCAGCAAGAAGGTCAAGGATTGGGACTTGGACTTACCTTGGTTAAAAACATTCTTCAGATATTTGGGGGCGAATTTCAAATGAATAGTACCCCGGGCATAGGTACCACGGTCAAAGTGAGCATTCCTATATCATAATCCTCATTGTTATTTGATTGCGATAAGGTGGAGCTGTATTTTTGCACTTCACCTTTTTTATTAAATAGATTTATTGTGACACGTAAAAAGTGGCTTGTTTATCTGCTGGTAATCACTTCTATGATATTTTGGGGTTTTTCATTCGTATGGACCTCTATTGTCTTCAACTATATTGGCCCTCTCACCACAGTATTTATTCGTTTAGTAATCAGCAGCTCACTTCTCTACACAGGCTTAAAAATTACACGACGTTTGCAGCCCATAAAGAAAGGACATCGTAAATTGGTGTTGCTTTCAGCTCTTTTCAATCCATTTCTATATTTCTTAGGAGAGAGCTTTGGTGTAAAATACTCCTCTCCTACCATCAGTGCGGTTATTATAGCCACCATCCCAGTTTTTTCAGCCATCGCTGCCTCGCTTTATTTAAACGAGAAATTCAATCGCATAAATCTTGCAGGTTTTATTTTATCGTTTGCAGGTGTCATAGTTCTTATCCTGGGACCAGACCTTTCATTTAGTACTTCGCCTCTGGGCGTAGCCTGTTTATTTTTTGCGGTTCTCACAGCTGTAGCCTATGCTCTGATACTTAAAAAATTGGCCAGTTTTTACAATGCCTTTACAATAGTAGCCATGCAA
>CALJNV010000046.1 GCA_937981455.1 uncultured Bacteroidales bacterium | reverse complement strand
ATTCCAGCTTCTGACTTAGGTGCTAACCCCACACTTAAACAAAATCCTGGTTACTAAGATTATAAAAACAATTGACTATGAAGAAGTTATTTGCCATTAGCTCAATAATCGTGGTCTTAGGGCTGGTTTTTTCCGGTTGCGGAAAAGATGATAAAGATCCTGTATTTGATCCGGCCCAAACCCAAAAACCTGCTATTCTCAGCCCTGCCAACGGTTCTGAAATCATCTTGTTGGAATCACAGAAAGAGCAGCCGTTTGTCATTCAATGGAGCCCGGCGGTTTACAATCTTGAAAATCTGCCGGCCACCAAGTATATCCTTCAGATGGATACTACCACCACCTTCGCCACGGCCCAAACGCTTATCAGCAGCGAAAATACCCAATGGGAATCCACTGTGGAAGGTTTCAATCAAAAGCTTATCAATTTTGGGCTCTCCACAGGTGTTGCCCATGAGGTATTTTTCAGGGTAAATTCATTCATTGTCAACAACAACGGCAAGGAAAGTACCTACTCAGAAGTGGCCAAATATGTAATAACTCCCTACAGTGCGGCTATCTATGTAAAACCCATTTACCTGTTGGGTAGCGCAACCTCGGCCGGGTGGAACAACACCGCTGCTCTACCCATGGCCTGGATAGGAGGTGGACAATTTGCTATAGTCGAAACCCTTACCCCAGGCTCAGGGCAGTACATCAAATTCATTTCTGTATTGGGACAATGGGCGCCGCAATGGGGAACTGATGCTACGGGTACGCCCGAAGCGGGTCCATTGGTTTATAGACCCACAGAATCCGTTCCTGACCCTGCAGCCATCCCTGCACCGGCTGACCCAGCTGACTACCGTATCGTTGCAGACACCCTCAACCTCACCTACACTGTTACCAAAACATCCTCTCAGCTATACATTCTGGGCGATGGAACTCCGGCAGGCTGGGACAATACAGCCGCTCTGCCCATGACCAAAGTAGCTCCGGGTATCTTCGAAATCCAGGTGCAACTGAGCGGAGGAGGTAAGTACCTTAAATTTATTGAAGTGCTGGGCCAATGGGCTCCACAGTATGGTACAGATGCAAACGGAACATCGGATGGAGGTACTCTGGTGTACCGTCCTGATGAATCCGTTCAAGATCCCCCGGCCATTCCTTGTCCAGCAACTGCGGGTACTTACACCGTTAAGGTAAATCTCGCCACCCTGAAATACGAAATCAAGTAATTCCCCCACCGGAAAATTTACTTAACTTATAAAAGAGGCTGCCTTTTTATCTTAAAGCAGCCTCTTTTTCTTTGAAATTACTAAAAAATGAGAAAGAAAAAAATCTGACATTAATTAATCTTTTGCCGTCTCAGTGGTATCATCCGATGACTTTATAATTTGCTTAATAGCTTCTTTATTGTGCTTGATTACTTTAGCTTCAACATGAAAAATAATCTCTTCGGCTATATTGGTCAATAAGTTGGATGTCCGCTCCAAACGGGTAAGAAATGAATAGAGTAAAAGATAGTCGTTGGAGGATGAACCGCTACCACTGATTTCTTGGTTGAGTCTCTCAACCGCCTTGCGGTATCTTTTATGGATAATTTTATCTGTTTTGAAAACTTTTCGAGCTGAAGCAGTATCTTGTTGATTTATAGCAATTATTAAAAAATCAAACATTTGGTTGATATCCACAAAAGTAGGTTCAAACTCCAAGAGTTCCAATAATTGGGCGTCAAAACCTCCACTTCGGTCATTCAAATTTTTACAAAAATAGCGTGCATGATCCCCAATTCGCTCCAATTCGGAAACCGACTTGAATATAGAAAGTATCATGCGTAAATCTGTGGCAACTGGCTGATAAAGGGCAATAGCCTTTTCACACTCATTTTCAATGGTCAACTCGAGGGCATCGATCCGATTCTCAGCGCGAATAACGGATTCGGCTATTCCTAAATCGAAATTGAAAATGGCCTCTTTAGAGAGATTCATTTGCGCTTTGACCATTTCCATCATCTCAATCATGAGATGCTGTAAATTTTGCAATTCAAGGTTTAGGGGATTCATAAGAAGAGAGATTAATTAGCCAAAATGGCCACTAATATAATTTTCGGTTAATTTTTCGGAGGGATTGGTAAAAATTTTGGATGTAGCATCCATTTCGATAAGGCTTCCCATGTAAAAAAAGGCGGTTTGGTCGCTGATACGAGCAGCCTGCTGCATATTGTGTGTGACGATAACAATGGTATATTGGCGTTTTAGCTCTATAACTAATTCTTCAATTTTAGCTGTAGCAATGGGATCGAGTGCAGAAGTGGGTTCATCCATCAATACTACCTCCGGTTCAACGGCTAGAGCACGGGCAATACAAAGCCTTTGCTGCTGGCCACCGGAAAGAGCGGTTCCGATTTTTGAGAGGTTATCTTTTACTTCGTCCCACAAAAAGGTTTGTTTTAACGATTTCTCAACTTGATGCTCAATGTAAGACTTATCTTTTATACCCTGGATACGCAAACCAAAAGCCACATTTTCAAAAATAGATTTAGGGAAAGGATTGGGCTTTTGAAACACCATACCTATTTGCTTTCTGAGATTTTCAACCTCAATAAATTTAGAATAAATATCAACCCCATCAAATTTGATGCTTCCCTCAAGTCTAAAGTCTGGAATGTAATCATTCATTCGATTGATGTTTCGTAGAAGGGTAGATTTACCACAACCAGATGGTCCAATGAATGCAGTCACTGAGAGGGGTAGAATATTCATATTAATATCTTTGAGAGCCTGTACAGTCCCATAATAAGAGCTCACGTTCTCAATAGTGATCTTATATTTAGGTAAATTCATAGCTGGGTAGATTGTAGAATCGGTTTTAGGGTATTTTTGTTGAGATGGGGCAAATGTAATAAAGCTCATAAGATTTCACAGTTTTACTTTTTTCTGCCATTTATAGCGAAGATAAATAGCTAAACCATTCATGACAAAGGTTAACAATAATAAAACTATAATTCCAGCAGCTGCATTGACAGTGAAGCCCGATTGAGGGCGTGAAATCCAATTAAAAATTTGAATAGGTAACACGGAAAAACTATCAAAGGGAGATTTGGGTGCAAAAGGGACATAGGCCAAGGCGCCCACAACAATAAGAGGGGCAGCCTCACCTACCGCGCGCGAGATAGCCAGAATAACTCCTGTAAAAATGCCACCTATCGAAATGGGAAGGCAATGATACCAGATGGTTTGTAGTTTAGTAGCCCCTAGAGAGTATGATGCGTCTTTGATGCTTTGAGGGACTGCACGCAATGCTTCCCGGGTGGTGACAATGATGATAGGTAGAATCAATAAAGCTAGTGTCAAAGAACCCGCCACAATAGAGGGGCCCAGATGGTAAGCCCTTACAAATAATTCAAGGCCTAACAATCCATAAATAATGGAGGGAACTCCGGCCAGGTTTGAAAGATTTATTTCCATCAAGTTGGCAAACCTGCTTTTCTTTTGAAACTCTTCTAAATAAATTCCCGCCATTACGCCAATGGGAAAAGCAATAAGTGTAGTAAGCACAAGAATCCACGCGGAACCTAGCAAGGCGGTATATATTCCCGCTCTGTTAGGAAAACGTGAGGGAAGCGAGGTAATAAATTCCCAGCTCAACCTGCTCAATCCTGTGTTTAAAATATCGCCAATGAAGATTGCCAGGGCTATCAATCCCAGGAGAGAACTCGTAAATCCCCATACGCTGAAAGCCTTATCAATCAACCGATTTTTTTTTTGATTATTCATAACGTTCTTTAAACTTCTTTCGCAAGTAAAAGCTGATGTTATTTAGAATAAAGGTAAAAATAAACAATGTTATCCCTGCGGCGAATATAGTCCTGTATTCCATTGAGTTATGAGGAACATCGCCCATACTTACCTGGACGATATAAGCTGTAATAGTTTCGACAGGAACCAGGGGATTAAGGGTAAGGCGGGGTTGTTGGCCTGCTGCAATAGCAACTATCATGGTCTCGCCTACAGCGCGGGAAATAGCCAAAATAATGGAAACTATAATTCCTGAGTTGGCAGCCGGAACCGTTACTTTGAAAACCGTTTGAAAACGCGTCGCTCCCATACCATAGGCAGCCTCGCGAAGCGAACTAGGCACCGCCGACAAAGCATCCTCACTAAGGGAAGATATAAAGGGAATGATCATGATTCCCATCACTATGCCCGCTGATAGGGAATTAAAGGTAGATAAAGCCGGAATAAAACGTTGAAGAAAAGGGGTAACCACGGTTAATGCAAAAAAACCATAAACCACAGAAGGCACTGCAGCAAGCAATTCCAGCGTCGGCTTTAAAATGTTGCGTATTCGCTTGTTGGTATATTCATTAAGGTAAATAGCTATGGAGAGGCCCAAGGGCACGGCAATTACAATAGCAAAAAAGGTGGTGAGAAAAGTACCACTCAATAACGTTAAGATTCCATACTTTTTGTTGTCAAACAAAGGTGTCCATTCGGTGTCGAACAAAAAGTTAACCAAGGGAATCTCTCTGAAAAAGTTATAGGTTTCAAATATTAAGGTGCCGATAATGAATAATGTAGTAAAAACGGTTACCAAGGCAGCGCCTTGAAGTAACCGTTTTATGATGCGTTCAGTAAGTAAAAGTGTATAACGATCGGTCTTCATTGGATCGGCAAAAAGGTTATTGGAGGGTTTTCAAAAATTCCTCGAACTTCTGCTTTTGTTCCTCATATTTGGCAGCGGGCAGGGGATCATAACCTACTTCTTTAGCCAGTTGAGGTACATGATCTAAATAGAAGCGTACAAAGGTCTGAACTTCGGGACGTTTTGCAGATTCACTGTTAATGTAAATGAACAAAGGCCGCGATAAAGGGCGATAGGTGCCATTGGTTATATTTTCAAAGGTGGGGTATACAGGACCATTTCCATTATCTATAGGCACCAATTTTAAATCATTTTTGTTTTCTTCATAGTAGGCTAAACCAAAGAAACCAAGAGCCAACACATCTCCCTTAAGACCTTGAACCAATACATTATCATCTTCGCTGGCCGTATAGTCGCCACGGCTTGAGCCTGATTTACCCACAATGGCTTCTGTAAAATAATCAAAAGTTCCCGAGGCAGTGCCAGCACCAAACAGATGAAGCTCTTTG
>CALJNV010000045.1 GCA_937981455.1 uncultured Bacteroidales bacterium | reverse complement strand
CGTAGGAAACACAGGTTGCTCTAGCACAAAGCAATGGGACCCTCCGCAATTGGGAATAGGTATACCTTCGTTGATGATGTTGTGAGGGTAGTTAAAGGCCCACATCCATTCAGGGAGAAAGCTCAACCACTCAGGTTTTGGGTTAAGGTTGGGTATACCCCAGCAGCCATCACCCGAAATCTGGCAGCCAATTCTTCCTACTGCGTAAGCTAATATAAGGGCTGGGGCCGCTACATCGCCTATGTGATACCATGCAATCTTATGTCGACGGGCATAAATCACCACAGCAAAAGCCGCAACTATGAGTCCCCCATAAAATGCCAGCCCACTGAATGACAAAATAGTTCCCAATGGATCGCGCATGAGGTCATCCAAATGTTCCATTACATCAAAGATCTTGGCACCCAATATACCAAATGAAGCTGCCATAATGAGAAAATTAAGTGTAAGTTGCTGTGGGAGAATTTTTAAGATTTCTGTTTTGGGTTTGGGAAGTTTTTTCCTATGTTTATCGTACCAAGTTAAAAAACCCAAGAAGAGGCCCAATAAAATACCTCCCCACGGGCTTCCTTGCCCTGATAATAGGTATTCCTGTGGATGATCGGCAAAGTAGCTGTAATTTCCAAATACACCAAAAAATTTCAATCCAACAAAATACCCAAAAATCAAGGAAGTGATGATTTCTACAGCGGTTGCGGGTTGTCCCACCATAACCTTCTTCTGGGTTATTGGAAGAATTCCCTGAAGGTGTTTTCTTTTGAGTTCATTATAGACTATCAAACCTGCCACGATAAAGGCTAGGGCAACCATAAAGCCATAACTCTGAATAGGCAAATTGATGTGGGTGCCCAGAAGGTCGTTGATTAAGTCGCTGATTTTTGGATACATATCTTCTTGCTTACGAAGTAATTTTTGGGGTGCAAGCTACACAAAAAGGCGAGGATGATCAAAGCCCCGTTTTATTCGGGAATATATAAATAATGGCCTTTATCATCGGTGATGTTCAATGTGGTTTTAACGAGGGTATTAATGAGGTGAGGATTAAAGGGCGTTTTGACACGAATATAGTTTTCGGTAAATCCGCCCATCATGCCATTTTCATGGTCCGACTCAAAAAGGATATTGACTGTTAAGCCCTGAGAGGAACGGTAAAAGTTTGAAAGCTTTTTCTCAGATAATTCATGCAGAAGCTTGCTTCGGTCGCGTTTCATTTTTGGGTCAATCTTTCCTGGCATTTTCGAAGCTATAGTCCCGGGGCGGTCGCTGTATGTAAAAATGTGCATATAAGAAATAGGAAGGCTTTCCAGAAAATGGTAAGTCTCTTCGAAAAGAGCGTCTGTTTCGCCCGGAAAACCTGTAATAACATCGACAGCGATGCAGGCATGGGGCATAAGCTCCTTAATTTTGTAAACTCTTGAGGCGAATAATTCGGTATTATATTTCCGACGCATCAAACGCAAAATTGTATCGGAGCCCGATTGTAAAGGAATATGAAAATGAGGCATAAGAATCTCAGAATGGGCTACACATTCGACGATTTCATCGGTAAGGAGCTCAGGTTCAATGGACGAAATTCTGAGCCGGGCAATCACCTTTTCTTCATCAGCCCGGCGAAGGAAATCAATAAACCTTTCACCGCTACGTTTCCCAAAGTCGCCAATATTGACGCCTGTAAGTACAATTTCTTTTACTCCTGTAGAAGCAGCCATTCGTGCGGTTTCTAGAGCCTGATCTATTGTTGCACTGCGCGAGCGACCGCGGGCATAGGGAATTGCGCAATACGTACAAAAATGATCGCATCCATCCTGTATTTTTAAAAATGAACGTGTACGATCCCCTGAAGAAAATGCCGGATGAAATTGCTCTGAAGGGGCTATCCCTTCCCCTGTTTCATGACAAGGCTGGTAGGCCTCTGAATGGGTGTTATTATACTTTCCTTCTATGATGGCTGGAAGATCGAATTTATTGGGATTGCCCAGCACTACATCCACTCCCTGAATTTTGCGAATATTCTCGGCTCTTAATTCGGAATAACATCCGATGACTGCCACTCGTGCGTAAGGATTTCTTCTTATGGCCTGGTAAATCGCCGCTCGACTCTTTTTTTCTGCTACCTGAGTTACCGTGCACGTGTGAATTACATATACATCAGCCTCAGATTCAAAATCGGCGATTTCATACCCCAGGTCTTTAAATTGTCGAGCCAAGGTGGAGGTTTCTGAAAAATTCAGTTTGCAGCCCAGGGTATGAAATGCAATACGTTTTTTGGCCATGTTTTGATGCTTTTCTTTGTTTAAATCTGTAAATCAATAAAAAATCTAACCACAAAATTACGACTATGTTTTCTGACGTATCCAGCGATACATATTTTCTGCATAGTGATGAATGAAAATTCCACAAATAACCAGTGCCAGGCCAATTATGGTTGAGGGAAGAATTTCCTCACCCACAAAAAAATGAATGTAGATAAGCGAAAGGAAGGGTGAAAGGAATACAAAGTTGGAAATGTGAGCTGTAGTTTGTGATTTTTGTAAAGCTGTGAGCCAGAGGATAAACGTAACCCCCATCTCGAAAAGCCCTATGTAAATGCTACCTACAAGTCCTTGCCATGCCTGTAAATGTTTTATCCCTCCATTAAAAATAAATACCGCTAGCAAAAAAGGAAATGCAGTGAGAAATCCCAGAAATAGTTTTTCAATAGCAGGCATAGGGTTTTTCATATTAATAATCCAGTAAAGGGCCCAAATAAAGGGTGTAGTCAAGGCAAGGGCTACACCTACGGGGTTGCTGAAATGCCATGAGGCAAGGTCGCCGTGGGTACTAATAATAACAATGCCCGCAAAGCTTAATACCACCCCTGCTACGCTGCTGGGCTTAATTTTTTGATGAAGCAGAGGAATTGAAAGAAGAACAAGCACAACCGGCCAAAAATAGTTCAAGGTGCCTGCTTCTTGCGCAGGCAAGAGTTCGTAAGCCTTGAGCAGTATAAGGTAATAGGCCAACGGATTAAGAAGTCCCGATACAGCTGCAAGAAGTATCTGACGGGTAGGATGCTTGAATACTCTGGTTAATTGTTGCTTGAAGCCCAAAAACAGGGAAAAAAAAACAAGGGAAGTTAACGCAGCCCAAAAAAGTAGCTCAATAAAATTTAAATAGCGGAGTGTCAACTTAAATGCACTGGCAATGGTTGACCAAAAACATACAGCCACTAATGCAAGGATATATGCTTGGGTTTGATTTTTCAAGATGGATAAATTTTAAAATATGGCATTTAACAATTCTTCCTTTGATATATTGTTAAAATAGAGGCCAAGGTCAAAATTATCGAGAATTGCGCTGACAGATTCAGACGTATGAGGTACTCCTTGAAGAGCTGCCTCAATTTCATCAGTATCTGAGAGGCTGAAGAAATCGCCAAAAATACGTGCTGATTGGATCAGGCCCCTGTCGACCAAAAGATCAAACTCTACAAAGCCACCGCTTGTTTTTACCACTTTTCGGAAATTGTATGCGGGCGATTGACCAAAATTCCATTCGTAGGTGTCGTATTTAGTCGCCTTCAAATGGTTTATGCCTTTCAAGTCTTCTTCGGTGAAGTGGTAGAGGCGTGCTTCTTCGTACATTTCCATTATATGGTTCAGGACCAAGTTTTTAAAACTAGTTACATCCAAGGGATGGCTCAGGTGCTCTGATATATTGGTTACACGACTACGAACCGATTTAACCGACTTGTCGTTGAATTTGGCAGGATCTACTTTAAGAGCGGCCGACAGGTCGGGGAGCTGCGCCGAAAAAAGCAGGGTCCCATGGTGTAAAACCCTATTTTTATGAATGCATTCCGCATTTCCCGAAAATTTTTTCCCTTCTATGGTTAAATCATTGCGACCTTCAAAACGGGCATCAATGCCTAAACTTTGTAAAATATCGAGAATGGGCTGAGTAAATTTGCGGAAATCCATTGAGGGCTTGCCTTCACCATAATGTGTTTCTATGAAGGTGAAATTGAGGTTGCCCAGATCATGAAAAACAGCCCCTCCGCCTGTCATTCGCCTTACTACATTTATTCCATTGTCCTTTACGTAATCGAAATTAATTTCGGCCAGGGCATTCTGATGTTTACCAATAATGATACTGGGTTCGTTGCGCCAAAGCATGAAAATATTTTCTTGAAAATTTTTGAGTAAATATTCTTCTGCTGCAAGATTAAATTGAGGTTTAGTATATTGATTATCAATACAAAGCATAATTATTTAGATTTATTTTTAACAAGCTGCGAAATTATTAAAAATTGGAAAGATTCGCAGTGGAAAAGTCTATGAACTTACAGAACAATGTAACAACTTTGCACTAAAATTTTTAAAAGGATGGAATCGGGGTGGTCAGAAATTCTCAATGGATTGGGTGAAAACAGAGAAACATACAATGGTGCGATAACTCCTCCACTTTTTCAAACAAGCAATTTTGCCTTCGAAGGAACAGAGAAAATGCGCGAATCGCTACAAGATGAGTATTTGCATGCTATTTATAGTAGAGGAAAAAACCCAACGGTAGCCATTTTACGGGAGAAGTTAGCCGCTATGGAAGGAGCAGATGATGCGCTTGTGTTTTCGAGTGGATGTGCAGCCATCACCACGGCATTGTTTAGCCAGTTGAAAGCAGGCGATCACATGGTGTGTATTAGCCATCCGTATTCCTGGGTTCAACATATTTGCAATCATATACTTCCAAAGTACGGTATATCTGTTAGTTATGCCAACGACGGAAGTTTGGAGGCCTACAAGGCGGCTACGCGTGCTGAAACTCGTCTTTATTATCTTGAATCGCCCAATACCTTTACATTTGGAATTACGGATATTGCAGGTGTAGCTGCTTTCGCCCGCCAGAACCATATTATCACTATTATCGACAACAGTTATTGCACACCACTTTATCAGCAGCCTTTGGCCCAAGGTGTTGATCTAGTTTTGCATTCGGGTTCAAAATATCTTTCTGGTCATAGCGATGTAGTGGCCGGAGTAATTGTCGGACGAAATGACCTGATTCGTAAGATTTACCATTCTGAGTATTTAGCTTTTGGAGCTGTGATTCAGCCTTTTGAGGCCTGGCTGATGTTGCGTGGATTGCGTACCCTTGCCCTTCGCCTTGAAAAAAGCAGCCAAAATGCTCAGGCAGTTATCCAGGCCATTGCAGGCCATCCGGCCATTGATAAAATTTATTACCCTTTTCATCCCTCGTTTGAGGGCTATACGCTGGCAACCAAACAAATGAAAAATGCTTCCGGATTGTTTTCTTTGAAACTAAAAGTTACCTCTCCTGCACAAATCGCAGCATTTGCCGATAATCTGAAGTATTTTTTGAAAGCCGTTTCGTGGGGTGGATTTGAGTCGCTGGTATTTCCTGCATACACATTTTACCGATTTGATCAACCTGCTGAGAATCAGATACCATGGCAGGTAGTACGATTGTATTGCGGTTTGGAAGAAACTCACGTCCTTATTGAAGATGTTTTGAATGCTTTAAATAAAATTTACTATGGAAGAATTTGAACCTCATACTTATTCTCAATATTGCTGCCTCAATACTTTTAGATATGCATGGAAAGGGGTGCATTATTTATTCAAAACACAACCCAATGCTCGCATACACATTTTGATCCTTTTGATGGTGATTCTTGCGGGTTTCATAATGGGTATCAGCAAGTACGAATGGCTAGCTATTTTTCTTATTTCGGCGCTAGTGATTACGGCCGAAGGAATAAATACTGCCCTTGAAATTTTGGGCAATGAAGTGGCCGATGGAAAATGGAAAAATTTGGTAGGTAGAGCTAAAGATGTATCGGCTGGAGCTGTTTTAATTGCAGCCTTTTTTGCTGTGGTGATAGGATTGATTATCTTCGTGCCTCATGTATATCAATTTCTGAAAACTCTATGATGCTGATAGCAGACGCCGGCAGTACCAAGACCGATTGGGTTTTATTGAGGAATAATGGTTCACACAATTTTTTTACTACACCAGGCCTCAATCCCACACATATGCCCCCGGGTGAGCTTGTCGATTTAATTCAGCAAGAGCTGCCAAACCAGGTGATACTGGAGACCTTTGTGGATAGAATTGTTTTTTATGGAGCCGGGTGTGGCAATCCCAAAGGTATTCAGCGTATGGAAGATGCTTTGAGAGCCGTTTTCCCTTATGCTGAAGTTGAGATTTATACTGATATTTTAGGGGCAGCCCGTGCCCTCAGAGGAAGTCAAAAAGGTATTATATGTATCTTGGGTACAGGTGCCCATGCAGGCTTTTATGATGGAGAAAAATTACATGCCCGGCCATCGTTGGGTTATCTTTTGGGCGATGAAGCCGGAGGGGCCAGTTTGGGTAAGGCATTTCTTACAATGTATCTCAGAGGTAAATTATCCCCTTCTCTTTCTCAGGCTTTTGAACTTGAAACAGGGCTCAATTACGGCTTAATCATGGAAAACCTTTACATGAAACCTTTTCCGGCAAAATTTATGGCCTCATTGGCCCCCTTTGTGCTTAATCATCGAGCCCATGCCGAAATTCGCAACTTGGTGGATTTCGAACTCAAGGTGTTTTTCGAAAACAATGTTGTGCCTTTGAGCAAGGAATATAAATGCAATCAATTAAGTTTCACCGGCACAGTGGCTTGTAAGATGGAGGATGAAATAAGGCAAAAAGCAAGAGAACAACAGCTGCAGGTGGATAGTTTTGTTTTAGCACCCATCCCATTGCTTGTCAATTATCATGTAGAAAGAGTTTAAATGGCAAGCATTTTAATCCCGCCTGAAAATTTTTTTGAAAAGACCTTTCTTTTCAAACATTTTAATGAACTGATGGCGTGTGTAGATAAGGTCTTCCATCTCATGAGCCATATCGGGATTAACCCTTCTGGCCAGCGGTAGGATGTATTTCTCGTAAAGAATAAGATTCTGCTTAATTTTATAAGCCGGACTTACATCTACATGCAGATCCGTAAGATTGCTTATTACATCCGCACATTTAATGATTTGGGCTTTTAGGGTTCCAAATTGACAAAGCCTTTCATAAAATTGGGCTTTCGACTCTTCTTTCTTGCGCGTGAGCTCCTTTACCAGGGCAAGCACTGCATGCTCATCGCCGTCGTGTACAGATAAGATGTCCTCGTCGCTGGCTTCCGGGAAATCTTCAAAAAAATCATGCAACAAGGATGCTTTGAGTATTACGGCATCAATATAATGATAATCAATAAGTATGCTCATTGTGGCCATGCAATGGCGAAACTGGTTTCCCCCCGTTCTACGGCTTACTCCTATTAGCGCATAAGCCTTTTGTATGTAAGGTGCCAGCACCATAGATGCTAATTTGTTTTTCTCTTCATCAATCATCTTATTTCCCCCTTCTTCTACGAACCCTAAATTTGCCTAAAATATTGTTCCCATTTATAAAATTTTGTGGTGAGTGAAAAAAAATATGAAAACAATTGTGAATCAATTTATTTTATATGAATAGTTTAAGGACTCTTTTT
>CALJNV010000044.1 GCA_937981455.1 uncultured Bacteroidales bacterium | reverse complement strand
GGTTTACCTTTCTGGTATTCACGATAGTGACGGGTGACCGTTCCGTGCGCTGCCTCTGCTTCAACTGTGTTTCCATCAGGTGTAATCAATACTGATGTCATCAACCCCAACGACCCAAAACCCTGAGCCAGGGTGTCGCTTTGAACATCTCCATCATAATTTTTACAAGCCCAAACAAAGCCTCCTTCCCATTTCAAAGCAGCTGCCACCATATCGTCGATAAGTCGGTGCTCGTATGTAATACCCAATTCTCTAAACTTTTCTATGTAATAATTCTCAAATATTTCTTGGAAAATATCCTTGAATCTTCCATCGTATTTTTTTAGAATGGTGTTTTTGGTACTTAAGTACAGAGGCCATTTCTTTTGCATGGCCATGTTAAAGCAGGCATGAGCAAATCCACGAATCGATTCGTCGGTATTAAACATGGCCAGGGCAACCCCGTCGCCGTCGAAATTGTGAACCTCGTAGGTTTGGGGTTCTCCATTTTCGGGCGTATAAGTTATGGTGAGCTTACCTTTACCCTTCACAATAAAATCGGTGGCTCGATATTGGTCTCCGTATGCATGGCGCCCGATAACCATAGGCTTTTTCCAGTGGGGTACCAGTCGAGGAATATTGCGGATAATTATGGGTTCGCGAAAAACTGTACCATTCAAAATATTCCTTATGGTGCCATTGGGCGATTTCCACATTTTTTTTAAACCAAACTCTTCCACCCTAGCTTCGTCCGGAGTAATTGTTGCACATTTTATGCCTACATTGTGCTTTAAAATGGCTTGGGCTGCCTCAATAGTAACCTTATCATCCGTAACATCCCTGTTTTGAATACTCAGATCGTAGTATTGAATAGGCAATTCGAGATAAGGAAAAATAAGCTTTTCTTTGATAAGTTTCCAAATAACACGGGTCATTTCGTCCCCGTCAAGCTCCACAATAGGATTCTTTACAACAATTTTCTCCATTGCAACCTTAAGAGTTGGCATTATAACCTGCACATTGATAGGCAGGAAATCAGTTATAGTCTTGTCCATTTTTTATATAAAGTTGTTAAATGTTTTCGACGGTTGGTAGTCAAAAGTACATATTTTTTCTGCTTCATATAACATAAGGTAAAACCCAAAGTTCAAAATTGTAACCGACAAGCTTATCGGGCGTCAAAAGGATATAAAAATCATTAAAATCATTTTACGATGAACACGCAAAGAATTCTTACCCGTAGCCGATACGATAAAATTTTGGGTGGGGTGGCCGGTGGGTTGGCCCAATATCTAGAGATGGATAGTGCTATCGTACGGTTTCTTTTTATTCTTATAACCCTGGTCTTTGGAACCGGTTTCTGGGTTTATATCATCTTGTGGATTATTCTTCCTTATGAACCCATAAAATCTTATTGGGGTACACCATTAGGTGCTGATACTGTTCCGCCTAGTGAAAACAATATGGATGATAAAGCGCAGCCATTGAATTATCAGGCTCCCAAAATGCGTAAAGATAGTAATGTAGTCATTGGTAGCATTCTGATTGTTTTAGGGATAATTTTTTTATTCAGTGAACTTATTCCTGCTATAGATTTTGGTAAACTCTGGCCCTTAATACTTATCATTGTGGGAGGGGTTTTGCTTTACAACTATTACAGCACCTCTATTACCAATCAAGAAAAGAAAAATCAAGATTAGTTGCTATAAACGATTAAATGATTAAAGTCATGGAAACAACCAGGTTTAAGAATATTTTTTGGGGGGTAATTTTGTTGGTGCTGGGGGTAGTTCTGGCACTAAAGAATTTTGGTGTTATTTATTTTTCGTGGCGAGCACTTTTGCAACTGTGGCCGATTCTACTAATACTTTGGGGTGTGAGTGTGTTGCCGCTGCGAGCCTCAATCAAGGTAATTCTTGCCTTGGGCGTGGCCGCGCTCGCTGTGGCAATTGTTTATTACAAAAGCCCCCAATTTGAAGAAAAGTGGTTTTGGCAATGGAATGAAGACGATAGCGAATGGACAGAAAGAGATTGGACGCCGCTAGAACAATCACTGACAGAGCCTTGGGATTCAAGTGTGAAAGTTGCCACGCTTAAGATTGATGCAGGGGCAGGTAAATATATTATTACCGATACAACGCATTCCCTGATTTACTTCTTCAAGGCGGGGAATTTGGGGCCTTTTAATCTTGAATCTTACGATGATAAGGAAGGCAGAAAACTCCATATTAGCATGAAAAAATCACGTATTGACATGGGAAAGGTAAAAAATGATGTTCATATCAAACTCAATGCAGAGCCTATCTGGAATCTAGAGTTCAATGCCGGAGCTGCTGAGATGAATTTAGATTTATCGAAATTTAAAGTTAAAAACTTTCAACTGAGCAGCGGTGCTGTATCAGCTCAGTTAAAATTGGGTGCCCTTGTTGATACTGCTCAAGTTGAGATTGAAATGGGTGCAGCCTCTCTTACAATAGCAATTCCGAAGGAAGCGGGTTGTCAGGTAAAAACTGAAACCTTGTTAACGAGTCGCAATCTTGAAGGCTTTGATAAAATTCATTCGGGTTTGTATCAAACCCCAGGCTTCGAAAAATCGGCGCGCAAGATTTTTATTGAAGTAGAATCTGCTGTTTCTAACCTAAGTATAGAAAAGTATTGATTTAAGGGATTTTATGTTTCTCGAAAAACAAGATACTTTCGGTAGGCCATTCCAAGAAAATTTTTTAAGTTATACCAAAGATGATTGAATCAGTGGCTCGTATCGTATCTGTTCAGCTAATGGGGAAAATTTAAATAATCAACCAGTGGTGGATCAATTAAGTCAGCAAGGCTGCTTAAGATTGAGAAGGCAGCCTTTATTTTATTTCAAGCTTCCAGAATCAGAGCTTTTTCAAAGCCTGAAGGATTTCTGCGGTTTTTGAAGTGGTGAGAGTAATATTTCCCTCAGCGCCTACAACAATGTAATGGGGTAAGGGTCGATGATCGGGCAAAAATAATTCGTACAGAGGGGAAGCGGTTCCCTTAAGATCAGACCCGTGATTCCAATTCGATAACCCAGCATTGTTTACCGCATTTTGCCATCGCGTACGCTGAAAATCAAAGGCAATACACAAAACTTCCAGGTCTTTGCGATTTTTTTTCAGCTCTTTTTGTATAGCAATCAAGTTTTGAATCTGTTTACCTTCTACAGGAGACCAAAAAATGAGCAGAAAGGGGATGCCTTTGAATTGATCAGGCGACAACCATTTGCCTTCATCGAGCGATGCAATGCGAAAGTCGGGCAGTGGTTTTCCGGGTAAAAGGTTTTCTAATCGGATTTTTTTAATGACTTCTTTTTTTTGAAGGTCGGCCAGTCGTTGATGAAAGAAAAGGGTGTGTTTACTTCGGGGATAGTTACGGCGTAAACTGCTGTCAAAAGCAAGAAACAGTGTAGAATCATTCATTGGGTCAAAGACTTGACGGCGCCCAAAGGGTTGATTGATGGCAATAAGCCCAGCCAGAGTTCCCGGGTGAGAATGTATGAATTGGAGAGAGTATTCTCGGTGCCTCTGATACAAATGCTCCAATGCCTGGTGTATCGAGTCGCGCAAGCGTTTAAAATTTGCGGAGGTACTATGGTCGGCCAGGTGCTTCACAAGCAGTTCGGCTGTGTCGAGTCTTAACCTGCTTTGTTGCAAATATTGTTGAAGAAGAACGCTTTCGTCAGAGCCTTTGATGCGAGCCCACAGGAGCTCGGTGGCTTTACCCTCTATAGTTATATTGTCCCCGGGTTTTACTATGAGAGTTAAAGGGTCGCTTTGAGGTGTACTTAGCTGGTAAAAAGAGGGCTCACTGAGACGAAGGGCAAAAATAAAACTCCCATCACTGCCCGTTACTACTGAATCAAGTGGAATGAGTGAGCGGGCGTCGAGCTCCGAGAGCCTTACATGGGTTTTGCCTTCAGTATCCATCAAGCCTGCAATAGAGCTTACAGGTTGAGAATTATTTTGGTGACATGAAGCCCATAGACCCATGAGAGCCATTAAAGGTATTATTTTAAAAAAGAATGACCTAATCGGCGATTCGGGCAATAACATGTTCTGAATCAATATCTTCATAATTTAATGAAATTAGGGTAAACTCACCATTATTTTGAACCAGCTGGCAGAATGCCTCGCCATCATTTCCCGAATTGAAAGGAAGAACAACAATCTGGTTGCGAAAATCCAGGCCGGAGATGCTTGCATATTTGTAAACCGATTCTTTGATACACCATAAAATGGTGAGATGTCGGAGATGATTTGTAGCAGCAGCATGCCATTCTAGTTCTTGAGGTGAAAGGAAACGTTCTTTGACTTTTTGTATGCGTGGGCTAACTGATTCCACATCCACTCCGGTGGGTTTTTTAGGATGCACTAGACAGGCTACCCAGGGCCCTGCATGGCTTACCGAAATTTGCAAGGAATGTTTACATAGTGTAGGTCTTCCATTTGGGTCATAAGAGATTTCCAGCAACGGATTTTCTGTCATTCTTTTTACGAGTGCACGCCATGCAAGCCAGTGAAGTTTTCGCCTTGTATTGTTAAGTTGTTGATAATAAATTGTTTCATGCTTAGATAGATAAGCCCAAGGTAGCAACTCCTCAGGTGTTTCTTTTATGTGCCAAATACCCAGAGTGTAGCCTTTGTTAAGAGAAGAAATTTTATAAACAGGCATGCATTAATTTTGAAGCTGCAAAGTTAAACTCCTTCCTCAAACCAATAATTTTTTAATCTTCAATGATTCTTACAGGGTTAGAAAAATTAAGGTTAACTTTGCAGATAAATTTAAATGGAATAAAATATTTTAAATAGTTATGTATCAGGATATTCAAACAAATCTCGACTTTGAGTTTAAAGTGAAAGATTTAACGCTGGCCGATTGGGGCCGCAAGGAAATAGAGCTGGCAGAAAAAGAAATGCCCGGATTGATGGCCATCAGGGCAAAATATGCCCCTTTAAAACCCTTGAAAGGTGCCCGTATTACTGGATCTCTCCACATGACCATCCAGACTGCAGTACTCATCGAAACGCTTGTTGCCCTTGGGGCAGAAGTGCGTTGGGCTAGTTGCAATATTTTTTCGACCCAGGACCATGCAGCGGCTGCAGTGGTTCGCGATAGCAAAGTGCCTGTTTTTGCCTGGAAAGGTGAAACCCTCGAGGAATACTGGTGGGCCACAAGCATGGCCCTGAAATTTCCTGGTGGACTGGGCCCCAACCTGGTTGTAGACGATGGGGGGGATGCTACTTTGCTTATCCACAAAGGATATTATGGAGAAAAAGACCCCTCTTTGTTAAATGTGGAACCACAGAATAGAGAAGAGGCCATTATTCTGGATTTATTGAAGAAAATACAAAAAGAAGATCCCACGCGCTGGCAGCGCACAGTGAAAGAATGGAAAGGCGTTTCAGAAGAAACCACCACAGGGGTTCATCGATTGTATCAGATGGAAGAACAAAAAACTTTGCTTGTTCCTGCTATCAATGTAAACGATAGCGTTACCAAGTCGAAGTTCGATAATTTGTATGGGTGCCGGGAGTCATTGGCCGATGGTATCAAACGAGCTACCGATGTAATGATTGCCGGAAAAGTGGTGGTAGTGTGCGGGTATGGTGATGTAGGAAAGGGATGTGCGCACTCTATGCGTAGCTATGGTGCCCGTGTGCTGGTCACTGAAATCGACCCTATTTGCGCCTTGCAGGCCGCCATGGAAGGCTTCCAGGTTACCACAGTTGAAGAAGCCTTGGCCGAAGCCAATATTTTTGTAACCGCTACCGGTAATCGAGATGTCATCACCCTTGAACACATGGAACGAATGAAAGACCAGGCCATCGTTTGCAACATTGGTCATTTCGACAATGAAATTCAGGTTGACCGCCTCAATGCCCGTACCGATGTTAAACGTATCAACATTAAACCTCAAGTAGATCAATACTTCTTCCCTGATGGCCATTCTATCATACTTTTGGCCGAAGGGCGACTAGTAAACCTGGGGTGTGCTACAGGCCATCCTTCGTTTGTAATGAGTAATTCTTTCAGTAACCAAACCCTGGCCCAAATCGAACTCTGGCAAAAAGATCTTAATGTAGGGGTTTACCGCCTGCCCAAACACCTCGATGAAGAAGTTGCACGTCTCCATCTTGACCAGTTGGGTGTAAAACTTACACAATTAACTCCCCAACAGGCTGCTTACATCGGTGTTCCTGTGGATGGACCTTATAAGCCAGAACATTACAGATATTAAAATTCGAAGTAGTTCTTTTTGACTTGGCCCGCTCCCTTCGAGCGGGTTTTTGTTTTGTCCTATATTACAATCTGTCCTCCATTGCTGACCTTCCAACAAAGCATGCGATTGGGCCCTTCTTGACTCTTAAGATTTTATATACAGATCGTTAAATTCAAAACCATCACCGGTCGAGGATGAATGAAATACGGGATAAATTTAAGTGTCTTTGTTATGCAATTGAATATTCCTCTATTCTTCTTCCCATACCAAGGGAAAAAACCGTAGGCTTAACGAGGAATCAGAAATGATAGTATTAAAATTTTTGGCTTTTGTTTTTTCTCAAAAATTACTCTGATGAGATACGTTAAATGCTTTATATTCGTTGGTCTATTTCAATGCAATAGAAATGTGTGGACGATTTGTCTTGATTCAAAAACTTGAAGCCATCGAAAAACGATTCAATGTAACTGCGGCCTTTGATATCCCCCTTGAGCCCAATTATAACATAACCCCTGGAACTTACACGCCCGTTGTGGCTTCTGACAATCCTAAAGCGCTACAAATGATGCGTTTTGGTATGACCCCTTTTTGGTCGAAAGTAGATAAATTTTTAATTAATGCAAGGGCTGAAGGCGATCACAACCCTGAGGATAATCCCAGTTATCGGGGAGCCAAAGGCATCATTGAAAAACCTGCATTTCGCAAACCCATCCGCTCGCAAAGATGTTTGGTGATAGCCGATGCATTTATTGAGGGAACTGTAAAAGAGAGACTTGGGAAGCCCTTTTTGATTTACTTGCGCAATAAAGTAAGGCCTTTTGCAATGGCAGGAATATGGGACGAATGGCAGGAGCCCTCTACAGGCAAAGTCATCCGCTCATTTGCTATTATCACTACTGTGGCCAATGATCTACTTCGCATGTTGCCTCATCATCGAATGCCTGTTATTCTACATCCTTCACAGGAAAGTCGTTGGCTTAACCCCGAAACACCCCTGAGCGATATTACGGCAATGTTAAAACCCTTTGATAGCGCTTTGATGAATGCCTATCCCTTACGGCCCGAAATTAAATCGCCTAGAGCTCAAGGCAGGGCTCTCATAGAACCGGCCGGTCCCCCTTTGTTAAAAGAAGAGGCATATGAGTTAAAATCCTATCTTCGTCGTGAAGGAATGGGGAATTCCCGGCAACATTTTACTGACATGCCCCCTGATGAACCCATCTCAAATTTTTAACTTTTCATTTATTTCAAAAGATTTTGTTTATGAATAAAGCTGGAAAATTGTTCATTGCCCTATTCATCTTCTATTTATGTATTGTTTCCATTGATCAAGTTTTCAGGCAGAAAAGTAGCTTAAAAAGCCCTATTGAAATCCCTCTGGAAAAAGGGGGTTTAGAGCCCTCTGATTGGTTGGGAATGCAGAAAATTTAT
>CALJNV010000043.1 GCA_937981455.1 uncultured Bacteroidales bacterium | reverse complement strand
GATTGAATTGAAACAAAACCCCAATAAATTAGTACCGCAAGCTGGGCTTTCAACAGCGGTACGATGAACCTTCTCAGTTGTCTCAAGCGCATTAACGCCGTGCACACCGGCAGACAAAGCAACGCTTTGGCTGTCCGAGCGGCGCAGCCGCGTTGTGCTGCACCTTGTTATAACTCATTGCGCTCCATAGCCTTGGCCAAGCTATTCGAACCAACAGATTTTAGTTGTTTGATAACTTGTGATCTATCTTGGGATGAGCGATTTTGGCCGAGCTTATACTTGCACTGAATTTCATTGATTGTAACTTCAACGCCAACAATAGCACCTAGCATTGAAGGGTTGTATTCGGGCTGCCACGGTTTTTCAAATGCCGCTTCATACTTATTAGTAAGGGCATTAACTATATCTTGAAGCTCTTTGATGTCTCGGAATACTTTACATTCCCCATAAATATGAACGGCTTGGTAATTCCATGTGGGCACTCCCGGACTGCTGTACCACGTAGGCGAGATATAATCGTGAGCACCCTCTAAGGTTATAAGAACTTCCTGTCCATCTATTTCGGCATGCTGTGGGTTTTGTAATGCCAAATGCCCAATTATTTTTGACCGATCTTCTGAGAGTAAAAATGGCAGATGAGTAGAAAAAAGCCTGCCATTTACATTTGAAATAAGTTGGCCGAAAGCATTTGCCTCAACAAAAGCAAATATCTCTTCTTTGTCAGTTACCTCAAAATGTTTAGGTATATACACAATCTTCCCTTGAGCTATAACGCCCGCAGTTGCGGAAAACTTTTTGCGACGAAGGAGCGAAAAGGTTTTCCGTCAACCTGCACTTGTTATGTTTTTCACTATAAAGAATATTTAACTCGATATTTTTCGAAAATGGCTTTATCAGAGTTTAGAAATTTAGCTATTTTATAGTGAGTTAGATTCTCGAAGGTCCGATGATGTATCTCGCATGCTAAATCTTTTTGATTATAGAAAGAGGTTTGCGCATCTGGATGCTTGGTTCGCTTGAATGGTTTTCTCTTCTTTCTATAGTTGAATGCATCTATCTCTTGTAGCTCCGTATCGTCAGGAATAATTCCTTTCTTGCATGCTACCCACTTACTTTCATCTGGATGGAAGCCTACGCCATAATTACCTTTACCATGCATGCCGCTATATATTCGATTTATCAGATCATACTCTGCATCTAGGAATGTAGACAGCTCACTAATTGCAGAATTGACATATCTAGAGTGAGGAATTGGAAGTTGATCTTGTGTAAATGTCCGGGACCATGCTTTTTTCTTTATCCCCATCACTTGGTGGGCAGGGCCTGGTCTCCCTTTTTCGAAATAGGCTATAAAGCAGCTATCTTCTTCAGCTACCTCATATATTAAATGTAGAGAAAGTTGGTTCGCAAAAATAGTATCAATTTCTTTGTGTGAAACAATATTATTTGAAATATTATGGAGACATTCTCCAAATAGAATCACTCTGTTTTCAGATTGATGCAGCAACAAGTCTTCATAATACTCAAGGTCATCATACCTAAATACGCCTTGGACTTTCTCGAGTAATTCATACCCCAAAGATTCAATTATTTTTTCTTTATTGGTATTTTGATCTGCTTCGACACTTACACAAATAAACGATCTACTCATAAAGTTCTTTATCTCCATACCTAGAATACATAACGCCTTTGCAAGGGGCGGCGCGTTGACGCGACGTCCCGCGCAGTGAGTGAAACGAACGAAGTGTACTTGGCAAACTTGTTATGTGTTTTACTATATCTCATTAGATTTTATTCTCTTTTCTTAATTCATCTAATAATTCTTTAACTAGCTTTTCATCAAGACCAGATTTAGACGAAATGCCTCCAATAATTTTTTTAGCATCATTAGGATATTCAGATAGCAAAATTCCTTCTTCACTTGCTAAGAATTCTCTATAGGATTTTAAAAGTAACTTTAAGGATGCTTTGAGGTGCGTCGATTTAGCTTTATACCCGAATTGAAATTTAAGTGTTAAAAGTGCTGCTGAACCCAACATAAAAGTTCCAATTCCGATAAGCATCTGGGCTAATAACCCCCAATCAATTTGACACACACTTAACTCCTTTAGGTTTTCTTATACACATAACGCCGAAGGTATGGGCGCACACGAAGTGCGCGTCCAGCCCGTAGGGCGAAATACCCTTTCTTGTTAGCTTTCATTACCAGTGACTACTTGTAACAATTGCTTTCTCTTTGGTTTTATCGGCATAAATTTCCGTTAATAACCGATTATCTTTCCCCGACCAATTCGTATAGCAATACTTCAGTTCAAAGACTGTATGTTCTTTTCCAAACCGTTTGGAAGATTGACTATTTAGAACATTTTCCTCACAGGTTGCATACTCACGGCCCGCAAGAATTTTTTCGAATTCACCTTCTTTAATCTCGAGCAACCATTGATCAGCAGGGTCTTGAAAAGAATAAGCGTTATGATATGCCAACACTTTTACACTTGCAGGTAACCCCGACTCAAGGAATAGAACATCTTTAAGCACATTATTATAAGTTGGCAGATAGAGCCAATAACTTAAAAAAAGAACAGCAATGATTCCTGCAAAGTACTTCACTGTAAAGCTAACGCCAATAACACGGGCGCGGGCGTAGCACGCGTCCGAGCGCTGAAAGCGCATGATGTTTATTCTTGTTAAGTGTCTTTTCCATATCTTGGATAGATAACTATATTTATTTTTGCACCAATATTTGCGACACGTTCTAAAACATGAGGTTCTATTTCTACTTCAATTTTCTCTGTTTCGCCAGACTCAAAACCAATAGAAAAAGCTTTCTTTAGAGCGCCATCCCAAATTTCCCTAATATTTTCAGGTAAAGCCTCAACCAACATACAAAAGAAAGCGATAGCTTCATTTGCATGCGCTAATGATTCATTAACCTCGAAAGAACATCTATAGTTTTTACCCCACTCTCCGTTGTACATAAGAAAAACATCTTCTCCAAATTCTTTGACTAATGGCGTTAGATCGATTCGTGAATCTATCTCTAAGTCGGTATTTAAATAATGGGGGATGCTCATCTGCACACTTAACGCCGCTATAAAGGGCGGACGCTGCGAAGCAGTGGCCGTCCAGCCCAACTTGTTGGGCGATCTTTGATAGTCTTGTTATGCATTTTTTGCTAGCTCCGCTATTTCGTTTTTGAATTGCTCTACAGACTTATCTAGTTTTTGATGGGCGGTAGTATATGGCTTTAAGTATTTCTTACCACTGAGCCTTTGCGGTAATCAGATTTATGGGCTGCTGCAATATCATTTACTTTTTCACGGCATTCTAAGACCTGATTGTAAGTAGGAAGTAACTCATGACCATAGATGTTTATAATCATTTCCATGCGTTGAAAATCAGTTTTATTTTTGTTGCCATTATCAATTATTTCAT
>CALJNV010000042.1 GCA_937981455.1 uncultured Bacteroidales bacterium | reverse complement strand
GGGAACAAGAATAGTATTCGATTAATAGTTATAGTGTTGTATTTCATTATACTAAATTGATTTAGTTTTGTACTTCAAAAATATTGTTTTTTTTGTCAAGCAAATCTTTGGGCTTTCTATTTTCAATAAATTTAATATAATATATTGATTATGAATAAAATAAATCGAAAAACTTTTTTAAAACAAGCTAGTTTGCTAGGTCTGGGGGGATTCACTTCTTCTATTCTTTCAGCATGGCTCCCCCTTCCAGTACTTTATGGCAAGCGATGGGTGTGGATGCACCCCCCTCATAAAAGATCGGAAGATGACTGGTTGGAACGATTTAGGAATTTGAAATCGAAAGGAATTAAAAGCGTGCTTTTAATGGTATATGACAGTCACAAGGCCTTCTACAACAATCCTTTGCTGCCTGTTGAACAAGATATTCTTCAGCGAGTTCTTCCCTTAGCATCACAAGTAGGAATAGAAATTCATGCGTGGATGTGGACCCTACCCAATAATAATCCTGATTACGCCCAGCATCACCCCGATTGGTTTGTGGTCAATCGTGAAGGCAAACCTGCACACAGCCATCCGGCTTATGTGAGTTATTATAAATTTATGTGTCCCAATCATCCTGAAGTCAGAGAATTTCTGCGGCAACACGTAACATTTCTTGCCTCTATTGAGGGCCTAGCAGGTGTTCACCTAGATTATATCCGCATGCCCGATGTAATACTTGCCGAAGCCCTGCAACCCAAATATAATATTGTTCAGGATAAGGAATACCCACAATACGATTATTGTTACTGTAACCATTGTCGCAGACTTTTTAGTGAACTTACGGGGAAGGATCCCATATCAGACTTATCCGATCCATTCGCAGATGCACAATGGAGACAATTCAGGTTCGATTCGGTTACCTCTCTGGTGAATGAAGTTTTGGCGCCAGCTATTGAGGCAAAGGGAAAGTATAGCAGTGCAGCAGTATTTCCCAATTATGAATCGGTGCGCCAGCAATGGATGCGCTGGAATCTCAATGCCTTCTTCCCGATGCTTTACCATAATTTTTATAATGCCCAACCTGGCTGGATTGCAGAACAGGTTAGAAAATTTAAGAATCAGATACCTTTATCAAAAAAAATCTATGCTGGGGTGTTTGTACCTGCCTTAACCCCCCAGGAGCTTGTCGAGGTTGAAAAACTAAGTCTTGATGCCGGAGCTGAGGGAATAAGCTTTTTCGATTATAACGCCATGATTGAATTGTATGGGTAGAGCTTGAGATGAAAATTGGAATCGTTTACCCAACCGGTTTACTCCAAAATATTAAAATTTATACAACTGATTTATAAACACTTAAAAGCATTTTTGAAAAAATTTTCTTTAATATTACTAAATCGTTTTAGTAATTTTTTATATTTGTGCCGAACATCATTAACCATCTTCAAACAATGGTTTGATAAAAATCATGTATCACTAACCAAATTGTTAAATTTATGCGAAAAGTAGGTTTACTTTTGAGCTTCCTGATCGGATTCTGGTCCATAAGCTATGGACAGACCCTTCAGGTAACAGGAACAGTTACCCACAAGGCAGACGGCTCAACGCTGCCAGGTGTCACGGTGTTGGAAAAAGGCACCTCAAACGGAACGGTAACCGACATTAATGGTAAGTATTCCATTAAAGTAAAGCAAGGCGCTGTAATCCAGTTTTCTTTTGTAGGCATGAAGACCATCGAAGTTAGGGCAGACCGCGGGGTCATTCATGTAGAAATGGAACCCGCAGTTACAGAATTGGGTGAAATGGTAGTTACAGCCCTGGGAATCAAACGCGAGAAAAAAGCTCTGGGTTATGCCCATCAAGATGTAAAAGGTGAGGCACTCCTCCAGACGCGGGAAAACAATATCGGCAATGCCCTCACAGGAAAAATTGCCGGTGTGCAGGTCATCCGCTCGAGCAATGGTCCAGCCGGGAGTTCCAAAATCGTGCTTCGAGGGCATAGCTCACTCACAGGCGATAACCAGCCCTTAATCGTTGTAGATGGAGTACCCATTAACAATTTTACTGGTCGCGAAAACAATGATTATTGGAACCCTTCCCTCGACATGGGGAGTGGTATGGCTGACCTTAACCCCGAAGATATTGAGAGCGTTTCGGTGCTCAAAGGGGCTTCGGCTGCAGCTCTTTATGGCTCGCGCGCAGGCAATGGCGTTATCCTCATCACTACAAAAAAAGGTAAACAAAACCCTGGACTCGGTATTAACTTCTCTACCAGCTTTGGAACCGAAAGTGCCTTTACTCACCCCAAAATGCAAAACTCTTTCGGGCAAGGTACTGAGGGTATTTACGACAATCAAACCAATCTTTCATGGGGTCCTGAAATTACTGGCCAGGAAGTTGAAAAATGGAACGGACAAAAAACCCAACTTGCGGCCTATGATAATGTGAAAAACTTTTTCGACAATGGAACCAGCCAAAACTATTCTGTGAGTTTCCAGCAAGATTATGGGAAAAGCCAGGTTTATACCTCCTTAACCCGCAGCAACGATAAAAGTCATATTCCAGGCGCCGAATTGCACAAGACCCATTTGACAGCGCGCGCAACCAGTAAGTTTGGCAGCAACGATTCATGGAACATAGATACCAAAGTTCAGTACATAAATGCAGAAGCCAAAAATCGTCCTCTGTTAGGACATAACCCCAATAACCCCTTCTACACCCTTTATTTGCTTCCCCGCAGTCTCGACATCCTCGATTTTAAAGATGCCGTAAACGAACAAGGTAAAATGCTGTGGTATGGTAGCTCCAACCAGATTAACCCCTATTGGGCCGCCAAGTATATTCAAAACCGGGATGTACGCGATCGCTTCATTCTCTCTGGCAATCTCTCCAAACAGCTTACCGAATGGTTGAGAGCCGAAATGAGTGCAGGTAGCGATATGTATACCACCAATAGTGAAAACAAACGTTTTGCAGGCAGCCCTATCTCTCCCAACGGTTCTTTTAGCATGGGAAAAGAAACATTCTTTGAACACAACTTTAGCACTTTATTTACTGCCCGCAAAGATAACATGATTGACCGTCTGGGCTTAGTCGGAACGCTGGGCGGCAATATTATGATGCAGGAATATTCTTCTATTCGCGGCAGCGCTGGAGAGTTGCAGGTACCCAACCTATTCGCTCTCAACAACAGTACTTCACACCCCACTGTAGGCGAAGGATTCTATCAGAAAAGAATCACCTCCGTTTATGGCTCAGCGCAAATAAACTGGGATGGATATCTATTCCTCGAAGGCACTCTTCGTAACGACTGGTCGTCAACGCTTAGCCCCAATAACCGTTCCTATCTCTACCCTTCGGTTAATAGTTCATGGGTATTTTCCGACATGATAGAAAAAATCCATGGCACACTGCCTACTTGGTTCTCATTTGGTAAAATTCGGGCCTCAGTGGCCCAGGTGGGTAACTCACTCAACCCTTATGAGTTGTACAATACCTTCCGTATAGGTACCGACCCCAATGGCAATACAACGGCCACCATGGGTAACGTCCTTTACGATGAAAATGTTAAAAATGAGCTTATCACCTCCCGAGAATTAGGTATCGACCTGCGATTTTTCGAAAACCGTCTCGGGCTCGATTTTACCTGGTACAAATCCAATGCCACCAACCAGCTCATCAACCTGCCCATCGACCCCCTGAGTGGCTATAACTACAAAAAAATCAATGCCGGTGATATTCAAAACCAAGGTATCGAAATTATGCTTTCTGCTCGAATCATCGATCAATCCGGTGATGGGTTGAAATGGGATGCACAATTCAACTACAGCCACAACAAAAACACGATTAAAGAGCTGGCTGAAGGCATCACATTCTATCAGTTAGGTGGTTTCGACAACCTTCAGATTCTTGCTGAAGCGGGCGGCGACTATGGTGTTATTTATGGTACCTCCTTCCTCAAAGTAAAGGATCCCAATAACCCTGATTATGGAAAGCTAATTCTGACGGCTGATGGATTGCCCCAGGTTGACCCCGATCGTATTGTACTCGGTTCTCAGCAGCCTAGCGCTTTAATGGGTATCACCAACAATTTCTCCTTCAAAGGATTGAACCTGGGATTCCAATTTGATGGCCGTTGGGGTGGAAAAATTTTCTCTCAAACCAATCAGGCTATGCAGTATGCGGGCACAGCCGATGTTACAGCTCCCAATGGTCAGCGACCCAATATGATTCTGGAGGGTGTTATTGCTAATGGCGATGGTACCTTTTCGCCCAACACTAAAGAAATTACCGCGCAACAATACTGGCAAACTGTTGCTGGAACAGGCAATCTTGGAATTATCGAAGCCAACATTTACGATGCAACCAATGTAAGATTACGATACATCACTCTGAGTTATGACTTGCCCAAAAAATTCCTGGGCAAGACCCCTTTCCAGAAAATTCAGGTGGGTGCAACCATGAACAACGTATGGCTGATTAAGAGCCACCTCCATGGTGTTGACCCCGAAGCTGTTTATGCTACCGGCACCAATGCCCTTGGCTTCGAAAATGCTGCCCCCCCAACAACCCGTTCCTTCCTGTTTAACCTTAATGTATCATTCTAAAATTGCACAACTATGAAAAAAATAGACATAATCACAACAATTTTGATCATGGGCAGCCTTTTATTTACGGCTTGTAAAAAAGATTTCCTCGATGTAAATGTTGACCCAAAGGCTGCAAATATTGACCAGGTTCAGGTAGAATACCTGCTCAATAATTCCATCACCGAGGCACAAATGAACCCTCACATTGCAGAGCGTGTCTTCGTTTTGTATTGGAAAATTGCTTCCCGCCAGTACCGTGGCAATGGTTCCCTCGCATGGGCCGACTACGATGACGGTTGGAGCTCCGATTACTATTCTTTTCTCTCAGGTTGGCTCAAAGATGCCACGCTTGCCATCACGGTTGCCGATGATAAAATTTCAAAGGGGGTAAATCCTCAGTACAACAAAAATTTAAAACAAGTTGCCCGTATCTGGCGTGCATACCTAATGAGCGAATTCGCCGACAATTTCGGTCCCATGCCTATCGATGGTTTCCAGGGAAAAAACCCGGAATTTAAGGATGTTAAAACTGTTTACTATTTTATCCTTGAAGAATTAAAGGATGCTGTAGCACAAATGGATCTCAATGTCACCACACCCGACGAAATGAAAAAATTCGACAGAGTTTATGGTTTCGATTTCAATAAATGGGTAAAATACGCTAACAGCATGCGTATGCGCCTGGCTATGCGCCTATCAGAAGTAGATCCTTCCAAAGCTCAAAGCGAATTTGAAGCCGCTGCATCAAGCGGTGCTTATATTTCTACCTGGGACGATGCCTTCAAGGCCAAAGAACAACCCGGCTGGGACGCTCTTACGGGCGTTATGAGCCGTGAATGGAACTCTCAAGCCCTCTCCGCCACTCTGAATAATATATATTTAGGACTAGGCGGCATTCCTTCACAGGAGCAACTCCCTCCTGATCTGCATGCCTACATCAAACCAGCCGACTACATGGGAATTCGCTACCAAGACCATTTCCCCACTTACACCAACGATCCTTCTGCGGGATTCTGGTTCGATGGTCTTCCTTATGCTATCGATCCCCGGGCATACAAAGCTTTCATCATTCCTGGTTGGTTCAGCAACCCCGACTTTTGCCATTATCCCTCATGGACACAAGATGCCTTCAACACCCAACGCAACTTGTTCGATAACGAGGGTAATGTGCTGACTACTATCAATGCTGCCTTCACCTGGAATGCTGCCTCCCTTGGAAACTGGGGAGATAAAGCCGGAAAAAATAAAGTAGCTACTTACATTGGCGCTATTCCTCGCATGACCATGAAATTCCGTCGCAGCGATAGTGAACGCGTATTCTTCGGCCCCTGGGAAACTTACTTCCTGATCGCTGAAGCCGCCGTAAGGGGTTGGAGTGCACCTATGAACGCTCAAACCGCCTATGAAGAAGGTATCAAGGCAAGCTTCGAATACTGGGGCCTTACGCAATATTTGCAGCAATATCTTGAATCTGAATCTTACAACCGGGTAGGTACCTCTGTGAAGTGGAGCCACACCACACCCCCGCCCCAGTCTGTCGCTTTGAATTATGTGGATGGTTATACCAATCAATCCGGCGTGTGGAACATGGAATACCCCACAAACAATCTCTACAGCGGTAATTCTAATGACCACCTGACAAAAATCATTACACAGAAATATTTAGCTCAGTTCCCCTGGCTACCCCTCGAGGCATGGAGCGACCATCGCCGATTGGGACTGCCTTTCTTCGAAAATCCCTCGGTGGAAAACCCCATCCCCACCCTACCCGACCTAAATCAGGCCAATTGCAAAAACAGCAGTGTAAAATTCTTCCCCCAGCGATTGAAATATCCCTCGAGCCTCTCAAATAGCAATCCTGAAGGCTACAACCAGGCAATTCAGATGCTCGGAGGCCCCGACGAAATCCTCACCCCGCTGTGGTGGGCCAAGAAAAATCCGTAAAACCAAATTTTCACAAAAATAGAGAGGTCTCCCACTCAGGAAACCTCCCTCATTTCAACAAATTCTTAGATTTTGGTTCATTGAGGTTATTCGTCTTTAAATATTTTATTAAAGGATTTTGTTCAAAAGATAAAACCTCGCAATAAAGGCCCGACGTGAGTCGCGCCTTTATTTTTTTTGCATTGTTTGACACAACTCCTTTTTCATCCTGGTAGATGGTCATCATTCAAACAATAATCAGATTCATAGGTATTTATGACGTTTTATAGTACAATTTTCTACAAAGTTAAATTCTTACGACGATTAAAAGCGAACTATATAATTGTCATCTGAATTATTTCGATGGTTACATCTACCCATTGTAAAGCAGGAAATCCATATGGCTACCCAACACACTCCCCGATTTTCCTTACCTTTGCCGATCCGATAAACGAATCTTCCATGCGTAGGATTAATAACCCATTCGCCGGACAAGATGGTTACAATTGTTTTGGTTGTTCACCCCACAATCCTTACGGCCTTCGAATGGTTTTTTATGAAACCGAGGAAGCCATCGTTTCAGAATGGATCTTTGAACCAAATTATGCGGGATATAAAGACGTTCTCCATGGTGGTATACAAGCCACATTGATGGATGAAATCGCATCATGGTATGTTTTTGTAAAAATGAAAACCGGTGGCGTAACTTCATCCCTACAGGTTAAATATCATAGGCCTGTGCAGGGTATCGGTCAAACACTGCGACTCGAAGCCCGGCTCAAAGAAAAACATCATCGGCTTGCAACATTTGTGGTTAATTTATTTAACGCAGCCCAAGAATTATGTTCAGAGGCTGAAGTTACCTACTACGTACTTCCTGAGGAAATTGCTCGTAAAAAACTGGCTTTTCCTTCGCCTGATGCATTTTAATCTTTGAAATAAACCACATTTTCTTCCCTGTTCCTCAAGTTAATGGCTCCATCGGCCTGTGACGGGTTTTCTATTTATAATGAACCCTAGACAACTAATCCCATCTCTCAATTCAGAGTTGTTGACAATTATTTAATCTTCCATTAACCCATATTAATCGCCGCTTGAACAAACTCTTTGCAAAAAGAGTTGTTTAGAATATTTCTAAACTAAAATCAAAATCCATATGTCGAAAGGCTTATATCATATTCCGCTGGCTTATAATGAGCCCATCTTAAGTTATGCCCCGGGCAGTCCGGAGAGGCTTGCTGTTAAAAAAGTGCTTCAAGAAATGAAGCAACAGGTAGCCGATATCCCCATGATAATTGGGGGTAAAGAAGTAAGAACAGCAGATCGGCGTCCGATTGTAGCGCCGCACGATCATCAACACCTACTTGGATACTATTACCAAGGCGAAGCGTCGCACGTGTTGGATGCTATCAATGCAGCACTTGCCGCCCGATGCGCCTGGCAAGAACTTCCCTGGGATAGCCGTGCAGCCATATTTTTGAAGGCTGCCGACCTGGTAGCAGGCAAATACAGAGCCCGCATCAATGCCGCCACCATGTTAGGGCAATCGAAAAATATATATCAAGCGGAAATAGATGCAGCCTGCGAATTTGCTGATTTCTTGAGATATAATGTTCAGTTCATGGTTGAAATTTACAACGAGCAGCCTTATAGCCCTCCGGGTCAATGGAATCGGATGGAATGGCGACCCCTCGAAGGTTTTGTTTACGCTATTTCACCTTTCAATTTTACCAGCATTGCCGCTAACCTTACTGCAGCTCCAGCACTGATGGGCAATGTTGTGGTATGGAAACCCTCGACCCAGCAGATCTATTCAGCGCGAGTAATTATGGAAATTTTCCGCGAAGCCGGTCTACCCGATGGAGTCATTAACATGATTTTCGTAGACGGTGCCATAGGGGGAAAAGTAATGTCGTCTCATAAAGATTTCGTAGGATTGCATTTTACTGGAAGTACCGAAGTATTTAGCAAAGTGTGGAAGAAAATTGGAGAAAACATTATGATCTACAACACTTACCCTCGCATTGTGGGTGAAACTGGGGGAAAGGATTTTGTGATGGTGCATCCTTCTGCCATCGCGACGCAGGTAGCCACCGCCCTATCAAGAGGAGCTTTCGAATATCAAGGGCAGAAATGCTCAGCCGCCTCAAGGGCCTATATTCCCCGTTCCCTATGGCCCGAAGTAAGCCAAATTATGCTTGATCAACTAGCCACACTTAAAATAGGGACACCAGAGGATTTTACTAATTTTATCAATGCGGTAATCGATGAAAAGGCCTTTGAAAAAATCACAGGCTATATCGAACGCGCCCGGGCGCACCCCTCCACTCAAATTTTGGCAGGTGGCCACTACGATAAATCGGTGGGTTATTTCATAGAACCCACAGTGATACTCACCGAAGATCCCATGTACGAAAGCATGCAAGAAGAAATTTTTGGTCCGGTTCTAACTATTTATGTATATGAAGATAATCAATTCGAAGAAACACTCGAACTGGTCGATAAAACCTCACCTTATGCGCTGACAGGCTCTATTTTTGCCACAGATAGATTTGCCATTGACAAGGCATTCAATAAATTAACGCATGCCGCGGGAAATTTCTACATAAACGATAAACCCACGGGGGCCGTGGTAGGTCAGCAGCCTTTTGGAGGTGCCAGAGCCTCAGGAACCAATGATAAAAGCGGAAGTTACCTTAATTTGTTGCGTTGGGTTTCGGCTCGCACCATTAAAGAAAACTTCTCACCTCCCGAAGATTACAAGTATCCTTTCTTGTTGGAACCCTAATTTCACGTTAATTTTTAAAATATTTTCATCCCAATGCAACAAACTATGGTTTTTAGTTTACCTTTGCCGTGTTATTTATTTACTAACTAATTTTTTGTTTTAAGATGAACATTTTTGTTGGCAGCCTTCCCTTTAAACTTCAGGAAGCTGATTTAAGAGAAATCTTTGAAGAACACGGAGAAGTTTCTTCTGTTAAAATCATTACTGACAAATTCTCCGGCCGCAGCAAGGGTTTTGGATTCGTTGAAATGCCTAATGACTCAGAAGCTCAAGCAGCTATCGACGAACTCAACGGTGCTGAGGTAGATGGTAGAACCATCGTAGTTAACAAAGCCGAAGAACGCAAGGAATCACCCCGTCGCAACAATTTCCGCAATGATCACCGTGGCGGTGGTTACCAAGGAAACAATCGTAGGTACTAATCCATACGTTTTTCGCTCTCAAATTGGAATGTAACGCTCTTAACCGCCTGGTCGGTGTACCTCCAAGCCCGCTTCTGCGGGCTTTTTATGTTACATAAACCCTGACATTTCTATTTTTCTAAAATTCTTATCCTTGTAATAACGCTTCCCAATTATACACCCGACAAATTTTTGAACGGTTTTCATTCATGTATTTCTTCCGAAAACCCACTGAGAAGCTTTTCGCGGGGCTCGCCCCTCGGATCTTCTCAAACCATAAATCCGATCGAGACGGGTGGGGTTTTACTTTTTTTCTCTCGACCATCAATTCATAACCTAAAATATTTTCCCAATAGCTCAAAAAAATATTTTACAAATAATTGATTTTAAATAAATTAAATGTTTTTTTGAATAAAATCATCTTACTCCTATATTAATTTTTTAAAAATATTTTCATAAAAACATATAAGGCATGCTTTTTAATCGTACCTTTGCACCGTTATTTAATTACTAACTAATTTTTTGTTTTAAAATGAACATTTTTGTAGGAAGCCTTCCATTTAAACTTCAGGAAGCTGATTTAAGAGAAATCTTTGAAGAGCACGGAGAAGTATCTTCGGCTAAAATTATTACTGACAAATTCTCCGGCCGCAGCAAGGGTTTCGGTTTCGTAGAAATGCCTAATGACACCGAAGCTCAGTCAGCTATCGACGAACTCAACGGTGCTGAAGTGGATGGAAGAGCTATTGTAGTCAACAAGGCAGAGCAACGTAAGGAATCTCCACGCCGCGACAATTATCGCAGTGGTGGTTATCAAGGAAACAATCGCAGGTACTAATACCCTCTATGGGCAACCGTAAATAAACCATTCGAACTCAACCGCATTGTAGGTATACTCTTAGAAAGCTGTCTCCATCGAGGCAGCTTTTTTTATTTCTTGAAAATTTGTGGCCGAAGGCAATAAATGTCCGTTGTTACCATGCCATAAACTCCATCAAAAATTTTCCATTGATTTTCTTATTTCGGATACATGCCGAAGCGTTAACTGTATTTTTTTGCCGGTAATTTTTTAAATTTGACCCGCCTGAAGGTGCCCCCAGGGCTTAATAGGGAATCCGGTGACCTTCAAGGAATTCCGGAACAGTACCCGCTGCTGTGATCCCAACCCAAAGGTTTCTGATACCAGTGCCACTGTCAATTATTCTACGATGGGAAGGCCTCAGAAACCGGGAAAGTCAGAAGACCTGCCTTCAGGTATGCAATTTCAAGGCTTTCGGGTTAAAAGCCTGGAGAATCTCAGCGATTTTCCATGTTTTTTTAATCCGGGGTTTTGAGGTAACTAACAATTCAATCATGTTTTACCAAAAAATCCTGTGTTATGCGTCTGAAAAACTT
>CALJNV010000041.1 GCA_937981455.1 uncultured Bacteroidales bacterium | reverse complement strand
GAGATCAGATTCCGTTAGACCCATAGGAAGCGGCTTTTTGAACTGCCGAAAATGCATTTTCTCTGACTCAAAAAACCAAAATGCAAAATCTGGGTTGAAATCGATAGAGTTTAAAGCATCGCCAGCGAGGGCAAAAGCGCTCTTTGATTTTATATTTTGTCAAAATCTATCTCTGGGATCTAATCTCGTTTAAAATCAGCATGAAGTAAGTGCCTCAGTCCATGCAGCACCCTGAACAAAGATGCCAGAACAGGATCAATTACCTTATTAATAGATAATACATTTATGCAATTGTCCATTATAATAGTAAATTGGATGTCAGTAGATTATCTCAATAATTGTTTAAAAAGCGTTTTTCGATATTTAAATAATAAACAAGTCGAAGTGATTGTAATCGATAACGGTTCTTATGATGGATCAGCGAATCTCGTGGTGAAAAAGTATCCCTCAGTCAGATTTATACAGAACAAGACCAATGTAGGTTTTTCTCATGCGAATAACAAAGCATTTAAGGTATCTACTGGAAAGCTTATCTTATTTTTAAATCCTGATACAGAACTAACCCATAACTCAGTGAATCTTCTGGTCCAAGCGTTGGAGACTTTGCCGAGAGGAGGTGCCGTTGGCCCAACCTTACTCAACACGGACATGTCTATTCAAACAAGCTGTGTTCAAGCCTTTCCCACTCCACTGAACCAAGCTTTAGACTTTGACTTATTGAGAAAGCGCTATCCAAAATGGAGACTGTGGGGTATGCGCGAGCTCTATTCGGGTGGAAGTCGACCTGCTGCCGTTGATGTTGTATCGGGCGCTTGTCTTTTAGTGAAACGAGACGTCTTCGAAGCAGTTAATCTGTTTAGCACAGACTATTTCATGTACACGGAAGATGTTGATCTCTGTTATAAAATTCAAAAGGCCGGTTATCGTGTTTATTATGTGCCCGAAGCTAAGGTAATTCACCACGGTGGAAAAAGCAGCGGACGATCTGAGATAAGTTTCTTTCACGAATTGGTCATGCGAGACTCGGTCGGAAAGTTTATCAAAAATAGACAAGGATCTATCGCAGAAAAAATTTACAAAGTAACACTTGGCTTGTCCGCTTTGTTTCGATTGATAATTATAGCAGCGATAATGTTAATTAAACGGAAGAATGATACTTATAATATTAAGTTGTCCCAACTGTATATCAAGTGGCAAAAAATTCTAAAATGGGCAGCCGGCCGAGCACCGGAGGTCAAACGTTTTTATGTCAAACAAGGCGAAGAAATTTAATCGACGTTTCATTAAAAAAGAGGTAATACTGAATGTGTGCGATTTGTGGAATTATATACTTTGAGAAGGAACAAAAGATCGAAGCTTCCGAGGTTCGTTCCATGATGGCCTGTATGCAGCATCGTGGCCCGGATGAAGAGGGTATGTATATTTCCGGAAACGTTGCTTTAGGACACAGGCGACTATCAATCATCGATCTTAAAACTGGGAAACAGCCTATATCGAATGAGGACGGAAAATTATGGATTGTTTATAATGGTGAAATTTACAATTTTTGCGATTTGAGAAAAGATTTAGAAAAAAGAGGGCATTTTTTCCGCACAAAGACAGATACCGAAGTTATCATCCATGCTTACGAAGAATACAAGGAAGAATTCCTTAAACGGCTTCGAGGCATGTTTGCTTTCGCTATTTGGGATGAAAAAAAGAAAAAGCTTTTTCTTGCACGAGATCGGATTGGAATTAAGCCGCTTTATTATTGTATAACGAACGATTTTTTTATTTTCGCGTCAGAGATGAAGGCAATTCTAAGCAACAAAAACGTGAGTCGGAAAATAAACTTAAAAATCATCGATCGTTTTTTAACATATCATTATATTCCAGGAGAAGAAACATTAATTGAAGGTATTAAAAAACTTGAACCCGGCCACTTCTTAACGCTTATTGATGGGCGAATTGAAAAAGCTAAATATTGGGATTTAAAATTTCCAAAGGAGAAGAATTTAATTAATTTTGATGATGCAAAAAACCATTTGATGGGATTGTTGAGAGAAAGCGCTCGTATTCACATGGTTAGCGATGTTCCCGTTGGGATATTGCTAAGTGGAGGAATAGATTCGTCGGCTCTATTAGGTCTATGTGCCAACGAGACGAATCGTGAGATCAGCACCTTTACTATTGGGTTTGAAAATGCAGGCTTCGACGACGAACGTTATTTTGCAAGGATAGCCGCAAATAAATATGGTACAAAACATATTGAGGCAACGATAACTGCAGAGGAATTTAAATCGTTTTTACCCGACTATGTGTGGTACTTAGAGGATCCAGTTTCTGAGCCACCTGCTATCGCACTATATTACGTGACCAAGTTAGCCCGAAACCACGTAAAGGTACTGATATCTGGAGAGGGAGGAGACGAAGCATTTGCTGGATATCCTAATTACCGTAATATGCTTTTATTGGAGTGGATAAAAAAATATATAAAAGGATTTGAACTGCCTTTGTCAAAAGAATTAGAACACTTAGCCCTGAGCTTTGGTATGTTCCGACTTCAAAAATATGCTAAACTTTTATCTGTTCCGCAAGAAGATTATTATTTAAGTCGAACATCAACACCCTACAATTCCTTTAACAAAGTATATAAGCAACTTTATACTAAGGACTTTCTTAAAGAAGTAGATAAAAAGTATTCTACGTTACCTACAAGATATTTAAACGAACAGCTGAAAACCGATGATCCATTAAGCAGAATGCTCTATATAGATACAAAGACATGGTTGCCTGACGACCTACTTATTAAAGCGGACAAGATAACCATGGCAGCTTCGGTTGAGCTCAGGGTGCCCTTATTGGACCACATGTTACTTGAGTTTGCAGCTACCCTCCCTTCACATTTTAAAGTTCGGAATTTGAAGACAAAGTTTATACTAAAGGAAGTATTAAAAAACATTGTGCCTTCCAAAATATTGAAGAAGAAAAAGACTGGTTTTCCTGTTCCTATCCAAAAGTGGCTTACAAAAGATTTACGCAAATATGTAGAAGAGATTCTATTAAGTCAAGAGGCAATCCAAAGAGGATATTTTAGAAAAAGATTTATTGGGCAACTACTAAAAGATGAAAACATAACAAATTCAACAATGGAACTATTTTCTCTCATCGTTTTAGAGCTATGGCACAGAACATTTGTTGGGCCATTGCGCCGGATATAAGAATACTGGGCTATTTGTAAAAATACCTTATCAGAGACTTTTTTTGAAATTTTCGAAAATATGATGAAAAACTATAATTTTCATTAGGTAAACACCGGCATTCCGGTTGACACCCGGAGTTTGACAGATCCGGAAAAAACCAAAGGCTCCTCAGGCGTGAATCGCATAAATTCACGCCAAACGATGAAGCTCCTTGGTAAGCGCTGAACGTTTAGGCCATACGCGATGGGAGGGAAAGTATCATCTGGTTTGGATTCTGAAATGTCGACGCAAAACATAGTTCGGCCAATTGCGATAGCATTTGAGGCAGTTGTTCCACGATCATGCTAAGCGAATGGAGGGCAGGATCCTGGAGGGGAATCTGCAGGATGATTTTGTGAATATGGTAGTGTCGATTCCACCGAAATATGCCATTGCTCAGAGGGTTGGGTTCATCAAAGGCTAAAGCGCCATTCACCTTGCCCGGAGCTACTTGGGGCGACGAAAGAACTACACTGGAATGCACTTTAAGGCCCAAGGCTATTTCGTTTCAGCCGTAGTAGGTGCCGATGATCGGCGACGATCCGTGAATATATCCAGATATACCCGAAGCTGGAGAAAGAGGATGCTTGCATTGATCAACTTGGACTATTCCCAGAGGATTGACCGCCGCTAAGCGGTCAGAGGATCTTTTCCGAATACAGCTTTGACCGGTTCAAATACCCAAGCCACCGGCTTTGCCAGTGGTCACTGACTTATGAGCGCTTGAATAGAAACCTTCTTGTTTTTATATTGGGAATCTCTAAATGGTGCAGGAGGTTTACCGCGATATGAAGAAAAAACGCAAGGCAACGAGCTTCAAAAGACCGCTACGTGTTGCTGAAGAACCTTAAGAAGCCTTAAAACAAGCAAAAGTAACCTGCTCAGGAAAATGTACTTTAACTGCATCTTAGAGAGCATTTACAGCCTCCCGCATACGCACTAATGGGTCCGACCGAGGCAGCGCTCATCTCGACATCTTATCATCAAAATCTATCTGGAACTGTAAAACTAAAATTTGATTTGCCCACTTAAAATATTTTGGAACAATTTAGAAAAAAGGTAGAATATGTTTATATAGGCAGGAATTAAAGAGTCATGATAGGGGGAAAAATGAGAAAAATTATAGAATTTATTTTCATATTTTTCTTCTTTTACTCAATTTCTATTGCAGGGACAACCAATTCAATCTCTCAGTATGGGGTTACATGGACATTTGATAAAAACTACGAATACGGCACCTTTGCAAATGGAGACTATTGGGTTCTAGGCCCTGTAAGAATCGTTAGTATTACCCCAGTATTTACCGGAGTTCGAGCAGGTTGGGAGGTCAACCCAACTGCAGGCGGAACTCAAGGATTTGATATAAATGCCAATTTGTTCGATGCGTCGCTGGTGCCAGCATTGCCATATGTTGCTAAAGGCGGCGAATCATTAGTTAAGCAAGTACCTAATACAAATCCAACAACAAACTCAGTCACCTCGACTATGGCAGTACTAACAGTAGTAGATCAAATTCCTCAAGATAATGGTGCAAGTCTATTCCGACCACCTTATGCCGGGACTGACAAACCTTATTATTCTTTAAGCATGATTAAAATTGACCGTCTACTGTCAATTCAAACAAGATCAAGCGGAATATCTTATGATGAATTACGAGAATGGTTCAAGCACCCGCACATCGAAATAGGAGAAGGCGGTGCTGCAAGAAAATTGAGATTTTCAAGCCCAAACCAATATGGCCCTGCAATTGCCGGAGCTCTTAATGCGGCTATTGCAAAATTAAGTAGCTATGATTCGTTACAATCTAAATGGCAAACTCTTATATGGGTTATTCAATCTGGAATTGACCGCTATCATTGTTCGCTTACTGGCCAGCGTTGGCCAGGAGGATCGGGTCACGAGCCTGGGCATAAGCTTTCCGTTGCTTTTGCAGCATACATGTTGGATCATCCCGGAATGAAGTCAGAGGTAACAAAAACGTATTGGTGGGAAAATAAAATGATAAATAATTCGCTTTGGGGCTATCAAGTTCCGGAGCAACAATACTGGTCATATATAGCAAAAGATCCAGGTTATAACCTCGAGTATGGAGATCCCTATAAGTATATTGATGGAGGCAACAATTTGGTGCGTAAAATAAACTCATATCAGATAATTACCGGTAATATTATCAAGGGGGAAGCCTGTTGGCTTCTTTATTTTCCAAGTATGCAAGATTGGTGGAGTGATTCCAATAGTTTAATAGAGTATGCAAAAAGATGGGTTTACCATGGGTTAAAAGCGAAACCAGATCCATGTGCTCCTATGCATCCCGAAGATATCGGAAAAAACCCTTCCAGTTGGAGATACTATGGTTCGCTCTATGGACCTGACGGAAAAGGCGGATGCATTAATGGGCCTGGCCGATTTAGTGACGAAAGAGATGGGATATCAAAAGATGAGGGGCAGTATCAAAGTGAACAAATGAACGAAATGTGGAATATCTATTTTTCAGGTAAATTACCTGGATCCAAAGGCTACAATATTCCAAAAGAGCCTAGAAATCTGCATATAAAATCAGGTAATTAGTTTCGTTTTAGCGCAAGATATCATTTAACGCGGCAAATACGGTTCATCCGGGTGAACCGTACTTTTAGTTGAAAAAAGTGGACATACGTGATCGTTTCTGGATCAGAGCGCCAACCATGATTCAGAAAGGGGAGCAAGCGTATGTCCACCAGCATCTTGCACCATGGATGGGGTCTCCAAGGCTATCATTACGTACGCACCGGTTACCAGCAGGGGCAGATCATCTTCACCGTCCAACCGGCCCCCGGAACATTGGCCTGTCCGGCCCGCGGGTGTCGACAGCGGATTCACCACGGCGGGACGGAGCGGATCTGGCGACAGGACCCGATCGGCTCTGTGCGACATGGCTAATTATGATCACTTTTCTGCCAAAAATTGGGTGACACTTCTCCGGCCTTCTGGATCCTGATCAGTCCGTTTTTAACCAGCCACTGTCGGGCCGCAACCCGCCAGGCCACCGGCGTGATGACCGACGT
>CALJNV010000040.1 GCA_937981455.1 uncultured Bacteroidales bacterium | reverse complement strand
TCTTACCAGTGGAGCGGCCCCAATGGATTTACATACAATGGCCAAAACGCCACATTGTCAAGCGCAACCTTGGCAAGTCAGGGATTATATTCCGTGGTTGCTACTGCAGCCAATGGATGCCAAAGCATGGCTTCTGTATTTTTGAATGTTAATCCCAAACCGGCTGTCACAGTGGCAGCTAGTCCCAACCCGGTTTGTGAGGGTGCTGCAGCGACTTTGCATGCCGGCCCCAATGGTATGGCTGCTTATGTATGGAGTGGTCCTGGGGGGTATGTTTCAAACGTACAAAATCCGGTTATTCCAAATTTAATTCCTGCCCAGAGCGGGTTTTATTCGGTGCTGGTTACCCATCCCAATGGGTGCTCGGCAAAAGATAGCATTTATCTACAGGTTAATCCCAAACCTTCACTGGTAGCTTCGGTAACTCCTAATCCTGTATGTGAAGGTGAGAGTTTAGTCCTCTCGGCTTCATCGAGCAATTTCGTCACCTTCCTGTGGACTGGACCCAATGGGTTTTATAGCAACCAGGCCAATAATGTTCTGGGTGATATCACCCTGTCGAACGCTGGGATTTATTTGGTTACCCTAACTGATACGCTCGGATGTACCCATCAACAATCGTTCAATGTAATTGTATATTCCAATCCTCAAGTATCAGTCTCGGCCAATTCTACAGATATTTGTGAGGGGAGCATTTTGCAATTGTATGCAAGCCCTTCGGGCATTGCATCGTATCAATGGACAGGGCCGAATGGCTTTACCAGCAACATCCAGAATCCGATGCTTAGTAACGTAACCACCCAATCTACAGGCTGGTACAAGGTGGTTACTACTTCAGGCCAGGGATGCCAACGCGTGGATAGCATTTACATTGCGGTACATGCCAATCCTGTGGCTTCGGCGTCAGCTATGGCAACCGCACTATGCCAAGGAACAGACCTTCAATTATTGGGTTTGCCCTCAGGAATGGCCAGTTATAGCTGGAGGGGACCCAACGGATTCTTGAGTTCAATTCAGAATCCTGTAATTAATAATGCACAACCTTTCTACAGCGGTACTTATCAGTTGGTCGTCAGCAATATGTATGGCTGTACTGATACCGCTGAGGTGGATGTTACAGTTCATCCCTTACCTGATTTAAGTTACACTGTTTTCCCCACCCTGGTATGTCAGGGCGACACCCTGTTCCTGGAAGCTTCCTCGAACTCGGTTGTGAGTTATCAGTGGTCAGGGCCTCAGGGTTTTACCAGTAATCAGAATTCTACCTATATCCTCGATATGCAGCCCGCTCAGGCTGGTTACTATAGTGTAACAATAACCGATGCCTACGGCTGTTCTTCGTCGGGTGGCGACACAGTGTTTGTCAAGTCCTTGCCTCAGGCTTTGGCTACGGCCAACCCCAATCCGGCTTGCGTGGGGCAAACCATTCAACTTACAGCCCAGCCTGATAACATGCTTTTCTACAGGTGGTATGGTCCTTCGGGTCAGTTTTATGGAACCCAAAACCCGGTCATTTATAATGCTTCCCTTGCCGATTCGGGTACCTATGTACTGAATGTTGTCGATTTTGATGGATGTAAGGGTGAGGTTTTCCTCGACTTGGAAGTGAACAGCAATCCTGTGGTGAGTGCTTCTGTGAGTCTGAGTGTAGTGTGTGAGGGCTCTACCGTTGTTTTCTACGGATATGCCTTTGCCTACAATGTGATGCCCGGTCAGTTTACTTGGTCATGGACGGGACCGAATGGCTTTAGCAGCAATCTCGAAGATCCGGTACTGAGCAATGTATCAGTAGCTGCTTCGGGTACTTACACTCTGACGGTGACCACACCCACCGGATGCCAGGGAACTGCCACAGTGAATCTGACGGTGAATCCTAAACCTCAATTGACACTATCAGCTACACCAAACCCTGTCTGCGAGGGCGATTCATTCACACTTCAGTCTCAACCTGCAGGATTGGCCAGCTATTCGTGGACGGGGCCGGCCGGCTTTATGAGTTCTCTGCAGAATCCTTTCGTTGCTGCAGCTACACCTGCCATGAGTGGTTATTACGTGTTGAATGCTGTCAACAGTTTTGGATGTTCGGCAAAAGACTCTGTTTACCTAACAGTCAATAATAAGCCGGTGGCCATGGCCAGTGCTAGTCCGAATCCGGTTTGTGAGGGAGAAACTCTCTATCTGTATGGTCAGCCCTCAGGCATGTTATCTTATCTATGGAGTGGTCCGGCCGGATTTTCGAGTACAACACAGAATGCAGTCATTAACAATACTGGCATGAGTCAAGCAGGAACCTATACGTTGGTGGTGACCAATGTTCATGGCTGCAAGGATACTACTATGGTAGCGGTAGCTGTGAACCCGGCTCCTGTGGCCTCCATTACGGCCACTCCCAATCCGGTTTGCGAAGGCGAAACCTTATACCTTTATGGTTCGCCCAATGGTATGGTTTCCTATCAATGGAGCGGGCCAGCTGGGTTCAGCAGTAGTGCGCAGAATACATTCATCAACAATGTCCAGTTGAATCAGTCAGGTACCTATACACTAACGGTAACCAATTCCTTTGGTTGCAGCTCTACTTCATCACAGAATGTGGTGGTCAATCCCACCCCCACGGCCGTTGCCTATGCTAACCCCAACCCCTTGTGTGAGGGGGGATCCATCAATCTTTTTGGTCAGCCCAATGGTATGGCCAGCTATACGTGGACGGGGCCCAACGGATTCACGAGCAATCAGCAGAACCCTGTAATTCCCAATGCTATGACGAGCCAGAGCGGAGTTTATACTCTGATTGTGGCAAACAGTTACGGATGCCAGAGTTCGGCCAATGTCAATGTAACAGTCAATGCCAATCCGATGGCCACCGCCTCGGCCAGTCCCAATCCGGTTTGCGAAGGCTCGGTATTGAATCTGTCGGGCGGTCCTTCGGGAATGGCCAGCTATGCCTGGACGGGTCCCAATGGATACACTAGCAATGTACAGAATCCGGTGATTTATAACGTTTCCTTGCAGGCCACAGGAACCTACACGCTGATTGTAACCTCACCACAAGGGTGTACAGGCGCAGCTTCGGTGAATGTAACGGTGAATCCCTCGCCCCAGGCCACGGCTTCAGCTACGCCCAATCCGGTTTGCGAAGGAAGCACGCTTTCACTTTCATCTTCGCCTTCGGGTATGAGTTCCTACCAGTGGACGGGGCCCAACGGATTTACGAGCACTTTGCAGAATCCGACCATCCCTTCGGTAACCTTAAATCAGTCGGGTACTTACACGGTAACCCTCATCAACTCCTTGGGTTGCCAGGGAACGGCTTCTGTCAATGTGGTGGTTAACCCTGCGCCTATTGCCACTGCCAGCGCCACACCCAATCCTATTTGCGAAGGAGGAACACTCAATCTATCTGGTGGGCCTAATGGTATGGCTTCCTACAACTGGACCGGGCCCAATGGATTTACAAGCAATCAGCAAAATCCGGTGATCCCCAATATTTCGGTGGCAGGAAGTGGTCAATATACTTTGACTGTTACCAATATTTACGGCTGCCAGGATGATGCTTCAGTTATGGTGACGGTTAATCCTTTGCCTGTGGCTCAGGCCTCAGCTATGCCTAACCCAGCCTGCGAAGGCTCAACTGTTTATCTGAGTGGTTTGCCCAATGGTATGGCCTCATATTTCTGGAGTGGACCCAATGGATTTACAAGTAATCTTCAAAATCCTGTCTTGTCCAATGTAACGTTATCCATGGCGGGGATTTATACCCTTACCGTGGTAGATAACAATGGATGTCAGGACCAGGACGCTGTAAATTTGGTGGTTAATCTCAATCCGCAGGCTGTGGCTACAGCCACTCCCAATCCCGTATGCGAGGGCTCAAGCTTGCAGCTTAGCGCTTTACCTAACGGCATGCTTTCATATTCGTGGACCGGTCCCAATGGATTTAACAGCAATGCTCAGAATCCTGTAATTGATAATATCGCCCTCAATGCCGGTGGCACGTATTACTTGGTGGTTATGGATCTCAATGGTTGCCAGGGCGAGGATAGTGTTTATGTTTTAGTGAACCCTACACCCGTGGCCACGGCTATGGCTGATCCCAATCCCTTGTGCGAGGGAAGTACGCTTTACCTGAGTGCATTGCCTTCGGGAATGTCAGCCTACCAGTGGACGGGGCCTAATGGTTTCCAGAGCTCATTGCAAAATCCTGTGATTCAGCAAATCCAGCTGAATGGTACGGGAATCTATATTCTTACGATTACCAATTCCGATGGCTGTTCAGGTTCTGACAGCATCTACGTTCAGGTTGATCCTCTTCCCGATACCACTGTCACCTTTGCTAATGGCACCCTTACAGCTCAACAGACAGGCGCCCAATATCAGTGGATTGATTGTTCAACCGGCCAACCTGTACTCGGTGCCACGCAGCAATCCTTCACCCCGGATCAAACTGGTTTCTATGCGGTTATAATCTATTTGGGAATGTGCAGCGATACCTCTTCCTGCTACGAAGTTGTAGTATTGGGAACTGAAAGTCAAGCATATGAATCGAGCTGGACGGTATATCCTAACCCCAATAGAGGACACTTTACCATTAATACTACTGTACCGGCTGTATTTGAATTGATGGATACTGCCGGAAAGCGCCTCTGCAGATGGTTTATACAAAAACACCAAACTTTAACTGAATCGCTGGCACCTGGTGTCTACTTTATTCGTGAGACTCGTAAAGGTACAGTGAAACGGATTGTGATTCAATAACTTGTTTGTTGGAACCAACTTCTCAAATCGTCCCTGAAAAAATCAGGGACGATTTTTTTGTTTCAATTCTTTTTATTCTAAATCATCAATACTTATTTAAATTTCATATTTTCTTAGGCGATAATGCCCAGGAGAATCATGAATATTGGAGCATTACAAGTGGACCATACTATGAAGTCAGTCCCAATGATGATCTAATGGATAGGTATTGGCTTCGAAAAGAATGTTGAATGATTATTTACTCTGGTTTCTGCTTTTCGTGCAGCAGTGATTAAACAAAATACAGCGGCTCCCCCTGAAAGTTTGAAATAGATAGTTCTCAAATTTTTAGGAGTTTAACCGCTTTTAAGCGATCGTGTTTTCAGTAAAATATTGAATTGTGGGGTAAGAATTTTTCTTGATGAATGATTAAGAACTGATCACTTGTCGCTTACTAAAGCGAGTTCTTTTGAAGGTAAATTTTAAAAAAAATGGATAGGCATGGCTGGCAGGATTGGAGTATTGATGGGCCATGGTAAAACCATGCAAAAACTTTATGGTTTAAATCATTGGCAAAAAGTCTAATTTTGTAGGCAAATCCCTTCCTATGAGAACTCTTATTACAGGTGCACTGGTGGTAAACGAAGGAAAGATTCTTTCGAAGGATGTTCTGATAGAGGATGCTTTCATTCGTGCTATTTTACCAGCAGGGAGCAACACAAGGGCCGATAAAATAGTATTTGCGGAAGGGATGTATTTACTGCCCGGTGTTATTGATGATCAGGTTCATTTTAGGGAACCAGGTTTAACTCATAAGGGCGATATTTACACTGAGTCAAGGGCTGCGGTGGCTGGTGGGGTTACTTCTTTTATGGAAATGCCCAATACAAAGCCTCAAACGATTACTCAGGCGGAGCTGGAAGAAAAGTTTCATCGCGCCGCTCAGGTATCACTGGCCAACTTTTCTTTTTTTATGGGCGCGACCAATGATAATCTGGAGGAGCTGTTAAAAACCAATCCTCGCAATACTTGCGGTATTAAGGTATTTATGGGGGCCTCAACGGGCAATATGCTTGTGGATAATCCTAAAACCCTGGAGGGTATTTTTTCGCAAGCGCCCTGCCTGGTTGCTGTGCATTGCGAAAACGAGCCTACCATCCGACGCAATACCGAAGATTATCGGAGCCGCTACGGCGAAGAGATTCCGGTTCGTTTTCATCCAGAAATCCGGTCGGCAGAAGCTTGTTATTTAAGTTCAAAACTTGCTGTTGATTTAGCCCGTAAATACGGAACACGATTGCATGTACTTCACCTTTCTACGGGTCGTGAGCTTGAACTTTTCGAAAAAGGAATTCCTCTCGAGCAAAAACTCATTACAGCTGAGGTATGCGTACATCATCTTTGGTTTACCGATGAGGACTATGCCCAATTAGGTAGCTTGATTAAATGGAATCCAGCTATTAAAACTGGCGATGATCGTCAGGCGCTATGGCAAGCCTTATTGGATGACCGGCTCGATGTTGTGGCCACCGATCATGCCCCGCATACCTGGGCAGAAAAACAAAATCCTTATACTACATGTCCTTCGGGTGCCCCTATGGTGCAACACAGCCTGGTAGCTATGCTCCAAATGAGCGACCAGGGTAAAATATCGATTGAAAAGATAGTGGAAAAAATGTGTCATGCTCCGGCCCGGTTGTTTCGAATTCATCGCAGAGGTTTCATAAGAGAGGGTTACTATGCCGATTTGGTGTTGGTCAACCCCAATTCCCCATGGATAGTGAACCCTGACAATATTTTGTATAAGTGCGGATGGTCTCCTTTTCAAGGGATTACATTTCGGCACAGCGTTACTCATACATGGGTGAATGGTCATTTGGCTTGGAACAAAGGCGTTTTCGATGATAATCAATTGGGTATGCGTTTGATGTTTGATATTGATTAACCTTAAAAACGGGTTTATGAGAAATTATTTATGGCCTTTAGGGCTGATACTTTTGGTATTTGTGATGGCCTGTGGCCCCAAGGCGGTTGAAGTGGTTATCGAGCGGTTTCCCGATGGAAAGCCTAAAATAGTTAAGGTTTATCTGGTGAATGCCCAGGACAGTACACTGCTGAAAGAAACCACATACTATCAGAGTGGGCAAAAATACATGGAAGGATGGTACCGCAATGGGCAGCGCGACAGCGTCTGGACAGCATGGTTGCGTGATGGCCATATATGGAGCCGTGGTTTTTATCGCCAGGGCATTGAAAATGGCCCCAAAGAAGTATATCACGAAAATGGAAAGCTTTTTTATCAGGGTCAATATCGCTTGGGCCAAAGGACGGGTGTTTGGAAATTTTATAACCCCAATGGCGAACTTATTCAAACAATCGACTATGACCAGAGCCTAAATCAATAAGGATGCATTTATCTAGATTCTGAGACGATAATTTGAGGCGAAGGTCAAAAAGATCCCCAAGGGGGATGTATTCCTTGCAAGCGAGCATTTCGGGTAACATTGGAAACTTCTTATGGGTTGGCTATTTATGAGGGCGAATTATCATCTTGTGTCCTTTTTTTAAGTCTTAAATTATTCAGCCCTTCATTTGCCACACGGGTGCATTTTTGTAGCAAATTTTTACAACAAATTCCTTAAAAACAATTTATTATGAATCGAAAGGTATACAAGATTGCTTTGATTGCAGAGGGTGTTGGTTTCATTATGGGAATACTGACACTACTCATCCTTCGAATGTTAGAACTCCAGAGCGTTTATGCATAAAATCCAAAACCGCCCACAATACCTCCTTCCAATATTGAAGTATCTGCCAAAATACCAGCTGCCCACCCATGTACGACAATAACCGTATATATTATTGATATCCAAGATCTTATATTGAGAGAAGATTTCGATTTTTATTCCAGACAAATGGGTTTTACTCCAATGCATTCCTTGGAACAGTAAGCTTATTCTCAAAGACGGTAAAAATCAAAATCAGGGATAGTAAATAAAAATTAATTTTTTTTAGATGGGATTAAGATTCCATCAGGGGCTTTAAGCTCCTGATTAAATCTAATATTTATCATTTCTCAAAGGTATCGTTGTATATTTGTAAACTTTAAAGGAATGAACCAAAAACAATAATTCATGAGAATCAATTACTTTCCTTGGTTTTTGCTTTTATTTTGTATTCCAGTGGTGCTGAATGCCCAGGATCCTAAGGCCCAGCGCCTGGTTTTGCTTGAAGAATTCACCTCATCTACATGTGGTCCATGTGCTGCAGCCAATCCTACCATTATTTCCCGCTTGCAGCAAAATCCGGATAAATTTACGGCCATATTCTATCACGTAGGATGGCCTTCGCCGGGTAACGACCCTATGTATTTGCACAATCCACAAGAAAGTAACGCTCGGGTAAGTTATTACAGTGTAAATGCTGTGCCTCATTCTGTTCTTGATGGTAACTATTACAGCGGCCATCCCAATGGCTGGACTATGACCACCATCACCAACCGTTTAGCCACCCCTTCTCCCTGCGAAATTAATCTTCAACATTACTTAAACGCAGCTGAAGACACGATTTTTCTTAATATGCTAATAAAACCCACTTCTACGATGAGTGGTAGCCAATTGGTAGCCCACAATGTGGTTATCGAAAGGCATATTCATTTCAATACACCTCCCGGAACCAATGGAGAAAAAGATTTTTATAATGTGATGAAAAAAATGTTGCCTGGTTCTGGGGGTACCAGTTTACCTTCAGCCCTTGCAGTGGGCGATTATGTTATAATACAAACCGCCTGGAAACTTGCCAATGTATACAATAAAAGTGAATTGGCTGCCGTTGGCTTTGTGCAAAATAATGCCACCAAAGAGGTTTTTCAGACCACCAACAGCTCCACCACCCCCGTGACACCCCTTTATTCTAACGATGCCCAGATCCTGTCCATAAGTAACGTAGCTCCTGAGAACTGCTCTGGTGAGGTAAACCCGATTATCACAGTGCGAAACAACGGCTCAAATGCTATTACCCAATTGAAGATAAAATATCGTGTGGATAATTTCCCCGACCAGGAATATGTGTGGACAGGAAATTTAACTTTGTTGAATAAAAAGAAAATCTCTTTACCTCCTTACCTTTTTACCCCTCAATATCCGGGGCAGTTAAAGATATACATTGCAGAGGTGAATGGGGTGCAAGATGAATATCGTAAAAACGATACCCTTGTTTTCTCTCTCAATCAGCCCAAAATTGCATCAACAACCGTAAGCTTATGGATAAAAACCGATAATAATCCCCAGGAAATAACCTGGGAAATTGTGGATGCCATTGATGGAACGCTGGCCGCCTCGGGGGGTCCTTACACCCAGGCAAATACTATGATCAAAGAGACTATCAACCTGCAGGAGGGACACTGCTATAGTTTTGGTATCTATGATGCCGGCGGCGATGGGCTTTGCTGCAACAATGGTTTGGGCTACTTCACACTATTTTATGGCAACAACCAGGTAATTATCGATGGAACCAGTTTTGGAAGCGAAGCACTTGCTCAGTTTAATACCCAGAGTGGGGTAGGGGTTGAAGAAAAAAGAGAATCATCGTTCAGTCTTTATCCTAATCCGTGTGGGCAACAGACAAAGGTTCAATTTACTGCTTTTGCTTCAGGAACTGTGTTTTTCCGTATCATGGATGTTTCAGGCCAATGTGTTTTGCAAAAAGTGATTCCTGTGAATGCTTGCGGAAATCATGGGGCTGATGTTGACCTTAGTTCTTTGGTCTCGGGCTGGTATGTGGCTGAACTTAGCCTCCCCGACGGCAAAATTCTGCATGTACCTTTAATTCGCAAATAATGCCCCAATCATAAATTAAAGCCCTCCAGGTTTACATGTAACATTGGAGGGCTTTTTGCTGGGGTGCTTCACCCATAAGGGTATTTCTCCTTTTTATTTTTAGAGATGTATTTTATTGTCAGAAAAAAACAATTATCCCTATTGGGTTGGTAAGGTATCATGTTTTATTAGTTCAGGACCAAGGATAATCCCATGGCTTTAAGAATGAGTATAGGAATGTCTTTATTATCTATATATCCTTCAAATAATTGCTGACCAGGACCTTTGGCTCGTATGGGAACAGGGATACCCGTATGCGACCAGCTGGTCCACCCAAAACCGGCTTTTTGAGCAATGATGCGAGTTACCATAACAGCAAGCGGATCGTTGCCCCCAAAAAGGAGGTAATTGGCATCGCTGGATGCAAAGGTGTTATGGCCTAACATTGAGGCCCTGAAAGCCATTTGCATCTGTGAAAGATCGAAGTCATTGATAGGAATTTCTTTTCCCAATCCTGTTTTTTCTTGAATCAGTGGCCAAACAGACTCAAAGCTGCAGTTGGCCGGGCAATGGCGTTGTTTAAACTCTTTAAAAACTTCTGCAAGCGCTGGTTGCGACATTTTTTGATGCTTTATAAGGCTAAAATCACTTTCGTAATGCTTTAGGGCTGTACCTATCGAAAGACCTCCTGTTTCGTGATCTGCCGTAACAATAATAAGGGTTTCGTTGGGGTGTTTTTTGGCAAAATCAAGTGCTATGCCTACAGCTTGATCAAAGTCTAAGACTTCTCCAAGGGTTGTGGCAATGTCGTTATTATGACAGGCCCAATCAATTTGACCTCCTTCCACCATCATAAAAAATCCTTTGGGGTTGTCGAGTAGTTCAATGCTTTTGCTTACAAATTCAGCCAGGCTCATATCTTCAGGCGTACGATCGATAGCAACTGGCACAGCGGCATCTTCAGGGTCAAGACGAGCATTGATGGCAATGATTTTATTGTCGGTTTTTTTCAATTTCATGAAATCTTCTCGCCCTTTTACTATTTGATAACCCTTGCTGCGAGCTATTTCATAAGCGTCTGGTTGATCCCCCTTTTTCCCTCGAGAATCTTTTATCCCTCCATAACCAAACAAATCGAAATTGCTTTCAGCCAATTGCAGGGCAATTTCATAATAATCATTACGGTCGGGGCGATGGGCATAAAAAGCTGCAGGGGTAGCATGATTGATACTTACTGTGGTGATTATCCCTACTTTCATGCCCATTTGTTTAACTTTCCAAGCGATAGATTTGAGGGGTAATGTGCGGTCGGCATTCATGCCAATGGTGTTGATGCTGGTTTTCTGCCCAGTGGCCATGGCAGTTCCAGCCGCTGCAGAACCTGTAATATATCGATTTTGCGCATAGGTGGTAACTAACCCGAGACTGGGAAGCCGGCTGAGATTCAGAGAGTCAATACCTATTTTACCCTGCAAGGCTGCTTGATAGACTTCAGCGGCGTTAATTTGAGCCAATCCCATGCCATCTCCAATAAAATAAAATACATAACGGACCCTGTCTCCATGAGGCCTGGCCTGTGCCAGTACTTCTCCTGTAAGACATTGATTTATAAAAACAAATAACAAAAAGTAAAACCAGGCTTTCTTCATTGTTGTTAATTTTATGTGTGCAAAAATAGCTTCCTTTCCATTTGTGTGTTTTAACTGTGGGTTAATTTTAGATTTATCAATTAATAATATCTTTGTATTTAAATGTTATGCAAAAATGAAACAAAAAAGGCTGTATCCTGAATCCAAAGTTGAGCTCACGCCATTTATTGCCCGAAATTATGACATGCTTTTAAAGGCGGCTTCTTTAGGTAGATATGGCAGCTTTGTCAGACGAGCTATCGAGGCTATGGACTTAAAGTCAGGCATGCATGTTTTGGATTTAGGCTGTGGCAGTGGATACAATGCCGCGTTGATGCTTCCATTTCTAGGTCCTGAGGGGAGTCTCACAGGTCTCGATATATCCATCGACATGGAAAGGCAGTTTCGTCGAAGGTTTCAACATTATACCAATGTGAATTTCAAGAATCAGCGCATTGACATACCCTTCGATCTGGGCAAAATTTACGACGTGGTATTTATGAGTTTTGTGTTGCATGGGTTTCCGCATGATGTCAGGGGCGTTATACTGGAAAACGTAAGTCGACACTTGAAGCCCGGAGGACATTTGATGCTTCTTGATTTTGCAGAGTTTGATATTCATCGTATGCCATTTTTGCACCGATGGGTATTTACGCACGTCGAATGTGTGTATGCTTTCGATTTTGTGCAGCGCAGCTGGAAAGAAATATTGAGTCTCTATGATTTTGAATATTTTAGCGAGAAAAGTTTTTTTAAAAATTATATTCGTCTCCTTAAAGCCCAAAAAAAGGAAGCGTTCCAGGAGGAATTAAGGTTTTAGTGTAATTTTACACAAAAAAGCAATGAAGCAGCGCTGCCACTGGGTAGGCGATTATGCTCCCATGATTGTTTATCACGACAAAGAATGGGGAGTGCCTTGCTATGACGATCAATTGCTTTGGGAATACCTCGTCCTGGATACTTTTCAGGCAGGCTTGTCGTGGCGAACAATAATTGCCAAAAGGGAAAATTTTCGTAGGGCTTTCGATGCGTTTGATGTAAAAAAAAATGCTCAAATAACGCCCGAACGCGTGCAAGCATTAATGAACAATCCCGGTATTGTCCGCAATAGATTGAAAATAGAGGCAGTGATTAGCAATGCAAAAGCTTTTTTGAAAATTTTGGAGCACAAAGGCAGTTTTTCCACTTTTCTTTGGGATTTTGTACAAAGAAAACCCATGGTGAATTATTGGACCCAACCCGATGAAATTCCAGTGCGAACGGACCTTTCTGACAGGGTGAGTAAAGAATTGCGAAGGTTGGGCTTTCGGTTTACAGGTAGCACGATGGTTTATGCATTTTTGCAAGGTACCGGCCTGGTTAACGATCATTTAGTGAATTGTTTTCGGCATCAGGAAATTATCCATAGCTATGAGCGGTAAAAAGACAGGTTTGTTTTTTGGCTCATTCAACCCCATTCACAACGGTCACCTGATGATGGCCAATCATATAGTGGAGTTTACCGACCTTGAGGAGATCTGGTTTGTGGTCAGCCCACAAAACCCTCTTAAGGAGAAAATCAGTTTAGCCCCGGATTATGATCGTGTAGAAATGATTCGCAGGGCTATTGATGATGACCCTCGTTTCAGGGTGAGCGACATCGAAATGCATTTGCCAAGGCCTTCGTATACTATCCATACTCTCACTTACCTGAGCGAAAAATATCCTGGTAGAACCTTTGTACTTATCATAGGAGGCGATAATCTGCAGTATTTTCACAAATGGAAGAACCCAGAAGAGATTCTCAATCAATATCAATTATATGTCTATGCTCGACCGGGTTTTGCGGGGGGGGCTTATGCTACCCATCCTTCTATTAAAGTGATTGAAGCTCCGCTTATTGAAGTTTCTTCCAGCTATATACGTGAGGCCCTGCGTAGTGGCCATGATGTGCGTTATTTCTTACATCCGCACGTATATCAATATATTCTTAAAGAAGGACTCTACGCCGGATAGTCACAGGGGATATAATTGGATTTGAATCGCTTAATTATTTGTAAATCTGGGTTTTATTTTTTTAAAGCGCAAACTTATAACCCCAAGAGCAGCTTCCTTAAAAATGCCCCGGCTCATTTTGGATTCACCCTGTGTGCGATCGGTAAATATGATGGGAATTTCAACAATTTTAAATCCCAGTTTCCATGCCGAATATTTCATTTCAATTTGAAAGGCATATCCGGTGAATCGAATAGCGTCGAGGTTGATGGT
>CALJNV010000039.1 GCA_937981455.1 uncultured Bacteroidales bacterium | reverse complement strand
GCTGCTGGGCAGGAGAAGCGGGTATAATCTGTCCTTCAGGCGCACGCTGTATTTTCAACTGCCCGCTATCCTTTAATATGGAGACTTCCTTTTCAAGGTAATCACACAACGCCAGTATTGTTGGGTGGCGAAACAAAACTTTTAAAGGAATATGTACCTTCAAAACGTTTGAGATGCGTGTAATGAGGCTGGCTGCAACAATAGAATTACCGCCCAGGTCAAAAAAATTCTGATTAATACCCACAGCCGGCAAACCCAGAACATCTGCCCAAATATGTGCTAATTCCAGTTGCCGCTGGTCTTGCGGAGGTATCACCTCGCTCTCCTGGGTAATCGGATAGAAATCGGGAGGAGGAAGCTTACTGAAATCGGTCTTTCCCCGGGAGGTAAGTGGAATGGTTTCAATGGGTATCCATACCACCGGAATCATATAAGAGGGCAACCATTGACCGAGTTCTTGTTTAAATTTCTCGATGTCAACCTTCAGTTCTTTATTGCGCAGAACGTACCACACCGTAAGCAGTTTTTGCTGCCAAAGGTCGGTTACAGCATCTTTTACTCCGGGTAGGCGGCGGATGTAATAGAGAATTTCTTCAGCCTCAACCCGATACCCTCTGATCTTTAATTGCTTGTCCCTACGACCCGTATAAACCAAATTGCCATCGGGCATCATCCATACAAGGTCACCGGTGCGGTATACACGTATTGCATTTCCATCCGGGCGAATCCATTGCACAAATTTTTCAGCTGAAAGAGCCGGGTTTCCTGCATATCCTTTGGCTAGGCATACCCCACTGACCACCAATTCACCTTCAACCCCCGGAATAACCGGTTGAAGATGCTCATCCACTACCCATACTCCCGCATTTTTTATCGGACGACCTATGGGCACATATGGAAGATCGAAATTCTCTGGGAATATATAATAGGTTGCAACTACGGTGGTTTCTGTAGGACCGTAAGTGTTTACCAGTTTGACCCTCGAACCTACGATTTTCTGAAATGTTTTCACCTGATGAGCTCGGGCCGCTTCTCCACCTATGATAAGCATTCGTAAATTCTCAGGTATAGAAAAAGGATGATGTTCTGCCTCTGTCATCAATTGTCCCCAGAATGCGGTGGGAAGGTCAAGCAGGGTAATACCCCATTTATCAATTTTTTCCCAGAACAAATCCATTTGCTCCACCAACTGTTCATCACGCAATATCAGACTTGCACCTGAACAAAGGGCAGGGAAAATTTCTTCCATACAGGTATCGAACGAGAGGTCGGCAAATTGCAACACTCTGTCCATATTGGAAATCTCGAACAGTTGGATGGTAGATTGAACAAAATTGGTGAGTGAGCGATGACTAATTTCTACCCCTTTGGGCACACCAGTAGAACCAGAGGTAAATAGAATATAGGCTGTGGAGTCGGGGTCGGGCCTTTGCAGGCTCAATCCTGAAATGGCCTGGCCAGCTTCCACGGCTTTACGAATATCTTGAAAAGTAATTTCCCTCGAAATCACCTGCTCCAAGCGAACGACCCCAAGAATATATTCAAAACCGGCATTCTGTGCTATCATTTTTACCCTTTCCTTAGGGTATGCAGGAGACAGGGGAATCCATGCTGCACCCGCCTTCAAACCCGCCATCATGGCTACTAAAGTATCCGGATGGCGTAAAGCCAACAGGCCAAAAGTTTTTATGTGGTTAGTCAGCAAAAAGGCCGCTAGTGCATCAGTATCTCTACAAAAATGTTCATAAGTCATCTGGCTATCGCCAAAAAGAATGGCTGCTTTACCTGGTAATGCAGATGAAATTCTTCCAAATAGCTCAGGGAGGGTTAAATTCAAATCCCAATCGGCCTTATTTTCAGCCTTTTCGAGTATAAAATGATAATCGTCAGATGAAAGCACACTCAACTCCTTTATTCTCAGATGAGGGTTTTCAACCAGCTGTTGCAGGATTTGAAGCATTTTCTGACAAAAGCCTCCAATGAGGTGTTCATCGTACAAGTCTTTATAATATTCAGCATGTCCTCGGATACCCGCAGAGGTACGATCGAAAGTAAGTGTAAGGTCAAGCTTAGATTTTAGAATATGCACTTCCAATTCCTCAGATTCCAGGCCGCTGAGGGTAAGATTCTCAAGGGGCATATTCTGATAGATAAGCATAAACTGAAACAGGGGATTGAAACTCAAATTTCTGGGAGGATTAAGATGCTGCAGAAGGAGCTCGTAAGGGAGATCTTGATACGCAAAAGAGCGCAAGGCTTGGGCCGAAACTAAGTTGAGATATTGCTGCAACGTCATGTCGCTCTCAGGCTGAAGGCGCATCAGCAAAGTATTGGAGAAAAAGCCTGCTGTATGCTCGAAATCGGGATGCATGCGGTTGGCAGCCATAGTTCCAATCACAAAATCATCTCTTTGGGTATAACTTTTGAGCACTAAACCCATAGCAGCCATCAACATCATAAAAACACTGTGGTTGTGGGTAGCCGCAAAAGCCTCGACCTGGGCCGTTAGCTTCTGAGGTATATAAAAGAAATAACTTCCTCCATTAAAGGTAAACTCCGATGGCCGTTGACGTGGGGATGGCAATTGGAGCTGCATGGGGGCATGACTGAGTAAATCTTCAAAATACCTCAAACCATGTTTGAAATTGCCCTGTAGGTACTTTTGCCTTTCATACAAAGTAAACACAGGGTAACCTGCGGGCTCCACCTCAAAAATGGGAGATTGTTGGCAGCTATGTGCATCATAAGCTTTCCGCAATTCGTCAAATAGAAGGCCCATGGTCCAACCGTCAGCAATGCTATGATGCACCACCCATTGCAGAACATCAGCTGACGATGAAAGATGATATAAAAACACCTTAAATAATGGCAATACGCCTAAATTGAAGTTTGTGGCAGCATTTTGCTGAAGCGAGGAAGGCAAATCGGCATAAGGAGAGAGAACAATTTCCTCAATTAAAACTTTTCCCTCCTTATGTATGATTTGGGAGGCGTTACCATCAATTTCAGCAAAGGTGGTGCGAAGTGCCACGTGCCTTTGCACCAATTCTTGTAATGCCTTGTTTAGAATTTTTATATCAAGTCTACCATTAAATTGAAGAGCAATAGAAAAATTATAGACCGAACTATCGCCGCCCAATAGGTCAAGCAAAATAGGTCTTTGTTGATTGAAAGACAGAGGGAAAACATTTCCGGTTGCAACTGGTAATAAACTGGCAAGCGGGATGGTGTCTATAGTTTTTTGAAGAATGGTGGCCAGCGATTCGGGGGTTGGATGAGAAAAAATGAGAGAAGCAGGCCATTCGCCGCCCATTTGTTGGGAGAGTCTCCCCATGATTTGAGCAGCTTTTATTGAGTCGCCGCCTATCACAAAAAAATTATCGGAGGGGGCAGGCATTACATGAAGTACTTCAGCCCAAATTTTCCTTACATGCTGCAACCATTCCCCTTCTTCATGGGGGCCCTCAAGCCTTGCAGCAGTAGCTGGCGAGGGATCGGGCAAGGCCTTGCGGTCAATTTTACCGGCAGGGGTGCGGGGCAGGCGCTCCAGTTTAATAAATACTGACGGCACCATATATTCGGGCAACTGACTCGCCAGAAAAAAACGCAATTGTTCGTCTGATATTTCCATTGATGAAGGCGCAACATAGTATGCCACCAAATATTTAACCCCGGAACCAGATTCGCGGCCTACTACTACACATTCTTCAACACCCTGAAATTTAAGCAAATGTGCTTCTATGTCGCCAGGTTCTATACGATACCCCCTAATTTTTAACTGAAAATCCATTCTGCCTTCAAACAGAAGGTTGCCATCATCAAGTACACGGGCCCGGTCGCCGGTACGAAAAACCTTTTCGCCTGTATCGGGCCTGAAGGGATGAGAGATAAATTTTTGCTGGGTCAATTCTTCGTCTTTGAAATACCCCCGCGCTAGGCCTTTTCCACCAATAAGGATTTCACCACTCTCGCCGGGTTGGCAAAGCGTAAAATCCTCATGCACTACCCAAACGTCGTAGCCATCGATGGCTTTACCAATAGGTGTACGTCGGTTGGGATCAACTACCTGGGTAAACTTGTAAAATGTGCACGAAATAGTTGCCTCTGTTGGGCCATAGCCATTTATAATATGAATCTCCGGCTTGAGGGCAAGAATTTTTCCAAGCGTTTTTTCGAGTATAGGCTCAACACCCACCAAAACACGCTCCAGCGGACAAATACCCCTGGCTGCCAATGTACCCGCCAATCCTTCAAGTATTCCAGGTGCCAGGTAAGCTGAATTTATACGGTTTGCGATTAAATAATCGGCAAACCATTCTGTATCGTAGATAGCGGATGGACTCACCAGATGAAGTGTGCCACCATAGCATAATACAGAGAAAAACTCCCATACACTCACATCAAAAACATAAGGACATATGGATGTGCCTACTAAGTTTCGGGGCACGGGGGCCAGCTTGTCGTATCCACGCAAATAATTCAGTATCGACCCATGCTCTATCATCACTCCCTTGGGCTCTCCTGTACTACCAGAAGTAAAAAGGATGTATGCAAGATGCGAAGGAGTTATGCGAGGATAAATGAAACCAGGGGGAGGAGGCGTAGAGGCAATATCTTTTACATCGAAAATCTGCGCTTCTGCCGTAGTTAGGGTGATTGGCAATCCAGGGGTTATGAGCATAAAACGAGCCCCCGAGCCTTTCAATATTGATAGTTGCCTTACCAACGGGAAATCTGGCTCAATCGGAACATAGGCCCCCCCTGCTTTCATTATTCCCAGCAATGCAACCAACATCCATGGTGAACGTTCGGCTACAACAGCCACCGGCTCTTCAAGCGTTAAACCTTGGCTGAGTAAAAATGCGGCTGTTGCCTCTACCCTCGTTTTCAATTCCCCATAGGTCATGTGCCCTGATGGCGATTCTATCGCTATATTATTAAAATTTTCACCTGCGGCTCTCTCAAAATAGTAGTTGATATTGTGAGTCTCCAAAACCATAATAAATTTCAGAATAAAATTTCTTGCTTTCAGTATGCTTATATCCAATAAAATTCCATAAAATATTTTTATCTATAGATCAACATCATAAAAAATCCACTCATAAATAGATTGCATACGATCAAATATTTTCTGGAAAAAAGTCCAAATAGTAAAAAGTTTCTTTATTTTGCAACTAAACACAAATATACTCTTAATCTATTTAAATGAAAAAAATTTCTCTACATTGGCAAATTCTTATCGCCCTATTGGGTGGTGCTATATGGGGTTGGTTGTTTCCAACAATCGGAGAATATGTAGGCTGGATGGGTTTCATTTTTCTCAAAATGCTCAAACTAATCGTTGTTCCTCTGGTTTTTTTCTCTATAGTAGCAGGAATGGCTAGTATGGGAAAAGGTTTGAACCTGGGTAGAATTGCCTTGAAAACCATGGGGTTTTACCTAGGTACCATGCTGCTAGCCATCCTTACGGGACTTATTTTGGTTATTCTGATAAAACCAGGCCTGGGAGGAGGTATGAAATTGCCCGAGGGTTTTGAGGGCCTACAAGCCCAACAAAAAACATTAGGTGATATTTTGCTTGGTATTTTCCCGGATAATATTTTCAAAGCCTTATCCGAACCTAATATGCTAGGCATCATTCTTTTTAGTATTCTCCTGGGCGCCTTTATACCATCCCTCGAGGAATCTTACGCTCAGAAAATATCTACTTTTTTTGAGGCCTTTTCCTCCCTCATGCTTAAACTAACTTTATTTATTATCCGCTTTACCCCCCTGGGAATATTTGGAATCATAGCGCAACTGACCTCCCAGCAAACCCATAATCCAGAATCGCTAACCCGCCTGGGAAGTGGCCTAGGAATTTATGCAATGATTGTGGCAGGAGCTATACTTTTTCATGGCCTTATAACCCTAAGCATCATTCTTTATTTCGGAGGGGTTGATCCCATCCAACACTTCCGAAATATGACGACGGTAATGCTTACAGCCTTTTCCACAAGCTCAAGCAATGCCACATTACCCCTTAGCATGGAGGAAGTTATTCAAAAAGCTGGGGTAAGCAAAAAAATTGCTTCATTTACTCTTCCATTAGGAGCCACAGTAAACATGAATGGAACCGCCTTATATGAATGCGTGGCCGTTATTTTTATCGCGCAGGTTTATGGGATTCCCTTAAATCTTACTCAAACGATCATGGTGGTAATAACTGCTCTGCTGGCAGCCATTGGATCTGCAGGGATACCTATGGCTGGATTGGTGATGATGAGCATTATTTTATCCGCAGTGGGACTACCTATAGAGGGTATTGCTCTCATTCTTGCGGTTGATCGCCCCCTGGATATGATGAGAACCGCTCTCAACGTTTATGGAGATACTTGTGCCGCAGTAGTAATAGCAAAATCGGAGGGTGAAAAAATTTATGGCTGACTTTGCGCAGCTCTTGTTTTCAAAAATGCATGGACTGCTTCTACAAACTCATTTTGGTCGAGTGGTTTACCGAGTACAGCAAGAACATTATTGAGTTTCATGCTTTTCACAGATAACAATGCAGTTACAATAATGACCTCGAATTTTCTTTTGGGAAACCGATCCAGCAGCTCGTTACCAAACCCCCGGGGCATGCGAATATCGAGAAAAACAAGGTCAGGGGCAAGCCCTTTGATTTTTTGAAAAGCATCATCGATACCCCGTGCAAAACCCACAACCTCGAGTGCCTGATCGAAATATCGATGACAAAAGAATTTCAACATCTCAATGCTCGCTGACTCATCATCTACAATGAATACCTTGTATCTCATAAAAATAGCAGCTACAGGGAGTCAAAGTTACCACAAGATTTTTAAAAAGTATATCGTATAATAAAATTAATTTCAGCCCTATTAATTTAATCATTGACGGGAAGAACCACAGGCTCGCGGAGTCGACAAATGGGGTATTTCCCATATTGCTGATCAAACCAGGGTGTGCGACTATAAAACCAGTTCAGCTGTGCCCAGGAATCATTTGCCATTTGAGGATGTGCCGCTTTCCATAGCTCAAATTCTTGTTTCAGCGAAGGTTCTTTCTCCAACATCTGACGAGCCAGGGGTTCCATCACATAAGTCTCTGCGTACTCTTTTTGTTCTAGCACTGCATTGAAGAACCCCCAATAAACAAAGGATTCGGAACTCACTGGTTCTAGCAATAGGGCCAGAATTCGAGCTTGAGGCTGATTCAGAGAAATGACTATGCTTCCAGCAGGAAAAACTCGTGTCTCATTTATACTTTCAGCCACCAATGACAAAGTAATTCTACCTTCATACGATGTAGCTCTCCATTGAGGATTAGACAATTTATATGACTCCACGGCTACTTCAATTGAGTTTTTGAGAGTTTGTATCTGGATGCCATGTAGTTGTAGTCGTTCGATGACGGTCTTCCATTCAGGGGGAATGATATAGTAATCAGGCAACCAAACCAGGTCGCGGGGGATGGCCTGATTGAACCAGGGTAAAAGCATGGTATCGGGTGTTTGGGTATAACGAAACCAGCTACCATTTGTAAGGTCGCTTTGGATAACTTCGTAATAGTAACCGGCAAATGGTATAAAGATGCTGTCTAGATTCGAAACCGAAAATCCGAGGGGGAAAGGCTCACTTCGAAAGCCTACCGAGGAAGTAAAAGCATCAGCGCGCTGAATGATTTCTTTATATTGGTTTTGATGAGTATTTAATTCATTCAAAGTAAATTTGATGGCCTCAAGTGTAGAGAGTACGCGCGGCTTATAAGGTTTCAGCATGTGTGTTTCGATAAGCAAAGCAGGCCTGTTGCAGGCTGCTACATAACCATGAGAGAGCATGGCAGGAGCGGGCGCTGAATAGAGGCCACTGCGGGGATCGTGCCAGCGACGAAAACTCACATACGGAAAAACCGGATATCCCTTAGCATGCATATGATATTTAAATCTTGGCTCAAACCCTGAAGCCAAAAAAGCACCTAATTCTCTGTCGGTATTAGGACCTGTTTCTAATGAATAGGTTAATACATACTGATAATCAGCTCCATCTGTGGTATGGGTATCAATAAAAAAATCAGGATTCCAGGTATGAAAAAGCTTGAGCCAGGCCTGCATTTCAGGGGCATCAGCTTTCAGATAATCCCGGTTGAGATTTAGATTCTGTGCGGTAGTACGCCAGCCCATTTCCTCAGGTCCATTTTGGTTGATTCGATTGTAGGGGCCAAAACGCTCGTGCCCATCTACATTGAAAATGGGGATAAAAATCACACTAACGCCGCGCAACCAAGCTGTGTCAAGCCCTCGAATGGCTATATCACGAAACAACATTAAGCCTGCGTCCTTTCCCTCAGGTTCACCCGGATGAATACAGGCCTGGATCATCAATATCAATCGTCCCCGGGCTTTGATTTGCTGCGGATTTGTGAAACCCTCTTTGTCCAGTATCAGCAAGGGAAGATCTCTGCCTTGCGGACTTACTCCAAATGGAATATAGTGCACCCTGGGGGATGCATCGGCCAGTCGCTTGCAAAATTCTACTGTTTGGGCATAACGAGGCGTCTTGTTAAACCCAGACTGCTCGCACCACGTATCCCACGCGTCCTGACTAACGGCTGAAACTGATAAGCTCCAAAACAAAATAAATAGAATGATTATTCTAAAGTACATCATATCGCTTCAATGAAAATTTTATTCAAAGGTAATTTTTTATCCTTTTTACCTGTCGATAATAAATGCAACGAAACAAGTTAAATTTGCTAAACAGAAAGTTTTCTATCGTCCATTATTAAAAACCTTTCGTTATGCTTAGGAAAAGTAGCTGGCGCACAAGAAGGACTTTAGGAATATACCTAGGCTTGCTAATAGGCATCATAGGATGCTCTAAAGAAAAACAGCCCGACACATGGCCTCCAGTAAACCCTCAACCTGTTTTCACATGGCAAGGAATTAACATGACTGCCTGGAGAAAAGATTGGTGGGACGACAAACAACAAGTTGACAAAGCTCTTAAATTTATCATTGAGGAAGGATGTAACCTGGTTACCCTCGATTGGGCGGTAAATTTCGAAGACAATGGGCATATCGTGCCTATCAACGATACCGGAAGTTTGCACCCCCCGCTAAGTACCATTTCCAGTATTATTACTAAGGCCCACCAGGCTGGGCTTAAGGTGATGCTTAAACCCCATGTTACCCTGCGATATTCATCCTTCAATCGGAATATCTGGAATACAAATATTGAAACCTTTTTGCCCGCAAATTTTTTTGCTGATTATACTGTTTATTGGCAAGATTTGGCAGCATTTGCCCGCCAAAACAACGTTGACATGGTTTGCATAGGCACAGAACTCAACCATCTCGATTGGATGTTTAAAGAAAATTGGGAAAACCTAATCAACTCAATACGAAATATCTACACAGGGCCCATTACATACGATGCCCTTTTCGACCGCTGGCTTTTTAATAAAAATCTTGTAGATGTGGTATTTTGGGACAAGGTAGATTATATCGGTGTCTCTTTGTATGTGCCTTTAACCACCGACGACAATGCACCGGTTGACACTTTGCGAAAGGCCTTTTTTAATGACCTGGGAGAAATTTATGGAGGAGAAGGATGGTTTAAAATTGATAATGTAATCGAATTTTTGGAAAGTATTTCCATACGATATCAAAAACCGCTTATCGCTGTAGAAGGAGGTTATCCCAGCAAAAATCAAGGCTTATACGATATAAGTGGCCCCGATCCCCAATCTTATGCCCACTATGACCTTCAAGCCCGGGGGTTGGACGCTTACTTGGGGGTTTTAAAAGAAAATAAAGGTCAGTGGTTTCAGGGGGTGAGTCTTTGGTGCATCACGCCATTCTTACTAACTCCTGAAGGTTTTTCAAGTATCTGGCATACCCAAGATTTTAACTTTTACGATAAACCCGCCGCTGAGATAGTAAAAAAACATTTTTATCAAACGATCCCTTAGGCCACGAAAATATAAGAGTATTCTAAGATCTCAAACGAAATTTTCAAATGAACGAGAGCCCAACAATGATTAATCTCAACAAATTTTTAAAACTATGACGCTGAAAGAAGCCCAGGAGACTGTAGATAAATGGATAAATACAACCGGTGTAAGATATTTCAATGAACTTACCAACCTCGCCCTGTTGATGGAAGAAGTTGGAGAGCTCGCACGCATTATAGCCCGCCGCTATGGTGAACAATCGGAAAAAGATAGCGATAAAACAAAAAACTTAAACGACGAAATAGCTGATGTGCTTTTCGTCTTACTTTGCTTGGCCAATCAAACAGGGGTTGATCTGACCGAGGCATTCACTCAAAACTTGGAAAAGAAAAGCCTTAGAGATGCCCAGCGACACATTAATAACCTCAAATTGTACCCCCCGGATACCCGACAGGAAATTAAGGGATGATCTACAGAACTGATAAGAAAACCTGCATAAAAATTTTAAAACACTAAACGGTCAGTGAAAAAATCACTGACCGTCAGACTCAAGGCTTACCCCAAAATATCATTTATGGGCACAGTCGATGCAAACTTTCTTATCGCCTTTTATGCGACCGTATTCCATAACCGTCATCTCACCACATTCCTCACATACAAAACTATTAAAGCTGTGGGGATGTTCTTTGAGGTCGTAAAGGAAAACTTCAGAGATGCTGAGGAGCTTTTCATCGGGGGCACTCATAACATTAAGGATAAGGGGATCAACCACACTATCGGGGACCTTGCTAGCAGGAATACCTTTCTCGCGGTATTCCTTAAAAAACGCGGTTTGCTTATTCGCAAGCATTGCTTCGGCTTTTGGGGTAACCCTTACAGCACGCCCGGTGGCCTTATCAATGACCGTTACCGCCCATTTACCTTTGTGAGTTTTCTTGATATTTCCTTTGCCAAAGGTAGTGCCCATTATTACCTGCAGACCATCGGCATAGCATGTAGCGCAATGGTCCTCGCCAAGATCAACTAGAGCGATTAGCTGACCATCTTTGGCGCGCTCCGCACCCAGTGCATTCATGGCTGCTGCACCCACTCTGAGCCCCATGGGCATGGCCGGGCATTTATGCCCGTGAAATTTTTGGCCGAATTCCAGCCAATCTTTTGGATTAATCATAGGTTTAAAATTTAAAGGATGAGTGAATTAATTGTTTGTTATCTGTAACAGAATATTCTGGTTGAATGGTCACATGGTTTATTCCATGCTCTCTAAGCCTTTCTTTAATTTGATCAAGAATGCTTTCAAAATCCGATATCATAATGTTTTCGGTTACGTCGATATGGGCCTCAAACATAATCTCATGTTCATCAATTTGCCAGACATGTACATGATGTACATTCTTCACCCCAGATAGGCCTTCAATTTGCTGTGTTATCAAGTTGATGTTGATGCTGGCCGGTGAAAACTGCATGAAAATTTTAAGTGATTTTTTTAAAATGCCCCAGGAGGTGTAAAGCAGGTAAAGGGCTATAACCATGCTAAACACAGCATCAGCCCAATGCCATTGAAGGTATTTCATAGCCAAACCACCCACCAGCACCGCAACAGAGGTGAGCATATCGCTAAAAAGATGAAGGTAGGCCGATTTAATATTGATATTATCGTGGGCATCATTTCGGATAAATAGTACGCTTGCTCCATTCACTACAATGCTCAACAGCGCTAACCCAATCACCCAGCTTGAGTTGACGTTTACCGGATCGTATAACCGTTTAACACCTTCTATGAAAATTACTATCGCCAATCCCATCAATGTTGCCGAATTGATAAAGGCGGCAAGTATTTCGGAGCGTCTCAGACCAAAGGTTTGTTCCAAAGTGGCTTGCCGACGGGCAATTTTACTGGCAATGTAGCTGATTACTAGCGATAAAACGTCACTAAAATTATGGGCTGCATCGCTTAATAGGGAAACACTTCCTGTAAGTATACCTCCAATGGCTTCAGCAGCTGTAATGAAAATATTAAGTAAAGCGGTAATCCCAAGGTTTTTCGCATTTACTTTGTGGTGATGATGTTTTTCGCTGGACATAGTCGCTGTTTAATTTAGAACGCTGTAAACCATTTTGCTGGCAATGAGCAATAGTACGATTGCATAAACAATTTTTATCTGCTTCGACTTAGCTTTTTGGGTCATATAGCGGCCGCCCAATTGGGAGCCCAAGACAACGGCAAGGACAACTACTAGGGTAAGAGGCCAGTTTATATGTCCTTGGGATACATGCCCGAAATAGCCCGAGAAGGAAGAAAATGTTACCACGAAGGCTGTTGTAGCTGCAGCTTCTTTGGTTTTATAGCCCATCATCATAAGGATAGGGGCTATAATAAAACCTCCGCCTAAACCCAACATCCCGCCCATAAAACCGGCAAAGCCTCCAACAAAAAAACCTATGATGCTCCGTTGCTTGAGTGACATCATTGCCTCGGGTTCTTTCTTTGACGATGCCCACAATGTGCGTAAGGCAGCCGCAACAACCATAGCAGCAAACAAAATCTTTAGAGTTTCGACCGGTATATGTTCGCTGGTCATAGCGCCAAGGGGCGAGGCAACAAGGGCTGAGGTGGCCATTACAGCACCTCCCTTCCAATCAACCATTTTCTTTTGAGCAAACGGGATGAGTACCAAGGCGGTGTTTAAGCCGTTTAGCAATAATCCAAGCGGAATAGCCACCGACACCATATCAAAACCTGCCCAATTTAAAACGGGAACATATACCATTCCTCCTCCCAAGCCCAGCATGGCAAAAAGGAATGAGGCAATGGCAATAATCAAGAACACAATTGTGTATAGCATGGTTTCTATTTTTTGTGAGCACTTACTTACATATTTTTTAAAAATTATTTTTTCAATATTTTATTCATCAGCCGAACCATTTGGTTGCAAAAGTTGGAGGTTTCAAAAATTCCATTGTTAAGAATAAGTTCGATGTTGAGCGATACAGGAATACCCATGTAAAGTGCGGCCACGCTCTCTGCCGCTATGCTTTCGTCCCATATCCCCTCAGCAATACCATCAAGAATAATCTTGCTAATCAGCTTCTTTTGGGTATTGAATATCTGGAGCAGGCTTTGCTTGAGCTCCACGTCGTTGTTGTGCGAGGCTTCTGAAAACAATAACATCGTTATTCCTTTATTTTCGATTAAATATTTAACGGTAAAGCAAATAAACTCCTCCAGCCGATTCGAGGGATTTTGTCTGGATGTGGCAATCTTGCGCAGTCCTCCAATAAAATCTTTATGAACATCGTTGATGATGGAAAGAACGATGTGATGTTTAGTGGGGAAATGCCTGAAAATAGCGCCCTCGCTCATGCCTATATGCTTGGCAAGCATCCGGGTTGAAAGATTTTTTAATCCATCGGTATAAATGATTTCCAGCACTGCTTGCTTTATTTGCCCTTTCCGAATGTCGGTTGATTGTCTCATTTTTTTGCAAGTAATCACTTGCAAACATACAACAAATTTTATAAACCCAACCCTAAAGGACCTATTTTTTAAAAAAATTTTTATTGTTTAAAAGACTTCTACTTAACCCCTTTGTTCTTTAAGACTTTAAGAAGCTCATTTTCGGGGAAAAAACCCTCGTGTCTGAAGAATTCCTTCCCGTTTTCATCCAAAAAAACCTGTGTGGGAATTAGGTTGATATTATATTTCTTGGCATATTGCCTGCCATCCTCGGTCCAAACATCGTAAAAAATAACC
>CALJNV010000038.1 GCA_937981455.1 uncultured Bacteroidales bacterium | reverse complement strand
GATTACTATGATGATAATTACTTTGAGCCTTTTGATTACTCAAAACCTTCCCACTACAGGGCTCAAGCGTAGTTTTATGGCAATAGCTTTGGCTACTGTAATTTTTGGAATTTATTTTATTGTAGTTCATCGCAATATTTTTAGTCATGTGGTGGGGTATCTTATTGTAGAAAATGGTATTTTCTTGCTTTCATTGTCCGTGGGTAGTGAAATGCCTGTTTTGGTGAACCTTGCCATTTTGCTCGACTTGATTATGGGCATTTTGGTATTGGGCATTTTTATAAACCGTATTGGAGATCGATTTAATAGTATAGAAACTGAAAGCTTGACTAATTTAAAAGATTGACAAATAGATGATTACAGGATTCTTTGTGTTGTTTGCCCTGTTTATTGGCCTCATGATAATACTTGCCCGAAACGAAACGCTTGCACGTATCTTGGTCGGTGTATACATTGCAGTAGAAGTAGGATTTACCGTTTATGCTATTTTTCACCTCAATACTAGAGATGGATCCTATTATTTATTTGACCCTGCTGGTGTTTTGTTTACGATTATCATCTCTATACTCAGTATTTCTACTTATTATCATAGTATAATTTATTTAAAAAGACATCCAGCAAATCCCCGGCATTCCTCGTCATATTATGCCAGTCTCATCCTATTAATCACATCCATGATTAGCAGCTACCTGGCAAGTGACCTTGCCTTGATGTGGGCAAGCATTGAAGCCACAACCTTGTTTGTTTCCTATTTAATATATTACGAGAGATCAAGAGAAGCTATTGAGGCCTCGTGGAAATACCTTTATGTATCGTCGGTAGGCATTGCTATTGCCTTTATGGGTATCCTGCTTATCAGCCTGGCATCTGCCCCTTTCAGCTCCTTGAATTTGGAAGTGTTACGAAACAATATTTCTCTTGTAGATCCTTTATGGTTAAAGATCTCTTTTTTGTTGATTCTAACAGGTTTCAGTGCTAAGATGGGATTCTTCCCTTTACATACTGTTGCTGTTGATGCTCATACGGTTGCTCCTGCTCCTATAAGTGCTTTTATCTCCACTACTTTAATGAACGTAGGATTTATTGGTATTTTCAGAATATTAAGCCTGTTAACACAGACCTTAGTCATAGAATGGGCTAAACATTTAATGCTCCTTGCTGGCATTCTCTCCATCGCACTGGCCTCCATACAGCTGATGCAAATCAAACACCTTAAGCGTATGTTTGCCTTTTCCAGTCTCGAGCATATGGGCCTGGTTTTACTCGGCCTGGGAGCTGGTGGATGGGGATATATAGCCGCCCTGGCTCAAATTATATTGCATTCATTTGTAAAGGCCAGCCTTTTTTATCAAGCCGGTCAATTAAATGGTTATTATCATACGTATTTTATCAGAAATATTCGCAATTACTTCAAAGTTAATCCGGCAGGTAGCCTTTCTCTTATTTTTGGAGTGATTTCCATTCTTGCCATCCCTCCCACAGGTTTATTTTTTACGGAAGTTCTAATTTTTATAGCTCTTTTCAAAGCAGGTTATTCGGCCTTGGCCATTTTGGCTTTGATTTTAATTACATTTATTATATACATTTTTATTTCAAATTTGCTTAAAATACTTTTTAACGAAGAGGAAATTGATAGCATCAACCCATCTTGGCCTCAATCTTCGCAAATAAAGTATCCTATTTTTGAAGCCAGCTCCCAATTCTTATTAATTGGCTTTACGGTATATCTGGCCTTGGTTCGTCCTCCTATGCTTATGGCCATGATAACCGACATTGTAAGACTTTTCCCCGTTTCTTAATTTTAAAAAGTGCGTATTCATGAACTATTTACGAATAAAAAACGGCAGTGCAATTTCTCTTTATAAGTTACCCTCTCATACCTATAATGACTGGGCCATGGAAGCACTCCGGCTACTCAAAGAAGAGTACTTTCATTGTGCCTCATATTTTGCCGTTCGTTCCAGTGCTGATGACTTTTCTCTGATTCTTGTTTTAGCCGATGATTTAAATCAAGATGTAATAGTATTATCCTCTTCTATTAAGGGACCCACACCCATTAAATTGAAGTCGTTGACACCACAGATACCTGCATTGCACCTGTTTGAAAGAGAAATCATGGAAGAATTTCCAATTGTTTTCGAGGGTCATCCATGGCCCAAACCGGTAAGATTTTCTTTTAATAGGTGTAACCATAATGATAGTATAATCGACTATCCTTTTTATACTATAGAAAGTGAGCAACTGCACAGTGTTGGGGTTGGGCCTGTGCACGCAGGGATTATAGAGCCCGGGCATTTTCGTTTTACCTGCGACGGCGAAAATGTTTTACATCTTGAAATACAATTAGGGTGGCAGCATCGTGGCGTCGAATATCTCATGGCAAACAAAGACAATGGGCTACAAAGGTCCATTTTAGCAGAGAGCATTGCGGGCGATAGTGCCATTGAACACGCCACGGCTTGGGCTATGGTGGCTGAAGCTTTATCAGAGCAGAAAGTATCGAACCAGTTAGCCATAGAACGTTCTATTGCTCAAGAATTAGAGCGCTTAGCTATTCACACAGGGGATATTGCTGCTTTATGTACAGATGTTGCTTATCATCTGGGGGCTAATGTTTTTGGTATTCTTCGAACGGGGATTATTAATTTTCTCCAAGCATGGTGCGGAAATCGGCTGGGTAAATCTTTGATACGCCCTGGCGGAACTTATTTTCGCTTGAGCAAGGATTTAAGAGAACGATTAAAATTAGTGCTTGCGGATTATGAACGTCGATTTATACCCCTGTCGCATCTCACTTATAAACTACCATCAGTGCAAAATCGATTCGATAACATTGGTGTCGTTACCACCCAACAAGCGAGGGAATTGGGTCTTGTGGGTATGGCTGCTCGGATGACTGGCCTGGGAAGAGACATCAGAAAATCGCATCCATATGCGGGTTATATAGGCTCAAGCCCTGAGTTTATAACCCTCCCAAAAGGTGATGTTTTTGCTCGTTTTTTGCTTAGAAGAAAAGAAATTAAGGCTTCTCTTTCATGGATTCGCCATATTTTAGATACCTTTCCTTTCGATGATTCATTCATGGAACAGCCTTCTCCGCAGACCTTAAAATTTCAATCTTCCCAACTGGCTGTATCCTTAACAGAAGGGTGGAGAGGCGAAGTTTGTCATGTAGCTCTGACGGATGAAAACGGAAAAATTTTTCGATACAAGATTAAGGATCCTTCTTTTCATAATTGGAAAGCATTAGAACTCTCTTTGAGAAATCTGGAAATTTCTGATTTTCCGATCAATAATAAAAGTTACAACCTGAGTTATTGTGGATTTGATTTATAGAAAATTTTTATGCTCAAAGAACTGAAAATTTTATTACAAAATGGTAAGCAGTTTATTCCCAATTTGCGGAAAGCTGAAATACCCTTACCTTGGCGGGGAAGGCCTTCAATTTCTGGTGCCCGGGTAGATGAGGAAGCGTTGGCAGCGATTTGTCCAACCGGTGCTATCACTGTAAAACCCCTGACCTTGGATATGGGCCGATGCACATTTTGTGGTGAATGTGCTTTGGCTTTTCCAGAGAAAATAACATTTACCAACAATATAAATATTTATAGCAATAAGAGGGAAAATTTATTAATCAGGGAAGGTGAGCAACGCAACAATCTGTTTGAGCCTGCTGCCGTTCGGCCTGAAATTCGAACGCTTTTCAAAAAATCACTGAAGTTACGTCAAGTTTCGGCGGGGGGCGATAACTCGGCCGAATGGGAACTCAATGCCTGTGGCAACGCCAATTTCGATATGCACAGGTATGGAATTGAATTTGTGGCATCCCCTCGCCATGCCGATGGGGTGGTTATTACAGGCCCAATCACTTCGAATATGGCAGAGGCTCTGAGAATAACTTTTGAAGCCACACCTGCCCCTAAAATAATAGTCTTAGCTGGCGTCGATGCGATAAGTGGGGGTATTTTTACTGGAAGCCCAGCTCTCCACCGTTCCTTCCTCGATGAACATCCAGTGGATCTTTATATTCCTGGAAATCCACCTCATCCGCTGGTCATAATTAACGCTTTGCTTGATCTTTCGGGTCGAAAATAATTCCACAAGAAAGGAGGATAATCAGTTATTCGTTAATAACTTAGCAGATCCATTTGATTTTTGGAATGCTAAGAGAGAATCCTATCCTGCGCCTGATAATCCCGTTTTTGATAGGAATTATAGGGTATATTTCCTTTGGTATTCGATTACATCCTCTCTATTTTGCATTGGGCCTTGGGTTGAGCACATTGCTTTTGATTATATGGGTGCAGCACTTTCGTTTTTCTTTTCAATGGTTCATCTCATTGTATTTAGCCCTTCTATGGATTTTTGTGGGTATGGGCTGCGTCTCATTCAAGGATTATCTTTATTATAACAATCATTATTCAAAATATCTTGAGGAAGGTAACTTTTGGATTGCAAGAATAGAGGATTTTGGTCAGCAAAAATCAAGGTCAATAAAATATCTGGCCTACATCGAGGCTTTTGTAGACAGCCCCAACATAATCCCCACACAGGGTAAAATCCTTCTTTATCTGGAAAAGGATTCTTTGCCTCAGATGTTCGTGCCTGGAGAAAGAATTATATTTAGAGGGACTCCCATTGCTTTACAAGGACCTATTTTGCCTGGTGCGTTTGATTACAAAAAATATCTTGCCCGCAGAGGAATTTTTTATCAGATTTATTTAAAACGATTTTCATGGAATACCTTAAATGCACCGGGCACGATAAGCCTAAAAAATTGGGCTGCTCAATCAAGGCATAAGTTGCTGGTGGTCATGAAAACATATGGCCTAACAGGTCATCGATACGATTGGTT